>JAQQAM010000089.1 GCA_028532905.1 Spirochaetales bacterium
GAAGAGACCGGTGAAATCCACGTCTCCGTATATAACATTCTGTATAATAAGTATGAAATCATCGGTGACGAGGAAATTGATTTTCTATTTGATATTTTATTTAATGATAAAACCTTTGTAGAAAGTTTTTTTTCAGAGTCCCTTTTTAATGAGTGTTATGAAAAATTAGGTGCACTTTCGGAGGATGAAGTTTATGGTTTTGTACATTTGCCGGTTCTGGGGGGAGACAAGACCCTGGAGTATGCTCAAAAGGTCAAGTTGAATGAGTATTTGTCAATCTGCGCACAATCTCAGATGTAATGCAAATGACACATGAAGAAATCCAGAAGGCCGCCGAGGAAATTGCTGCAGATCCCATTCGTTGTCAGCAATACCTTGAACTGCAGGGGTTTTTTGAAGAATATGAACCGGACCCCGATGAAGAAGAGCTCACTACGGTAGATCTGATATACGATGTGCTGGCAGGCAGTCAGATCACAATCACGGCTCCTGCATCTTTAAAGAAACTTCCTGCTCTTTTGTTTGAACTGAAGCAGATTGAAGCACTGAATCTCCATGAAAACTCATTCGTCGAAATCCCCTCAGATATCAAGAATCTCAAAAATCTCAGAGTGTTAAGAGCCAATGACAATCTGATCTCATCTGTACCAGTCGAAATTAAACATCTGACGAATCTGGAAGAGCTGTATCTCCACGATAATCCGATCCCGGTTCTGCCGGATAGTTTTGAGCCTCTGACCCGGCTTCATACTCTGGGTATTCACAATCTGAAGCTGGAATTTGTCCCCGACTCTCTTTATGATCTGACAAGCCTGAGGTATTTATCTCTTCAGGGAGACATTGCAGATGATGTCGATTTTTCCCAGATTGAATCTCTTGAATCTGTGGATCTGTACGGCGGTACTATTGATCCGGAATCTCTGAGGGACAGGTATTCCCACACGGGCATAATCTTTTCTTATATTCCTACTCCCTATGAGATAACAGAGAAGGATGAAGCTCTGAAAGAACATATACAGACCATCGATCCAGATGTTCCTGCCGCGTCCTGGAGCTCTGTTCAGAGGGAAGCCTATAACACATTGCTTGAAACAATAGGAAAGGCGATAAACTACAAACTCAAAGAGGGCTATACCTACTGTTATGATTATTTCATCTTCCCGGATGGGGGACACAGAGCTGAGATTCACAGCTCTTTTTACGGATATAAAGAGGGCGTTATAGACAGGGGTGAGAGTCTTTTTTTATCCGAACCTCAGTTCAAAGAAAATCAGAGCCTGTTCACCCTGGTCAAATGGCTGAGCTTGACGTTTCCCTCAGGGCGAAAAGTGAAGATAACAGCCGGGAAGGACTGTCCTGTCAGTGTAAAAGTGTGTGATCCGAAGGACCTCCTCAAAGACATTCACTCCTATTATCTCTTTGAACACGCAGACTATTATAATCTGGATTCGGGTGACCTATTTATTATCACCCTCGATTTTGAGGATTGTTTCAGCTACAGCAAAGAAGGTTTTATCCAAAGAGGGGAGACTGTCGAGACGATTGAGCAGCTCTCCTGGCATAGCTGCGGGCCTTCGCAGGATCAGGATTTTATTTTTCTTTCTCTGGCCCTGGAGCCTGAACATCCTGTGACAAAAATGAGATTTGAAATCTCCAGAGAGGGTATTGCTGTCTTTGCCGACAGGTCTTACCCCTACTGGGATATCAGCTTATGGAAGTGAATGAATAAATGGAGTTGTCAGTGATCTACTTCATCACTGAATTCGACGGGAAGCGGGAGTTCGTGGAATTCAAAACCGGTCAGACCGGACTCTTCCAGGGCGGCTTTTAATCGTTCACTGACCAGGTCTCCCAGTTTGAAGAAAGGTATAAAATCCAGTTCTCTGAACTCCGGTTTCATCACAACTCTCTCATAGTTCCAGTATATGCCTTTGCCCCAGTTGGAGCGGGCATGGGCTTTCACTTCCTCTATACTGCCGAATCGACCTGTCTGAAGTTCTCTTCCTCCTAACTTGCCCGAAGTGTTCCTGTTGTTAAATATAGTTTTATCAAAGTTTATATAGGATTCATAAGTGTTACTGAGGAACTGTAAAATCCAATGCCTTTGTTTCTCTTTTTTGAACAGAACCCAGGCATCATAGAAGCGGTGCTCACCCAGGTTGAAATTGCTGAGAAGGACTCTGAGCTTTTCAGAGACAGGCGTTAACCATCCTCCCATGGGAGCCTCTCCCCACCAGTAGTTGTAATCGCAGACCATAGTCGCTTCTTTCTCTGCGTCTTCTTCCTGAAAATTAAGAGGTACCAGATAATCAAAAACAGGAGATTCTTCAAAGAACAGATCCGGTCCGCAGGCTCTGTTAAATAGCTTCTCCTTGTCTTTAACATTTCTGCCATCTATTCCCGGCGGAACCTCTCCATTAACAGACTCGGCAGTATCAATTCTGTAGTATTTCATACACAGCTCCTGGTATCCTACTTTATGAAGGGGTATTTCTCTTCATATGAAGAATGTAACTTCATTCCCGGCCGAGTCACAGAGCCCTTTCCGGATTTTCTGTTTTTCTTAACATTTGATAAGAAAATCAGGTGCAGATGGATTTTCACAGTCCATGGGGATACTATTATGAGGTGTTATTTGAAACAGCATGAACTAAGGAAGAACTCTATAAAATTTCAAAATTTGTTGTGTTCTTAGATCACCTTTTAGGTTCATTTCCATAAATATTTTCTGCAATAGGATTTTGTAATGTCTACACTTTTTTCAATCACTGTTCTGAAGAAACCCAGCCCCTCTTCTCTCATTCTTGGTATTGAGTCAATTCATCCCGATTCAGGCCCTGTACCTGAAACCCCCGGTTTTGCCCTTATGCTTCTAATGGATAATATGGGGGACGGTCCTCTGAGTAAGGAAGTTTCCCACGATAATGTGTACAACCAAGAGTGGGTCAGTCAAAATGCCAGAGGATTTGTATTAAGAGCCAATATGCTGCCCGATAATGGCGGTTTTAGAATCCGGACCACAGCTCCTGAATGGTGTGCCCATATCTCAGATGGAGACTGCTGGGAAACAGCCGCTTTTAACCCGGCACGCAGCTATAAACGCTGTGATCCTGTCTCCCCCAGAAAAGCTCCTGTATCGCTGGAAGTGGATTTTACCCGGTCCGAGGGCTTTATTCCCATTCCTACAGACATGCTGTTTAATATTCCTGTACCCCCTGATCTTTCCCCCATGAGTTACCTTCCCCGTTATGCCCTTCCTGCCTATGAAATTGTGGATAAACTGGAGGGGGCAGAGTTGGAAGAGTTTGATTTTTCAGCTTGGGTGGGATATCCGCTTATCTGGTATGACAGATATGACAGGAAGGAAATTGGCCTTCTTATCGCTCTTGAAAAGGGACGCCTTGTTCTTGCCAGCTATTCAGGGTCCTCACAGGGGAGGCAATGGTCAGAGCCGGCTGATCTGAAATGGATTGGGAGAGCCGCTTTTACCGGAGATACGAATGGGACTGATTATACCGTTTTAGATTATATCGAAGGGTTTTCTACTGGATATGTAAGCCAAATACGAGTGGAGGGGAGTACTCTCTCCTTCAGCTTTTTTAACAAAGATAAGGATTCTCCCAATCTGGATGAAGGGGCCGTCTTAGCTCTTATGGCAGCACCCTTAAGGAAAGAACGGGATAATAAGGCGGGGTACTATTTTTCCGACAATGATTTTAACAAAGAGACTCCCCTGGGGGCTTCTTTAAACTGGATTCAAGATCGTTTCAGGAAAGAAGGGGATTACTTTTATCATAAAGTAGGAAAGGCCTATGTCCGTTCCGTTTCTGTGAAATCTCCTGAACCCGACTCTTATGACAAGTATGATGATATAGAATACATGAAAAACAAAGACCTCCTGGAGGTTTACCGGAATGAGGCCTGGCCCTGCTATACCCTGCAAGGGGAAATGACAGATCCTGCCTGGCTTGAACATTTTAAAGATCAGAGCCCCTTCAGTTATAAGAATGAACATTATTACAGAGCCGTAGAGCCCTGGGATAGCCCAGAGACAATATGGGATACGGAAGAGCAGGAGAGGGTGATGAACCCCGATCCCTATTCATTTAGTTTTCTTTGTTTTCAATCCGCTGTTGGAGAACGGGAATATGATAAAGATCTTCTGATCAGCAGCCTGATGAAGGCTGCTGATAAAAATGATGCAGAATCATTAGTTCGTCTGGGGCGCTGTTATCTGGAAGGCTGGGCTGTGGATAAAAATCCTCAGAAGGCGGTAGAGTTCCTCTCCCGGGCCTATGAGATGGATAATAAGGCAACAACCCTCAAGGGGATGCTTGAGGCCGATTATGAACACAGGCTTCACTCTTTTTCATCTGACAGGCTTGAGGCTTGGTTCAATGATTTTGAATCGTGGGAACTGGAAGATTACCCCTTGGATAGTTTTGATTTCTGGTACGATTCCTGGTATGAGACCGCAGGCCTTAAAGCCGATTTAACTTTATTGAAAGCCTATTGTCTGATAGATGGTTACGGGCTGAAGAAGGATGAAAAAGAGGGGCTCAAGGAGTTCAGGAAAGTAAAAGAAATCCCGGGAGCCGCCTATGAGATTGGTAAATCCTATGAGATGGGACGGGGGATTAAGCAGAATCTGAAGTTTGCCGAAAGCTGGTATGCCAAGGCTGAAAAGGGTGGTCTGGATGTAGAAGAGTACTGCCGTAAACGGGGGTACTGAGTCTTATGTAATCAAACGTACCAGCATCAAAAGAATTTATTCATATTGAATCAATCGGTGATTTACAACTGTGCAAGAAATATGCAGGTTATGCAAAAGAGAAACTGTTGGAAGAGTATAATAATAAGAGCATTCTCGGGTTAGGTATGAGGATAATAAAAAGTGAAGATATGAAAGATGAATATTTTATCTTCCATGATTTATCCGGCTTAACAAATGGTCGTTACCCCTATGTCTATTTGTCTGTGCAACACTCAGAAACTGAAAATAATAAAATTTCAAGATGGATCATAGATAATGGATTTAAGGAAATCATTTAAAGATTTGTGGAGTATGCAACAGTATCAAACGAAAAAAAACATTATGGATAATATTCATTGTAGATACGACTTGATAAATCGTTCTTTAGGACCAAAAGTGAGGGCGTATTAATGCAAATGAGCAAATATAAGTACATAAACAAAGTTGTAGAGCTTGTTGAACAGCTGGAGTGGTTGGACCCACGAGAGATCATAGGCTGCTCAGAACAGGAAATTGATGCTCTTGATGATCTGTTTGACGAGGGCTTTTTTCTCCCCGATTCCTATGGGGAATTTCTGAAATATTGCGGACATGGCTTTGGCAATATTCTGCAAAGGGAGTCCTTTTTTTATAATGATATTTATGCTTTAAACAAGAAGAACTACATCAGAAAACTATATCAGGACAAAGGATTTTTCCATCCTGATTTTAAAGAACAGTTCCTTGATTATATGTTCCTGTGTTATAAACATCAGGATTATTTTATTAGAGGATTTGATTTGCTGGATTTCGAAGATCCTCAAGTCAGTTATTATGAAGCGGGAATGTTGAATCGGGCTTTTGTTCTCCAGGATCAGAGTTTTTCTGAGTACTTTTCAGCAGAAATAAGTCAGAACGTAGCTTTGATCGAGAGTTCCTTTAAAAAACTGGTTAAACCTTTACAAAAACTCTTTCTGATACAAAAATGTGCAATCCTGAATATTCTGGATTCTCTTGAAGAATCACAGTCTTCCGAATCAGTTATACCACGACTCAAATACAAGTGTATGACTGTGATTGATAATCTATACAGTGTTCCGGATTATATCATACTGGATTTTAATGAGTGGGATTTCCATGTAATATGTCCACCGGACTCCATCCATGGTCTTGGGTGTTCAAGTGAAAAACAGGATGCCTTAATAAGGTCTATGACCCTGGCAAAGGAATCAGGAACAGAGTTATATAAATGCATACAAACATTGAAGAAATAACCTCCCCGATTCTAAATCCGGTATAAGGTTCTTCTTTGGTGATAAAGATAGAAAAATAATAAAATAAGGAATTGAACATCATGACAGACAAAAAACTGGATTTAAGCCAGTACCGAACCAATGAACTGAAAGAAAAAATCCAGGGTTTATTATCCTTTGGACAGATAGCGATTAGATCTTTGCTCCTGCCGCCTCTATTTTTAAGTTGTATCGTCTTCGCCCTCGGCATTTATGCTGTGAGCATCGATAAAAGTATGACTCTGGCCATTGTGTTTATGTTTCTGGGGCTGATCCTCACAATGTTTACAGGACTCTCCTGGGGAATCACCCTTTTTCTGAAGCGGATCAATACGGAGATTGTCGCCATTGTCGATCTGTCTCTGGAAATAACAAACACCGTTATCGGCGATATGGCCAGTCAGGGAACCAGACCTTCCTTCAAGGATGTGTTTTTTGCTGTTCTGGAGCAGATTGTTTTACCCACTGTGACGGCCATTATCAGTTCCAGTATCTTTTTTGTGGGAGGGATCATCGCCAAGCTGATCGAGAAATACTTTGGTCTTCTCTCTCAGAAGTTGGTCAAGGATATGGAAGATGGTGACAAAGAGGTCACAGAGAAGGACTTTTCAAAAATCCAGAAGCAGATCGAAGGGATCAGGAGTTCTGTTGATAAAGTCTCTGAAAAGACCATGAACACTCTGCTTCTTCCCTTCCGGATCTGGTCAAAAATCTCATTTGTCCTCACGGCAGTGGTGCTTATTCTTCTGGGGCTGCTTCTTTTCTGATGTATATGTTCATATCCCAATCTCCTTGTTGTCATTACTTCTTAATAATGTATTACTAAATATATTTCTAAGGGATTCATATCAATTTAAAACCCTTAAACTTTCAACTTTATAAAGTTTCTCAGATCTGCATCAGAATCAGGAAATGAAACTGAACTAAGCGCTGAATCAGCATATCCCTGATTTAAAGAATAGAGGGCCCCTTAGTGGATACCCTCTCTATCAGTGATCATTAGTTGTCTTATTTAACTGGATAAACCGATATATTTGTAAAGCTCACTTTTGTGGAATAGGGATCAGGGCCACCCGGTCCATATGATCCAAATTCGAAGCCATTGGTATCCGAATGTCTGGCCTCATTTGACCACTTGCCCATCTCTACATCATTGATATACAGAGTAAATGAATCTGTGTCCTGGCAGATTTTTACCGTATTGCTTGACCCGTCGGTTTTTATTACAGGGGAATAGGTATAATCAATATACGTCACAACGTCAGGAATATAGCTGGATGCCTGATGGTTCACTGAGAACTCACCATCAGAATTAATATGAACTTTATCAAAGGGATATCCCCATGAGGGAGGACGGTTAAAGCTTAGCTGGGCATGACCGGGAACGCCGTCTGTATTGTCAGAAGAATCTACGATTATATCAACTGAGAAGTCATATTGTGAATCAAATTCAAGCCTGTTTGTATCATCCTTTTTTACTCTATAAACTTGGCCTGTATACATCGTAGCACCATCGTAGTTCGTTTTTATATTATATAAACCGCTGTCTGGTCCGGTCGATTCATAGCTTCCAACCCAGACATACCCCGGTGCAGAACTGGTTCCCCAAATGGAGCTGTCATTAAAATGATCCACATAACCGATGGCCAGTTCTACGGATTCACTGATTTGACTGTCGGCAACAGAGGTGGCTGTAATCGTTGTATAACCAAAGGCCTTTGCTGTAATTGTTGCCTGAGCTCCATTAAAATCAGAAGGGAGAGATCCCCCATAAGACGCCACGGATGCTATATCCGGGTCTGAGGAAGACCAAATGACAGACTGATTTTCCGTTTCCGGACTGATTAAAGATCTCAGGTAAAAGCTGGTGCTGTTGTTATAGTCAGTATTGAAACTTCCTGTAAGACTTTCAAGTGTTAAGAACAGAAGAGGCTGATCTTTTTCATCCGTGGGGTTCTCCTGAGTGTCGGAACTGTCATTCTGCTTTTCTGATTCCATATCTCCACCGGCGGGGTTCGTGCACCCCATCAAAGAGAATAATGCTAATGCAATTAAGAATATAGAAACTATTTTTTTCATAATAAATCCTTGATACCGGTGTTCACCGGTTTGATAGATTTATTGTCACTTTTTTTTGGATTAGAAAGATCAATATAAAGAGATGATTCCGGAAAAAATAGTAGATGGAAATGATTGATTCTGAGAATGGATATGGATCAAAACGTATGATAAGGGGAATAGTTAATTTTATTTGATGGAGAATATCGAAAATCAATTCATTTCATCGATCTGTTATAACCCGGGAATTGTTAGGATAGTACCAGAAAATGATCAGATAACCAGATAATAAAAAAGGATTAAAGATGAACGATGGTAGTATAGAAGAAGCCGGTATTCTGTTTATTTTTTTATCCATATATAAATGACAACCAGTCCAAAAGCCAGAAGGGCAAATGAGAGCCGGAACATTGCTATAAAATCCGCTTCCATGAGGCTTCCTTCTTTTCCGGGTCTGTAAAGGACTTCAAAGGTATCCCCTTTGGCCTTGGAAGCTCCGAAGTTTTTATCGTTCTGCCAGTATTCAAAAGGAACCCTTTTCCCGTCTTTGTTTTTGTACTCCCCTGTGTAGCAGGTTCCGAAATCCCGGCCCTCAATGCTGGCCGAATTTTCGTATCTGGCCTTATATTCAGCCGTGAGGATCACTGCGGTACTACGTACCCCGAAGATCAGATTGATCAAGGGGCTGATGGAGGCCACAAGGGCCATTAAAATCATAAATCCGCCGAAAAAGACGGGAATCATATCAATTTTATTTGTCACTTTGTTAATCCTTACCGGGCACTGAAGTCAAAGGGTGCTGTCTTATCCATATTCAGAAGAGGGCCGTAGACCCAGCCGTATTTAGGACCCGACTCTTCCATGGGATAGAGCTTGGCTTCGATGTAGTACCAGTAGCCTGGATCATAACCCGGGACTGTCTCTTTTTCCGCCGTGCGGCCCAGGAGTACCACCTCTCTGCCTGCCGGCAGGTAGGGGTATTCTTTACCGCTGATACTGTACGTGGCTTTCGGGCTGTTCAGGGCAGGGGAGGTTCGGATATTGCTGTTGTGTTCCAAAACAGTTACAGCTTTAGCTACCGTAATCAGCCTGGTTCCCTCTGTTCCTCTGGAAAGCCCTGCGGGGTTCACACTGTTCACATCGGCAAACTGCATGCCCCCTTCGCTCCGCAAAGTCGTATTGTAGATAATCGCATCCTTCTGGTTTCTGCCCAGGGTCCAGACATTTCCGCTTTCCAGAAGGTCCTGAGGAGGGGATACCTCCATCATTTCCGCTCCGTTCTCCAGATCCGGGTAGGTGATCAGGCGGTTTTTTTGAAGTTTGTAGTAGCCCCGGATTTCATAATCAAAGTAACCGTTGTACTGAACACTGTAGGTCCCGTCTTCAAAAAAGCGGATACTGTGCTCGATCATCCGGTAGACCCCGGGTTCCACCCATTTTCCATTTATCAGGGTCTCCCGGGAGTTTGTCTGAGCAAACAGAGCCGTACTGAGTATTATATAACTGACAGCCATAAGAGTTCTTTTTATCATTTTTGTCTATTCCCCTTAAAACTGGATATAGGGACTGACTGTGATCAGAGAGCGGTCTTTCTGCTGAGGACCCTGAAAGGTGTAATACACAACAAAGGTCAGCTGAGCCCGGTCATACTTCATGGGGTCCATCCACCAGGAAATGCTTTCCCCTTCAAAATCTGTATGGTTTTCCGGTTCATACTGGTAGGAGCTGTCTTTGGCGGTCTCTTCGATGGGATACTCAAGCTTTGTTCCGCTCAGGATGTCCCAGAGAATCACAGAGGATCTGTCTCCGTTAAAGGCCGCCAGAAAACGTTTGGCCGGAGAGAGGATAAAGGACTTATAACCCTCTGATTGAATTTCATCGGCAGGGATGGTGATGGAACCGAAGTAGGATGAGTAAGTTAGATCCTTTCCCGCTTCGGCCTTTACTGTTTCTCCGTCATGTTCATTGCCGGGCATGGGCCCTTCTGGCCAGCCTGAAAATAGAAAGGTCTGCACAAAGGGAGACCAGCTGAGAGGCTTTGGAATGTCTTTGATTTTAATCCGGCCTGTTTCTTCCTGACCATTGTTAAACTGGTAGTTCAGGAGGGCATTGTGAGTATCCTTTCCGAACCATCCGTCTATGCCGTCACTACCGATGTCCATCCCTTTGAACAGCAGAAAGCGCTGCAGGTCTTTGACCTGCTCTCCGTTGTACCGGGGATCAGGATCGGCCAGATACAGTTCTTCTTCCGGTGACAGGTTCTGGGCTGTCAGAGCGGAAAGGCTGAGCAGGAGGAGTAGCAGGGGTACTATGATTCTTTTTTTCATTTTAATAACCTTCCATGACTTTCAAATAATCTCCGGGAGGAAGAATGGTATAACTTTTGCCGTCAATAATCAGTTCTCCCTCTTCTCCGGGATACAGAACTCTTCTTTTTGCAAAATGAACGGGTTCATCACTCTCTTCATCTGTGAAGCGGATGGAATGGATCAGGCTCCACCCTTCAACTAGAAGCCAAGGGCCTGTAAAAGAATCATACATCCTGTCAGGAAAATAGAGGAACTTTTCATCTACGCTGCTCAGGAATTCAGACAGGTAGGGCTTCTCTCCCGGTTCTTCCTGGCTTCCATCGGGTAATGTTGCATAAAGCCAGCCTGTATATTCAGGAAATTCCGAATATGTATAGTACTTGAAATCCTGTATATCCCAGGTTGGGTCATAGGCATCAAATATGATGGCAAAGGCGTCCGTTTCATTCACTACATAGAGAAGAACGCCATGACCCTGATCATCTAATGAGGCCCAGTACTGTCTCCAGTCGGTTTTTTCTTTTGCTTTTTCAAAGAACTCTCTGGATTTGAGAGCCTGATCCACCCCCTGGATGGCAACGACTTCGCCTTTCAGCAGAAAGCGGACAGCCCCCAGACAGGTGTCATTGTATTTATAGCCTTTGTAAATGTCGTCAATCCGGAAGTGGAACTGTTCTCCCTGCTCTTCCGAGTCCATTTTTATACTTTGCCAGCCCTGATTCCCATCTTCCAGTTTCAAAGTTTTCTGACACTGCCATTCTCCCGGATACTTTTCATAAAAAACAGTCATTTGGGCGACTCTGTTGTTTTTCCCATAGTAATCATTTCCGTGGGCAAAGCCGTTGATGATCTGAATCTCATCAAACTGAAACAGCTCCTCAAAATAGAGGGAGAGGGTTGCTCCCACAGCCTCCCCTTCGGGCACCCAGGGATGGGCCGGACTTTCCAGAAGGGCGTTGGCTCCGCTGTATAGAGTATTTCCTTCTTTCAGAACGGAACTTTCTGTCACGTTTGTCAACTGTGCTGTTTGGGGTTCTGCTGTCAGATATGCAGCGGTCATAATCAGCAGCAGTACGAGTATATTCTTTTTCAATTTTACTTTCCTGGTGGTTTTATTTTAATGTTCCACAGAGATTTACACTTTTCAATTAACATAGGATAAGAAATGGTATTTCTGTTCTGACTACACCTCGTATCCAGGCAGTTTTTCACAGAGTATAAAGGAATACATCCTTATCCTGTGTTAAGATTTTCTTCTGGTTATGGAAAACAGATCTTTTGGGATTTATACAGTGTTTAACAGGAGTACTCCATGGTGGAATATGTTTCGTATGAAAATCTGAGTAAAGGCATCAAAATGAAGAATGAGGTCTGCCGGTCCGACGGTTGGGGCTGGGTTCTGTGCAGTACTGACAAGGCTTTTCAACTCCACTTTATCCATGGAGGGTATATGTTCCAGGAGGATTCCCTGCTCCTCAGCTCCGAAGAAACACAATCCTTCCGGGAGAAAGGATCTGAGTATCTTGATCAGTTATTTCAGGATATTCTTAAAAACACAAAGGCTTATGCTCCCCGTTTCCTTGAAAAGCAGCCCCCTGAGTATATTTCCATTACACAGATAGCGGCTCATGAGGATGGACGCAGAAATCTGGGAGTCTGTTATACCTATCAGGATGAACCCTTTACAGGCAGTGTTCATGACTCTGTTGAAGGTACTGTCCGTCAGGAATGGGTTCTGAAAAAGGGTGAGATCGTCCAGTACATTCGCTATGGAAGTGACGGCCGGTCCGAAAGTATTCTTGATGGTCCGGAGTGTCTCTTGGTTCCGGAAGGTCAGGAAGAACGATAAGATAATTAAGTTACAGTTCTCTTATAAAAAACTCTCATACAGTTTAAAAAGCTCAGTTTTACTGCTGACACAACATTTTGTGTAGATAGAGTTAATATGGCTTTTCACTGTGTGCAGGCTTATGTTCAGCTTTTCGGCAATGCGATTACGAGGATCACCCGTCAGCATATGGAGTAATACCTCTTTCTCCCGGGGACTTATCTTGTAGTGCCTGGCAAAATTTTCCATCTTTTCTTTCGGGGAGGTTTTTGTAAGAGTATGAAACTGAATCATGTTCATTTGATTTGAACGGGTCACCAGAAATGAGAAAAGAATGAGAAGGCTCAGAGTAAAACCAGAAATAATCCGTATTTTCCAGTTGTAGTGATAAAAGAAGATATCAGTAAGGAATAAGAGTAATACATTTACCAGACTGTTCAATCCGGCTATCCGATACGGTAAAACTCTGCCGAAATACGGGGCAAAGAGAATAAACAGAAATCCCCAGGGATAATAGAACAGACTTTCACCACCAATCAGCATCATGCCGGTTAATGTGGACATAAAAGTCACAAAAGGAATCCATCCAATGAGGAGCAGGATGGAATCAGATGATTTCATTTTCAAATTGTAATACAGTGAAACACTGCAGAACAGGAATACGGGCAGGCGATGTATTGTATTCCAGATAATCAAGCCTGGAGCAAAATAGAGGTCCAGGCTGTAGTAGAACAGGATGAGAACAATATAAAACAGAATTCCTATAGAGCGGTGTCTCCTGGCTGCAGGAGTCCAGAAAAGTGAGGGATTTACCGGTCCAAGGAGAAACAGATTAAACTGATTAAGGTTTCTTTGGTTGATTAATTTCATTTTATCTTCAGTTTTTTAAATTTGTTCAATATTACATTTTTAAGTGTCATGGTAAAAAAGGATCAATAATATAATAGCGCACAAAATAAGTTTATCAATATATTTTTAAAAAGGGGAAGACGGTCTTTGATCTTTAGATTAAGAGAAGTTTCATATTGACAGAAGTATACTATATAAACTAATGTAGTATACATGGTTGATTCAGAGAAAACTTCAATTCCCGAAAGAATAAACAAAGCCGCCGCTATGCTTATCTTCAGTTCCGGTGTGAAGGGCTGGAATATGGATGACTGTGCCAGAGAGGCGGGCATCACAAAAAGAACTTTGTATCAGTACATTGAATCCAGGGAAAAGCTGATTGAACAGGTCCTTTGCAAGTTTATCAGTGCCACTCAGAAGCAACTTATACAGGAGCTGTCAGGCTGTCCTGATTTTAAAACAGGCATGGATAAAATGCTCCAGATCTTTCCTGAAATGATTGTAAAGATGGAATCCCGAATTGTTCAGGATATATTCAGAATCTATCCTGATATAGAATCTCATGTTATTCAAACACGTTTAACCCTGGCAGAGGAGACTTTGAAGTATATTCGGAAAGCCCAGCAGGACGGGGCCGTGAAAAAGGATGTAGACGCAGAAACCATCCTGGAGATGATCCAGTCCTTTATCCTCTACTATTCAAAAAATAATCCCTCTGATTTTAAAGTCAAACTCCGGAATGCCATCGCTTCCTGTCTCTTTGGAATATTGGAAACTGATTAAAGAAGGACAAATTATATGAACGTATTCCGCTACAATCCCGTTAGCTCATTTCTGCACTGCATTGTGTATGTATTAAAGGCAAGAATTGCCTATCCCCGGCAGAATATAGGTCAGGAACATATCCTGAAGGATTCAGGACAATTCAGAACATTCCTGGAAATTGATATTCTGGACCGGAATAAAAAGAAGAAAAAGGGGCAGGCTGTGTTCAGAATCATTTTCCATGCTCCCCGGGTACCGGTACAGCAGATCATCCGGCGAACCCGCTTCACGATTCCCTTTTTTTCAGGCCTGCCGGGATTCTGTACCAAACAGTTTATGGTTAATGCGGAAAAAAGGCAATTTTCCGGGCGCTACGAATGGGAAACCGTGGAAATGGCACAGAACTATGCCCGTTCTTATGCAGTCCGGTTTATGAAAAGGCGCTCCCGTCCGTTTCCGATCTATTACGAGATAACTGACAAGAGCACTGATTCAGTCGTTGAGTCCGGCTCCCTAAAAACCGCAAAAGGGAGGAGTTGAGCTTATGCAGTTTGTCCTGTTTTATTTTTCCGGTACCGGCAATACGGAGTTGATCTCCAAAGAGCTGAAAAGAAGGCTGGAGTCAGACCAGCATGAAGTGGAGTTGATCTGTGTTGAAGACAGGGAACGAGTCCGGTCTGTTTCGTTTGAGGGGAAAGTTCTGGGTATCGGCTTTCCTGTCTATAAATTTTCCTACCCGGATATTATGGAAGATCTTCTGCAACAGATCAAAAAGCGCAGTGCTGATAACAGATACTTTCTGTTTTCCACCTATGCCCGCTTTACTTCCGAGTCTTTTCTGGATTTCTCCCGCAGCTTGAGATCCTCCTCTTGTCACCTGATTGCTGAAAGGAGCTTCAAGGCTCCCTCCTGCGGTATCTCGGCCCGTTTACCGGAATCTGATTATGAGTACGAATCAGTGATGTTTTTTGAAGATGATATCAAGGCTTCCCTTGACTCCTTTGTCGAGGAAATCCTCAGCTCTCTTGAAGCCAGGGATATCAGAATCAGACATAACCACTCTTTTCTGAATCCCCTGAAACTCAAAGTTGTGAAGGAGATTGAACTGACCAAATACCCCGAGCTCCAGATCAATTCAGATCGTTGTCGCAGTTGCGGTCTGTGTGCTGATAAATGCCCGGAACAGAACCTGCTGAAGACGGAAACGTCTATAGACATCCTGGATAAATACGGCTGTCTGCACTGCCTGCGCTGTATGAACCACTGCCCGGCCAATGCCGTCTGTTTCGGAGAACTGACCCAGGGAGAGAACAGATACACTTTCTCCCTAAGAGACCGGTTGTTTGAAAAAGCCCTTTCAGGACATAAAGAAAAACACTGGGCAAAATTTGATGATGTAACAAAACAATGGCGGAAAAATACACTGCGGTACTGGCGGCGTCACCGCAGGAATCCGGAACTCTGATTTCTTATCCTGTGTTAAGGATTTTAACCATTACCTGGTGTACATTTTATCCAATGCTAAAGCAGAGCTTTTTTGGGCAGAGTTTTGAAACTACATGATCATCACAAACTTTGAAAAAATCTATCAGTCTCCCGCTTTTCATTTTCCGGAAAATGACAGGGCCGATCATTATGAGCCGGTTTTGCCTTTTCTGTCAGATTTCCTGGATATAGATGAGAACAGCGGGATTTGCCCGGGAGCATGGTGATTTCTTTTATCTGATCATCCGGGAATCCCGGTTTCTGATCCTCGGATTTTATGAATCCGATTAATATTGATTTCTCAATGAATAAAGGATAACGAGCTATGAACACTCGGTCATCAAATATTACAGTCCTTTCCTGGTTTTATATTATTCTGTTGGGATGCGGAACGTTCTTCTGGGCAGTGGGGGCATTATTAATCTTCTCTTTTATCAGTGACAGCGGGAGGATCTCGGCAGATCTGTTATTCGCCCTGTATGTCGGGGGGATAGTTCTTAATCTTGCAGGGATTGCTGCAGCCGTCCTGATGGTGTTAAGAAAAAACATAGGACGCATCCTTGTCTTTTTCTACAATATATTTCTTATGTTCATTCTGGCAGGACTGAATGTTCTGAAGTTTTACCTTAGCTTTAAAGCGGTTCATGAGGGCGCCCCGGAAGCCCTTTATTTAAACAGTGCCGGTGTCACATTGTTATTGTTCAGTTTGGGACTTTTTGCTCTTATGCTGTACATAAACAGGTATCTGTATAGTCAGGAAGCACGAGCCGAGTTTCAGTAACCTCATTTCTCAGCTTTTAACAGCTCTTCTGATATCCCTGTAATTTCAAATATTACTTCATAAGAAATACCTTTCTCTTCCATCTTGCGGGCATTCTCCATGTTTGTTTTTTCACTTCCCTGTCTTATCCCTTCATTATGGGCATAGGAAATTTCAGCCGCTTTGTCCCTCTGGTATTTTAATCTGGCTTCATATGCATCTGTCAGTGCTTCATCGCTGGTGAATCTTTGGTAGGCTTTATGGGCTTTTTTCATAACAGGATCTCCTTTGAACATTATATGTTTCTCGCTGAATATTTCTTCCGGTACTCCCTGGCACTCTCTCCCTTGATCCGCCGGAACTGCCTGGCAAAATAGTTGCTGTCTGTAAAACCCAGGTCGTAGGCAATCATGGTGACAGGCAGTTCGGTGTTCTCCAGAAGGGAGCAGGCCCGGTCAATCCGTTTTCTCAGATGGTAATCCAGAGGGGATGTTCCGGTAATTTTCCTGAATGTGCGGAGCAGGCTGCTTTCGGACATATGGGAGATGTCCAGGAGTTCTTTGATGGAGATGCTCCGGTCCATATTGTTTTCCATAAAACTGATAGTCTCTCCCAGGTTGTACAGATTGGATTTTCCTGACTCCGAGTTTCTCGAGTAGATCCTGGAAATATAGATGATGAGCTGCATAAACAAAGCGGCTGTCAGATAGCTGTAGCCTTCCCTTTGCAGGGTCTGCTCTTTCTCTATCTTCAGGATAATCTGTTTCACCTCTTCAATCTGCTTTTCATCCAGCTTCAGCCGGCTTGTGAATCTGCCGTCTCCCCGCAATAATGGCTCAATTGTAAAGAGGGTATGGAACCCGGCTGACTTGTGAATATCATGGTCGGGAAGGTGCAGCTTCTTCAGGTCGAAAAGGATATTGATCAGTTTCAGACTCTTCAGATCCTTATAGCCGTGAGCCCTGTCTCCGTTGATGACAAACAGATCTCCCCGTTCCACTTCGAAGGTGTTTTTCCGGGTAAAGTGGGTTCCTTTTCCATCCAGAATCAGGACCAGCTCTGAGAAATCATGGGTATGAATCGGATATTCAGGCTGGGGGTCTCTATGGAGAATCTTGATGCTGATCTCTCCGGGCTGGAAAAACTCACTTCCCAGAAGATGGTGTTTTTCATACATGACGGTATTGTGCTACTTTTTGAAGGAAAACTCAAGGTTGATTCCCTTCTACAGGACTAACCTGTTTGAAACTGTCCGTGGATTAACAAACTCCCAAGGGCAGACATAAGGCCCTTAGGCCTGATTTTACTAATACAGAAGCCGTAAACCGGCTTCTGCAGTTTTAGGAGAAACAACCATGAGTCAGATCTATGAATATGCAAAAGAACAGTATGCGGCGCTGGGTGTCGATGTAGAGGCGGCCCTTAAGAAGCTGAAAGAAATATCCCTGTCGGTACACTGCTGGCAGGGAGATGATGTGGGCGGTTTTGAAACCCCCGATTCCACACTCTCCGGCGGCGGAATACAGGTTACCGGCAACTACCCCGGTAAAGCGTCCAATCCCGATGAACTCAGAAAAGACCTGGAAAAGATGTACAGTCTTCTTCCCGGAAAACACAGACTGAACCTCCATGCCATCTACGGGGATTTCCAGGGGGAAAAAGTAGACAGGGATCAGATTGAACCCAGACATTTCCAGTCCTGGGCTGACTGGGGAAAGGAAAACGGAGTCAAACTGGACTTCAACGCCACCTGTTTTTCCCATCCTCTGGCAGACAGCGGATTCACCCTGAGCAGCAAAGATGAAAAGGTCAGAAACTTCTGGATTGATCATGTCAACAGAGCCAGAGACATCACCGCCTTCTTCGGAAAAGAGCAGGGATCTCCCTCGGTTCATAACCTCTGGATTCCCGATGGAGCCAAAGACAATGTGGTATGCCGTATGGATCACAGAACCATCCTGAAAGAGGCTCTGGATACCATCTTTGCCCATGAACTGAGTGATAAAGAGATCCGGGATGCCGTTGAATGTAAGCTTTTCGGCATCGGAAGCGAGTCTTTTGTTGTAGGGTCCCATGAGTTTTATATGGGCTATGCCCTGACCAGAAACAAACTGCTCTGTCTGGACCTGGGACACTTTCATCCCACCGAGTCCATTGCCGACAAGGTTTCTTCTGTGTACCAGTATCTGGATGAAGTCCTCCTCCATGTTTCAAGACCTGTCCGTTGGGATTCTGACCATGTGGTAACCCTGAATGACGATATTTACGCCCTGATGCAGGAGCTGGTCCGCTCGGGCAAGGTCAACAATACCTATATCGGTCTGGACTTCTTTGATGGAACTTTGAACAGAATCGGTGCCTGGGCTGTGGGAGCCAGAGCCTCTCTGAAAGGCCTGCTCTATGCTCTTCTGGAACCCTATACAAAACTGAAACAGTATGAAGAAGAGGGGAACAACTTTGCCCGTCTGGCTCTTCTGGAAGAAGCTAAAACCAAACCCTTCGGCATTATCTGGGATCAGTACTGCCGGGAGTCCGGAACTCTGACAGACAGCGAGCTGATTGCGGACGTTCTGAAATACGAAGACACTGTTCTGAAGGGGAGGAGCTGAATGAGTCTGGAGAAACTGGTTGAAATTTCCAATAGATACGGCTCTGATCTGGAATATGTGATTGCCGGTGGTGGAAACACTTCCTGGAAAAATGACGAGATAATGTATGTGAAGGGGTCAGGAACTGAGCTGGGCACTATCACAGGTGATGGTTTTGTCAAGGTTGATCTTTCCAGGCTGGATGCGATCTGGTCAAAATCCTATTCAGAGGATGTGGATAAGAGGGAAGAAGAGGTTCTGGAAGATCTTATGGCCTCCCGTTTTCCCTCTGAGATGAAGAAAAGACCCAGTGTGGAAACCCTTCTCCATGCTCTTTTGCCCTTCAGCTATGTGGTGCACACCCATCCGGCTCTGGTCAACGGCATAACCTGCAGCCGTCAGGGAAAAGATGCGATAGACCGGCTGTTTGGTAAAAAGGCCATCTGGGTGCCTGTGACCAACCCCGGTTATATTCTGGCCAAAGAGGTCAAGGACGAGATAGAGAAGAACACAGCCGGGGGGAATGACTTCCCTCAGATGATCTTCCTTCAGAACCATGGAGTCTTTGTTTCCGGTAATTCGGAAGAGGAAGTGGACGGCATCTATAAAGAAATTTTTGATGCCATCCGGCCGGAAGTGGGTTCTTTCCCTGCTGGGAAGGAGATTCCTGTGGAAGCAGACAGTATTCTGGCTGTTGAGAGTATTGTTAAATCGTCTCTGGATGACTCTTTGACAGTGAGCGGATTCGCCAATCAGGATATTCTGGACATGGCCCGCTCTGAAAAAGACTTTGCCCCTCTGGATCTCGCTTTTACCCCGGACCATATTGTTTACTACGGTTTTAAGCCCCTTTATGCACAGAGCCTTGAGACCCTGGCCGATGGTATCGCTGCCTATAAAGAGGAGAACGGTGTTAATCCCCGTCTGGCGGTGATTAAAGATCTGGGAGCCTTTGCCTTTAACAGCACGGCGACACAGAACGAGAAGAGCCGTCTCCTTTTTCTGGATGATGTAAAGGTGGCGGTTTACACCGCCAGTTTCGGCGGGTATCAGTTTATGCCCGAGGATCAGATCAACTTTATCAGAAACTGGGAAGTGGAGCAGTACAGGGCCTCTTTGTCCAGGTAACTGCAGATTTAACCAGATTAAGCTCCGGAGCCGTATTACGGCTCCGGTTTTCTTTACAATCCTTTAAAAAAATGGAGATTGAAATGAATTACGCCATTGCGGTTCTGGATATAGGAAAAACCAATAAAAAAATTGTGATCTATGATGATCAGCTGAATCAGATCGATTCGGTCTATAAATCCATTCCCACCATCCGATATGAAGATCTGGATGTGGAGGATGCCGAGGGTATTGAAACCTGGTTTTATGAAAATCTGAAAACCCTGGGAACGAAATACAATATCCGCAGCCTCTCCATCTCCGCCCATGGAGCCACCTGTGCCTGTGTGGATGCAGAAGGAAAACTCTCTGTTCCCGTTGTGGCCTATACCAATGAGGTTCCCGAAACATTGCATGATGAGTTCTATAACGAGATGGGATCAGTGGAAGAGCTGCAGCAGGAGACCGGAACGGCTCAGGTCAAACCTCTTATCAACCTGGCCAAGCTTCTGTATTTCATTAAAAAGCGCTTTCCCTCTGAGTATGAGAAAACAGATAAAGTACTGATGTATGCACAGTATTTTGCCTGGCGGCTGACCGGACAATTTGCAGCAGACTATACCTATACCGGCTGCCACAGCTACCTCTGGGATTTCAAAGACTGGAGGTGGTCTGGTGTCGCCGAAAAGCTGGGGCTTCTGGATAAACTACCGGCAGAGCCGGGTAATCCCGGGGATGTTCTGGGAACAATCAGTCCGGAGGTGGCTGACAGAACCGGTCTGAATCCCGAGACCCAGGTCACTGCAGGACTTCACGACTCCAACTCCTCCCTGATTCCCTATCTGATCAAAGGGGAAGAGGATTTTATTCTGAACTCCACAGGAACCTGGTGTGTTGTGATGCACCCGGTCAAGGACTATGCCTTTACAGAGCAGGAGCTGGGGAAGACCGTTTTCTACAATATTTCGGCCCGGCAGGAGCTTGTGAAAACAGCCATCTTTATGGGAGGGCTTGAGTTTGAAACCTATATGACCCTGCTCCAGAGTCTGAACAAGACGGATGCCTATCCTGATTTCAACAGAGATATTGTGCAGAAGGCCATAGAGAAGGGCACTGACTTTATTGTACCCGGTGTGGTGCGGGGAGCCGGTCAGTTTCCCGATTCCCGGCCCGGTGTCTGGGAGGGGGAGACCTTCTATTCACTGGAAGACATTCAGAGCGGAGCTAAGGTTCCCGGATTCTTTTCCGACTTTGTCTACGCCCATGCCGTGCTGAATCTGTCTCTGGCCATGCAGACCGCAGTGGCTCTTGAGAGAGTGTCCATCTCAGATGGATCTCCCATCTACATTGAGGGGGGCTTCCGGAACAATGATGTGTACAAGAGGATCATTGCCGACATGTACCCGGCTTCTCCCGTATACACTACAAGCATCAAAGAGGCTTCTTCCTATGGTGCCGCCATTTCAGGTAAAGCCGCCCTTGAAGGTCTGAATCTGGAAGATCTGGCGGATCTTGTGAAGATCGAGATGAATGGTGTGGAGTTGGAGAAGCTTATCAAATTGGATGATTATAGAATCAGTTTTACTGAAAAATTGGTATAATCGATACTCTGTTTAATTATTTATCCCGGATAATTCCTTCAATCCATATGAAACACTTCTTTGAGGTTTATCACCACTGGAGAATTATCCGGATTTGTTTCCATAATATCTGCCATAAAAGCCCACCATTTTTTGACAATTTCTTCCTGTGCCAGGTCTACAGGCTCTCTGCCGTCATCAGACTTATTTATGGCAAATAGAATATTGGTCTCTTCATCCAGGAATATGGAATAGTCTTTTATTCCGGACTCTTCCAAAAGAGATTTTAATTCAGGCCAGATCTCATCATGTCTTTTTTTGTATTCCTCTGCAAATCCGGGGTATAGTTTCATTTTAAAAGCATTTCTCATTGTGTGTTCTCCTATTAAAAAAGCAGCAGACATAATGCCTGCTGCTATTCTTTTAATTATTCAATTATATGATCAGTAAACAGTTTTCCACTCGGCGATATTGCTTGCATCGAAGCGGAAGGGGTCGCCCAGCATAACCTGGGTTCCCTCACCGTCGGCGATAACTTCTTTCTTACCGAGCTTACCGGCATCGAAAGTATCTCCTACAGCACCAGTGATGGTTCCGTCAACAAGAGCCATGGCGGCATATCCAGAAAGGTAGCCTACATCCAGAGGATTCCACAGATACATCCATTCACAGATACCGCTCTCGATATAGCTGGCCATTTCACTGGGGAGTCCCAGACCGGTCAGGTGAACCTGGCCTTTCAGACCTTTTTCTTCAATTACAAGACCGGCAGCAGCAATACCAACGGTTGTGGGAGCAATAACACATTTCAGGTCGGGATAGTTTTTCAGAAGAGCTTCCATTTCGGATACACTCTTATCTCTCAGGTCATCCCCATAGGCTACTTTGACAAGCTCCATATCCTTGTATTTACTGTCTTTCAGTTCTTCTTTCATCCACTCAATCCAGGTATTCTGGTTGGTAGCCTGAGAAGTGGCACTGAGTACGGCAATCTGGCCTTTTCCGCCGATCATATCGTAGGCTGCCTGAATCTGAACTCTACCGATTCTTTCGGGGTCTGCCTGGTTGATGTGAACCATTCTTCCGGGAGCACTTACCGCAGAGTCCAGGGAAAGAACTTTTATTCCCTGATTCATGGCTCTTTTCAGTGCTGTGTTCAAAGCGTCGGCATCGTTTCCTGTGATGGCAATGGCATCCACACGCTGAGCGATCAGCTCTTCGATAATGGAAATCTGTCCATCCACTGTGGGCTGTGCAGGCGCCTTAAGAATTGCCTCATAACCGGCTTCTTCAATGGCGATTTTGTATCCTTCCATCTCCTTTTCACCATAGGGATTACCTGTGTTCTTGAAAATGATTGCAAATTTCTTTGAACCGCTTTCCGCCTCAGCCTGTCCCGCTGCACTGATGAATCCTGTCATCAGAACCAGAAAAACCAATAAGAATCCCAAATACTTTTTCATAAAGTCCTCCAAATATTTTTACAGAGCGAACTCTGTGATTCACAAATTATGTATTGCTTCGCAGTTTCTTCTTTTTCAGATAGTCCTCTCCCAGGTTGGGCAGAAGGGTAGAGAGAATCAGAAGAATACCAATGATGATTGATAAGAGCTGTGAATGAATGTTGATCAGACCCAGACCATATTTAAGCAGGCCGATAACAAAGACAGCCATTATGACGTTGTGGATTTTTCCTCTTCCTCCGGATGTGCTCACGCCCCCCAGAACAACGATGGCAATAACTTCCAGTTCGTATCCCACGGCGATATTCGGCCTGGTGGATGCCATTTTTGATGTAAGGAACAATGAGGAGATCCCTGCCATAAACCCGGCGGATGTAAACGCCATCAGTCTGATTTTGTCTACGTTTATCCCGGAATAGATACTGGCTGTGTTATTCTGTCCGATGGCCAGTATTCTTCTGCCCCAGATTGTCTTGTGGAGAATCAGCCAGAATAAGACAGCAAAAACAGTAAAGACAATTACAATAAAGGGGATGGGGCCGATGCTTTCCCAGCCCAGAAAGGAAAACCACTCGGGAAAACCGCTGGCAGCCTGATCTTCCAGGATGATGTATGCGATTCCTCTGTAGAGAATCATTGTGGAGATTGTAACGATTGCCGCTGAAAGCTCTTTAAAACGGGTAATGATCATACCGTTGATCCAGCCGCAGAGGGTTGCTGTTCCCAGGCACAGCACAATGGCCAGTGGCATAGGGAGCCCTGCCTGTACAGCAATTCCCATGATAACTGATGAGAGGGCTACTGTTGAGGCTACTGAAATGTCAATGTCACCCATCATCATAATGAATGCCATGGGGAAAACCATAAAAGCCTTGTCCAGAAACGCCATAACCGCACTGGAAATATTAAAATAATTCAGGTAATAGGGGGAAAGGGATGCATTCATGATATTGATCAGAATGAGCATCAGTATGAGCATCCATTCCCATTTAAGAAAGCTGTGTTTTTTTATTCCGGAGTTGATCATTTAATCCTCCTGTTCAGATTTTTTTTAGTGACCTGACGCTTTGCCAGAACATTGGCAATCACTGCCAGGAGGATAACTGCGCCCTGAAGGGCATTCTGCCAGAAGGGCGATATATTGATCAGAGGCAGAGTATTGTTCAGGATTCCGAAGAGAAGAGCTCCCAGGAATATTCCTCCGACTTTTCCCGAGCCTCCTCCCATACTGACTCCTCCCAGAACACAGGCGGCAATGACATTCATTTCATAGCCCATGGCACTGTCACTCTGGGCCGAGGCAAACCGGGCCATCCACAATACTCCGGTCAGCCCTGAAAGAAGACCCATAATAGAGTAGGAGAGTATGATCATCCGGTCGGTATTAATGCCGCTGATCTTTGCAGATTCCGGATTGCTTCCGGTTGCGTAGATCCGCCTGCCTGTCCCTGTATGATTGATGAAGTAATAGGCAATGAGATACACAGCGGCAGCAATCAGAATCAGATTGTTGATACCAAAAACAGATCCTGTGGCCATGGCTTTGAAGGAATCGGTGAACTGATAGGCACTGACCCATTTTCCCTTACTGATCAGGAAAGTACTTCCCCTCAGAACATACATCATCCCCAGGGTGGCAATAATCGGCAGCAGTCTTCCCTTGGATATAAGAAGGCCGTTGATAAATCCGAAAAAAGTACCGGTCCCCAGGCCGATAAGCAGAATCAGTATTGTCGGAATTTGAGGGAAATCTCTTACCAGGAGGGAGGCCAGCATACCGGAGAACGCCATATTGGATGCGATTGACAGGTCTATCCCCCGTGTGACAAGCACCAGCATCATGCCAACTGCCAGAATACTGAGAATGGCTGTATTCTTGAGTAGGTCATTAATATTCTCTCCGGTCAGAAAGCTGGGGTTTCTGATCTGCACAATAATCGACAGAGTTACAATAAAGACCAGCAATCCCAGTTCCCGGAATTGATCAAAATAATCAGCAAACGAATTTTTCAATTTATTCTCCATAAATCAGTTTCCCGCCTTGATGGTTTTTACCATGGCAGCTTCAAGAATCTTTTCCTGAGTCGCCTCTTCTCTGGACAGCTCGGCACTGAGGTATCCCTCTTTCATCACAAGGATACGGTCGCACATTCCCAGTACTTCAGACATTTCGGAAGAGATCATCAGGATGGCATAACCATGTCCGGCCAGATCGCTCATTATTTCATGGATGGCAGACTTGGCTCCCACATCCACACCTTTGGTGGGTTCGTCAAGAATGATGACTTTCAGATCTGTCGCCAGGAGTTTGGCCACAACTATTTTCTGCTGATTCCCGCCTGAGAGAGAACTTGCTTTGGCATGAACCGACTGTGCTTTGATCATGACCTGTTCAAATAGTTTCTGGGCTACTTCTGTCTCATTTTTCTCATTGATCCAAACACCCGATGCAAACTTGTCCAGCCTGGGCAGGGTAATGTTCTTATCGATGCCCCAGTCCAGGATGAGTCCCTGGAGCTGCCTGTCTTCAGGCAGATATCCGATGCCCAGATCCATTGCCGTTCCCGGTGATTCAATGCTGCGCTCTTTACCGTCAAATATGATTTTGCCGCTGTCAGCAGGGTGAACCCCGAACAGGCTTTCACACACTTCAGTTCTGCCGGCTCCCACAAGTCCTGTGAGTCCCAGTATTTCCCCTTTTCGCAAAGAAAAGGAGATGTCCTTGAAATATCCTGTTCTGGAAAGGTTTTCCACTTTCAGAATTTCATCAGTTATGGGGACTTCTTTTTTGGGATACAGACTGCTCACTTCCCGTCCGACCATGGCAACAATCAAATCATCCTGAGAAATGGCATCCAGATCCCAGCAGCCAATATAGTGAGAATCCCGAAGAACTGTGACTCTTGAAGCCAGCTTGTACATGTCTTCGAAACGGTGGGATATGAAGATAATTGATGCTTTTTCCTTATCCCTGAGCTGCTGCGTCACCCTGTAGAGTTCTTCACTTTCCCTTTTTGTCAGGGCGGCTGTAGGTTCATCCATAATGATGATTCTGGCTTTCATGGACAGCGCTTTGGCTATTTCAACAATCTGCTGCTGGGCTACCGAAAGGCTGCCCATCAATGTTTTTGAGTTAAAATCAACCGACAGTGTTTTCAGTAACTCATCGGACTGTCTGTACATCTCTTTCCAGTTGAGTCTTCTAGAGGGATACCGGAGTTCATGACCTATAAAAATGTTTTCTGCCACAGTCAGATCCGGATAACAGGTGACGTGCTGGTAAATTGCCGCAATCCCTGCTGTCTGAGCATCCTTGGGACCATGAAATTTAACCCGTTCTCCGTCCAGATAGATCTCTCCCTGTTCGGGTGTATAAACTCCTGTGATGACTTTAATAAATGTAGATTTGCCGGCTCCGTTCTCACCCATCAGGGCATGAATCTCTCCCGGTTTCAGCTGGAAGGAAACATCATCCAGAGCTTTAATACCGGGAAAAACTTTTGTAATGTTTTTCAGTTCAAGAATATAATCGTTCACTCGAAACTCCCTTTCAGCAGACCTGTATACAGTCGATATTCAATAATTTCGCAAGACATTTGAGTTCTTCAGCAATATGTCCTTTGCCTATAGCACAGTGATGGGAGGGTCCTGCATAGGACCACTGCTCTGTAAAGTCCCGGGCGGAAACGGGAAATTTATAGCGGCTGTTTGTATTACCGATCATCAGTACAGGGCCTTCTACAGATTCTCCTTCTGCCACAAGAAGGGATGTTTTTCCTTCTGCGCCCTGTACGACAGACAACAGGGTGACAAGTCCTTTGAGGACAGACATCTGAATGGATAATCCTTTACCCGGTTTCCCATGGTATACCGAAAGAGGGACAAGACCGACAGGGCCGTCTGCCATGCCCATATGGGCCGGTCCGTCATGACCCCACATAACAATATCGTCGTTAAAATCCATGGCATAGAACTCGGAAAATGACCCTCCTGCGTTGAACAGATCCATAATTTTCATAGCCACTGAGTTTTTGACTTCACATTCACCGGCTACAGGAATGTGATTTGAGGTAAGCAGGGTATTCCCGGCAATGACGGATGTAATAATATTCTCATGATCATTACCGGGGCTGCCTTCGTAGTAATAAGCCATAGCGCCCAGGTCCTTGGTTTTCACAAGGGCGTCAAGGGCACAGGAGGTATGGGCCGCTCTTATCAGTTCGGCTTTTTCACACTCGTCTGATACAGAGAACTCTTTATTGAACTCATCGATTTTTCTGCTTATTTCCTCTTCTGTCACCTCTTTACGGAGACGGTTCAATTCATCCATTTCCAGTATTTCAAAATGACAACCGAATACGGAAGAGAGGCCTGTTACATCGGTATAAACATCCAGCATCCCGCCATAGTAATGGCCCAGAATTCCAAATCTTGTACTTTTCAGTAAACTCCTGACTTTTATAGATTCTGTCCATATCCTGATTTTGTCCCAGGCATATTCTTCAGTCATATATCCGGTAACAATGGAGTAATCTATTCCTGCCTGATTGAAGACACAAGCCAGTTCGGGGATGGAGCAGGCCTGGCAGTGGGCCAGCCATTCTCCAGTCATAACGCCCCTGTCTCCAAGAGCATTGAACTTTTCATAATCAATGGCCGCTACAGGCTGCAGGTTGAGTACAATAACCGGCACCTTCAATTCCTGCACAATGGGGAGGACTGTGTGGGATAGGGCGTAAGTCGATACGTATAAAAAGATTGCTTCTACTTTTTCCTGTCGGAAGTAGTCCGCTTTTTCCTTTGCCCCTTCCGGATTATCCACCAGGCCGGCATTGATCACGGTTACTTTATACGAAGATATTTTATCCTCAATATCATTCAGATAGTTTGTTAATCGTTCCTGAAGTCCTTCGAACTGATCCCAGTATGTATCAAGACCAATTCCAAATAAACCAACTCTGGTTTCCATTCTGTTTTCTCCAAATTTCATATACTTATGAACTAATGCTAGCACTGAAACCGGAAGACTCAAAATGTTATAGTATGGATAATCAACACATCCATATGGACAAAAAATCAAATTTGACTTTTCTGTTTTCTGATTTGGGCGTACCATAGATATATGCCGAAAGGAAATTTTTTATTATACCTGACTCACAGCGATGAAGACAAAAAATGGCAGATTGTCTGCAGTGATGCCGGATACACTGTTATACCCCCGGGCTCTTCTTATCCTCCCAACAAGGAACTGCATCCTGAAGGATTCAAAAGTGTTACCACAGGGCGGACTCTTAATGAGTATCAGCTGATTTATATCAGTAAAGGGAAAGGCAGGCTTACCGTGGAAGACAAAGAATATACCGTGACGGCCGGATCGGTTTTTCTTATTTTTCCCGGGGTTATGCATTCTTATGAACCGGATAAATCAACCGGCTGGTGTGAATACTGGATAGGGTTTTCCGGTTCCTACCCGGATAATCTGAGAAAAGCGGGGGTTATTTCTCCGGAAAGGAGTTTGTATCAGATCGGACTGCATGACACTCTGCTGTATATATTCAATAAAATTTTTGATCAGGTAAGAGAACAGAAGCCGGGGTATCAGATACGAAACTCTGCTGATACGATCTGCCTTCTGGCGGAAGTTGTTAGTCTTGCAAAAAATCAGGAACAGAAATCAGGTAATGATGAACTTGTAGACAAGATTAAGTTTATTCTGGAAGAACACCTGTACGATTCCATTGATATTGAGTTTATCGCTGATGAAATGAAAATGAATAAGGTGAAGCTTCAGAATGTTTTTAAATCCTATACAGGGATGACTCCCTATCAGTACTTTCTGAATTTAAAAATCAATAAAGCAAAGGAGTGGCTTCATTTCGGCAATTATTCCATAAAGGAGATAGCCTATAAGCTCTCTTTTAAAGATCCCTGTTATTTTACAAGACTCTTCACCAAGAAGACGGGTGTCTCGCCTTCTCAGTGGAGTGTCTATCATTAACAAAGGATTCTACTCCGTCGTATTAGGCAGAGCCTCACTTATAAATCCCTTGCCGGAAGGAATCATATAATCCGTAATGCCTTTGGAAAAAGCAAACTGATGGAGCCGTCCCAGAGGTCTGGCCTCAAAAGGGTAGGAGACCAGACAGCGGCCTGCAACCATGGCGTTCAAGTCCGGTTCGGCCAGGCATTTTTCAACAGCCTTGTACCTGAAAAGGGCGGCTGTCTCACTGGCCCTGTCAATGCAGTTGTCCATTTCATAAGGATCTTCTTTCAGGTTAAAGAGCTGTTCCCGTCCGCCGTTGGCCATATAGATGTACTTCCACTCTCCTGAGCGGATCATCATTTTAAACTGTCTGGTTTCCGGGCGTCCATGGAAGGAGTACAGGTACTCCCTCTTCGCTTTCAGAATATCAATGCCGTCCCTCTCATCCAGCTTTCCTCCCAGGCCTGTAGCCAGCCCGAACAGATCAGTCAGGCTCACAAGATCATCGGATCTTGTATTGCCTTCCAGAGCAGCCGGATGGCTCAGGAGGAAGGGTATCCGGACAGAAGGTTCATAAAAACACTCCTTCTGCCAGGCATGGTGGTCTCCCAGCATGTCTCCGTGGTCCGCAAAAAAACAGATTACCGTATTGTCGGCATCCGGGCTTTGTTCCACTTCATCCAGAATCCGGCCGATGCAGCTGTCGATGTAGGAAATCTCCCCGTAGTAGCGGGTCTTCAGGTTCCGGGCCCAGGCATCGTTGATCTCATCGGAGTAGACGATATAGTTCATCCAGGGAATCTGCTCGTCAAAGTGGTCCTCTTCCAGTTTACCCTTTACCGGATTGCTCATTCCATCGGGGTCATACATCCTGTTGTAGGGGATGGGGGGAGCACAGGGCGGATGGGGTCCGATAAAAGAAACCAGCCCAAAGTAGGGCCGTTCATCCTCCACGGATAGCTGTTCTATGGTTTTATCCGCCACAAAGCTTTCCACTGTCAGCTCTGCAGGCAGAGAACTCAGCTGGGGAGCATAGTACATATTGGTCCGTTCTCCGTGGAGCTGTTCCAGGTGGTTGTACTCGGGGTGTTCTTCACTCAGAAACCGGGCAAAGCCGTCACGGCTTCTGTTTTCCGGGCTGTCCCACATCTCTTCGGTATGAATATGGGTCTCGTATCCCAGGTCTTCATACTGATCCGGGTGGGTATGGAACTTTCCGATGCCGAAGGTTCTGTAACCCAGCTTCCCCATGACTCGGGGGAGGTAGGCTCCGGTCCAGCTCTCCATTCCGCTTCTGTCATCCTGATCCTTCGGGTTCAGAGGCAGCTCATTGCTGTAGCATCCCATGGAGTGTGCATCCCGTCCGGTCCGGACGGTGTAGCGGGCGGGAATGCAGACAGGGCAGGAGGAGTAGGCGTTGCTGAAGCTCACACCCCGTTTGACCAGACGGTCCAGGTTGGGGGTCCTGATCTTATCATTCCCCAGAGCCGAGATACAGTCAAAGCGGAACTGGTCGCACAT
>JAQQAM010000090.1 GCA_028532905.1 Spirochaetales bacterium
ATATGGAAAAACTGTCCTGAAATGACTTATGATTTAAGCCTTCTAATATTGTTATTTTCTCTTGGTCTCCTGTTGGGGGGATTCCTTCTTTTTTTATCTACTGCTCTTCGTTTCCCTGAAAAAAAATATCACTCCGTCCTGTTCATAACCTCCGTGTCCCTGCTGTACAATATGACAGAAATAATAGTCGTCATATCAAGTGATTATGATTTTTACAGATTATCCCTTATTGCCGATTATATTCAGCAGATCACCAGAATCGGATACTTTTTTGCCATACCCTATTTTATTGAATCCTATCTCCATATTAACTCTTTCTATTCCCGGATAAACAACCTGATTTTCAGACTCTGCAAGGCTGTTTGCATCATTCTTCTTCTTGCAGCGGCTTTTCTGCCTGAACTCTACATAAACAGCCTGGTTCATCTGAAAAATTCCAGTCCCCTTTTCAGGGGAGATGAGGGTATCATTTACATCATATCCGAAGCCCTCCTGTTTCCCCTGCTCCTGTATCTGGGATGGGTTATTACATCAGCCTTTATCAAAGGGAAACGGACCACCGATTTGCTCACTCTCATGACAGGTATCATTCTCTCTGTCTATTTTTTCAGCTCTGCCATATCCAAGAGCCTGCTTGATGTCTACTTCCCTCCCTTTCAAACAGTAGAATACTCCAGAACGAATATGGGATTTCTTATCTTTACTGTCTCGATTATCTGGGGAATCTTCAGAATGTTTTTGACTAGGGCCAGGGAAACCGAGAAGACCCGGGAAAAACTGGTCGTCAGTGAAAAGAAACTCTATTCCATGGTTTATATAGACAAACTGACCGGTCTTCCCAACCGCCATGCGTTTTTCAGAGATGCCCATGAACTGGCCGCATCAGGAAGCCTCAAGGGAACGTCACTGATTCTGATCAATATCAACAACTTCAGAGATATCAATGAGTCATACGGCAACACAGAAGGGGACAACATTCTTGTTGAAATTGCCAACATATTTATTTCCCGGCTAAGTCAGAGACAGACAGTCTACCGCATCGGAGGAGATGAGTTTGCCTTCTTCAATCCCTTCTCAGAAAATGAAAAAAAGTGTATTGAAAACACCCTTATTGTTCAGAAGTGGATATCCGAACCCTTGATTACCGAAAACCATGCCTATTCCCTGGACAGCAGAGCCGGTCTGTTCAGAGCTGCGGATGACTCAGCCAGCGTTGACGATATGCTGAAAAACTGTTCCAGCGCTCTGCAGAAGGCAAGAATGCTGAAAACAGGACTGACCGTTTTCAACACAAGTCTGAAAGATGAATCGGTCAGCAGAATCAGAATGGTAATGGATCTGAAAGAGGGAATCCGGTACAGACAGTTCTTTCTGGTGTATCAGCCCATCGTGGACAGGGACGGTAAGATCACTTCCATGGAAGCCCTGATCAGATGGAGTCCCATGGGCAGACAGGTCATTTCTCCCGCCGATTTTATTCCTGTAGCGGAAACAGCCGGACTGATGCAGGAACTGGGAGAACTGATTCTGGATCTGTTTATCAGGGATCACAAAATGATCAGAGAATTTCTTCCTGATGTCACTGTCAGTCTGAATATCTCCCCGGCTCAGCTCACAACAAGCGGTCTTTACGAGTTTATCAGAGACAGCTTTGAGTACCACGGGGTGGATACATCCCTGATTCAGTTTGAAGTAACCGAAACCACCTTCATTACCAATTACAACAGAGTGTTCTCCATGATGAATAAATTCAGAAAGATGGGTATCCGTGTTGCCCTGGATGACTTCGGAACAGGTTATTCTTCTCTGCAGCATCTGCAGCGTATGCCTGTGGATGTTCTGAAAATTGATAAATCCTTTCTGGATGATATAACGGAGAATGAGCAGTCTGTCTCCATTGTCAAATCCATTGTGGACCTGTCCTCCGCCCTTAACCTGAAGACCATTGCCGAAGGCATTGAGGACTCTCAGCAGTACCAGATACTCAAGTCTCTGGGCTGCGGTCACTTCCAGGGGTATTACTTTTACAAACCCCTGAATCTGCGAGAGCTCAAGCAGCTGGTGGAAGAGGATCTATAGATTACCTGATCGTTTTTCCTTTGAAAAAATCCCCGTATTGACGGTCTGTTTTCTGGATATGATTCACCACCCAGTTCTGCAGAAAATCGAGGACCTCAATACTGAGGACGCCCTCATTATTCTGGATGCCCCTGTACAGTTCGTTGGCCTTTTTCACAAGAGTATTATGCTGCTTCCTATGGGCCTCCTTGTCGGGGTAATCATAGGCTTCGAAATTCTTCTCCTCTGCTGCAAAATGATACTTTGTATAATTGATCAGTTCCCCCAGAGTTTCTGCCAGCACATCATTCCCCGCCCCTTCTTCCATCCGGGCATACAGGGTGGAGATCAGTTTCAGCAGTTTCCTGTGATGCTGATCAAATACATCAACCTTGACACTCAGATCATCGCTCCAGCTGATGAAGTCTGCATACCCCAGAGTCATAATGATCTGTACAATCTCTTTTGAATAGTCTGTCAGTTTCTTAAACTCTGTTTCGGCTTCCTGAAAGCGTTCGCTGTTTTTCAATGCCACAATCTCTTTGATACAATCATGGAGAGAACTGTGGAGATCCTTTAGTTTATTGAATTTCACCGAATCTCCGATAAAAGCTTCCCCCCGGCTGTAAATCCATTGACCCAGGCGGCAGTTTTTATCATCAACAATATTGACATCCTTCTCATCCAGCTTACCGTCCAGTATGGAACGGGCCATTCCCATCCAGTTCACATGAGCCACCATCAGGGAGGAGATGAACAGCTTGTTTTCCAGATCATTCTTCTGCCCCAGATACCGGCTGCGGAGCTCCATTATCTCCATCATGGCTTCATTGCTCTTCAGGTAGGATTCCGAAACCTTGGTCAGGTTATAGTTGGAGATTCTGGACTCATCTGTGAGTTCCTTCATATCATCCCGCAGAGTCGAGGCAATCAGTTTCGAGTCCTGAAGAACCTTGTTGATATCATCTGATCCCAGTTCAATTTCATGAACACTCTCTGTGGACTCTGCAGCGATCTCCTGCAGGTCTCTTGTTGCCTGGGAAAGCTGTTCCGAGCTTGCCAGAAGGGAGTCTGTATTTTTATGGATTTCCTGAAAGGCTTCTGACACAGTCTGAGCCCCGTTCTCAATCTCACTGAAAGATTCTCCGCTTTCCCGGCTGATGGTGCCGGCCCGGTTGATCTGTTCCACAAGCTTGTTCAGGGTGTCCGAAATGGTCAGGGCATTCTGTCCGGTGGATTCAGCAAGACTCCGGATCTCCTCGGCAACAACGGCAAAACCTTTCCCCGCTTCTCCTGCATGGGCGGCTTCAATAGCGGCATTCATAGACAGAAGATTGGTCTGGGAGGCAATATCGTTGATGACAGTGATCAGGGAAAGGACGTCGTCCACCTGTTTCTGAATATTACGGATAACCTCTTCATTTTCCTGGATTTTATCGCTGCCCTCGGAAGTGACCTTTATCAGATGACTCACCCTCTCCTGGCGGGAGGAGGCAATCCCGGAGACTTCCTGTATGGAGACATTCATAGATTCGATGGAGGCAGCTGTTTCAGATATGGACTGGTTCTGTCTGTCATTCTGTTTTCTGAAGCTCCCCAGGGAGGCATGGATTTCTTCCACCGCTGCAGACCCTTCTGTCACACTTTCAAAAAGATTGAAGGCGCTCTGCCTGTTCCGTTCAGTATGAATACTGATCTGGGAGGCCGAAATAACCGCTTTTTCGATGTTTCTGGAGAGCCTCATCCCCGCCCGTTCACTCCGGTTGATACTGTCATCCTGCCGGAGCAGAAGTTCTTCCATGGCCCGGTTTCTCTCATCAATCTGCTCCTTGAGTTCAATGAAAGGGAGAGAGACTTTGTTTTTACCGGTTTGAGTGTCCTTTCCGGTTGTCTTAAGACACTGTTCCAGAACCTTAATACTCCTTTCCCGTCTAATTACGGTTATGATCAGAAGAGCAAGGCATACAGCCAGAAGAGTAGTAATAATAATCAGAAGCATAGATTTCTCCAGTTTAACAAGTCCCGGATAGGGGAGATTCAGACAGATATTCAAAGGATGTCTTTCTTACAGTATCGGTTTTTTTTGAACAGGGGTAAACAGTTCGGAACTGAGAATTATAAAAAACAAAAGCCGGAAACCTCATGGACCTCCGGCTAACAGAAAACAAAGTTATTCTTATTTATTCAGTTCATCCTGAATCATCTGCTCGGCAGTCTCTTCAGGAATATCATCCAGGCTTTTAGGCAGAACAAGGTTCAGGAGTATACCGACCAGGGCAGCAAGGGCCACACCGCTCAGCTCGAAGTTCAGGCCGCTGGCGATGGGGAACTTGATCATTCCGCCTCCGATACCGATGACCAGAATAACAGATGAAATGGTGAGGTGGCGTTTTTCGCCGTAGTTCACACCGCTTTCAACCACAGTCCGGATACCCGCGGATGCGATAATACCAAAGAGCATCATACTGACTCCTCCCATAACAGGTACGGGGATGGTCTGAATCAGGGCACCGAATTTCTGGATAAACGAGAGAACCAGGGCAATCACCGCAGCTCCGCCGATAACCCAGACGGAGTAGACACGGGTTATGGCCATAACACCGATATTTTCACCGTATGTCGTATTGGGGGGTCCACCGAACAGAGCGGCAAAGGATGTGGCCAGACCGTCACCGGCCAGTGTCTTGTGCAGTCCGGGATCTTTATAGAAGTCTTTTCCCACAACCTTACTGAGAACAAGAGTGTCTCCCAGGTGCTCGGCGATTGTGGCAAGGGATACAATCAGAAAGGTCAGAATGGGAACCCAGTGAAATTTGGGCATAACAGGTTTGGTAAAACCGAACCAGGAAGCAGCCTTTACACCGCTGAAATCAATGATGTCATAGGCGGGGAAGAAAGCCCCCATAATCAGGGTAAACAGATATCCTCCCAGAATACCGATGAGAATGGGAATCACATTAAAGAACCCTTTCAGAACGATGGAGGAAACCACAGCAATAGCCAGAGTGACAATGGCAATGCTGAACAGAGCCAGACTGTAATTCCCGGAACCGCCGGTCATGGCCATATTCATGGCTGTGGGAGCCAGATTCAGACCGATCACCATAATAACAGAACCGATAACAACGGGGGGCAGAAGTCTGTCCATCCAGCCGATTCCGAAACGGCTGATGATAAAAGAGACCAGACAGTAGAAAAGACCTACACAGAACGCTCCCCCCAGAGCATAGGCCATACCGAAGTCGGCAGAGGCACTGATGGCGATAATGGGAGGAATAAAGGCAAAAGAGGAACCCAGGTAGGCAGGTACCTTGCCTCTGGTGATCAGGATATAGAGCAGTGTCCCTACTCCTGATGTGAAAAGAGCAACCGAAGGACTGAGTCCTGTCAGGATGGGAACCAGTACGGTGGCACCGAACATGGCAAAAACATGCTGAATACTTAAGGGTATCCATTCTTTGAGTACAGGTTTATCCTGTACGCCTATTTTAACTTCAGACATAAAGCCTCCAATAGTGATTTATTTTTGATCGGTCTTCTCTTTGAGAAAAGGAGTAAAACCGCTGGAACCAAAAAAAAAACCCTGATGCATACGATCAGGGTAGAAAGGTCAATTTATAAATAGATAAGGGGCATCCCAGGTTGGCCGTATCTATTTTCAGTGTTTTCATCAAAAGGAAATCTACCATCCCCTCCCCTCCTTGGTCAAGAGAGGTCTGACCTTCTTTCATCCGGGAAATGGAAGAGGACACTTGTTCAGCTGCTGGTGAAACGATACAATGACCGGACACAGCCATTATCCCCCCTGGAGGAATTTAAAATGAAATTAGTCTGTCTGGATCTGGAAGGTGTTCTGATACCTGAAATCTGGATCAATGTAGCTGAAAAGACAGGAATTGAAGAACTGAAACTGACGACCCGGGATATTCCCGACTACGACGTCCTCATGAATAAGCGCCTGGGCATACTCAAAGAACATAATCTGAAGCTCAGGGATATTCAGGAAGTGATTGCCACAATGGAACCCCTTGCCGGTGCCTATGAGTTCAGCATGGCCCTCCGGTCCCGGACACAGCTGATCATTCTCTCGGACACCTTTGATCAGTTTGCTTCTCCCATGATGAAAAAACTGGACTGGCCCACCCTCTTCTGCAATACCCTTATTGTGGATGATCAGGACAGAATTACCGGATACAAACTGAGGCAGAAGGACGGAAAACGCAGAGCCATTGAGGCCTTTCATTCAAACGGTCTCAGCACTCTGGCCGCAGGAGACTCCTACAACGATCTGACCATGATTCAGACAGCCCATAAAGGACTGTTTTTCCGGGCTCCTGATTCAATAAAAAAAGAGAATCCCGAGATACAGGCTGTTGAGGAATACAAAGATCTTCTGGCTGCTGTAAACGAGTTTCTGGATTAGTAATATTGTCTGACAGAGGCTTACCGGCCGGCATTCCTACCGGCAGATCCTGTTGATCAGCCGGGTCCGGCCGCCTCTCGTTCCAGAATTTTGAGAACCGCTGTCCTGACTCTGGAGAAGGCGTCCGCCACCCGCGGCAGAGCTTCTGCGGCAATATCCTTCTCACCGTCCCGGCCGGCATGTTCCAGAACTTCCGCTTCATTCCCCAGTTCCAGCATGGACAGGTTTCTTGAGCTTCCCTTGATGGAGTGGGCAATACCCCTCACGGCATCCATATCATCCAGACCGCCTTCTCCGGAAAGCTCCTGCAGCTGCCCTTCCACCTGTTCCAGATAGGGTTCCAGCAGAGAAATCAGAAGCTCTTTGTCGTCCATAAAGGTATCCATGGCCTGATTGAAGTCAAAC
>JAQQAM010000091.1 GCA_028532905.1 Spirochaetales bacterium
ACAGAAGCTCGTTCCAGAGCCGGGGGAACCCTGCAGGTTTCTGACGAAGTGCTGAATAATCCTGAGAGTTTCCAGCGTTTTCAGCAGGCTCAAAGTGAACTGGGGTCGGCATTGCAGCGTCTGATGGTTGTTTCCGAGAACTACCCCGAACTCAAGGCAGACCGGAATTTTCTGGCCCTTCAGGACCAGTTGGAAGGAACCGAAAACCGGATCGCTGTGGAGCGGAAGCGTTTCAATGACAGTGTTAAAAACTATAATCTCTATATCAGACAGTTTCCCCGAGTCATAATTGCCAATATGGCGGGATTCAGTGATAAACAGTATTTTCAGTCTGCCCAGGGTGCTGACCAGGCTCCTGAAGTTTCATTTGAATAGGGAGGCTGTATGAAAAAGACTCCCATAAGTCCCGAAGACAGGATTGCTGTAGCCGCTGCCGTGAAAAAGGCTGAATCGGCTACCTCCGGTGAAATTTCAACAGCCCTTATTGCCGAAAGTTCGGATTATGCCTTTTTTGAACTGCGGGCATCAGTGGCTTTTGCGGTACTTCTTTACATTGTGCAGCTCCAGTTTTATCCCCAGATCAGTTCATTTGTGGAATCCCTGTACTGGAACAGTTCGTCCTGGATGACACCCATGTTTATAGGAATCCTCTCCTTTCTGGGGGGAGGTCTGTTCTACTTTTTCAGTAACATACCTGCCATAGACAGAATCATCATTCCCCGGAGTGTTATGAACGCCCGGGTCAGAAGCAGAGCCCTCCGGCACTTTACCGAATCCGGTGTCTATGCCACAGCAGACGGGACGGGTATTCTGATCTTTATTTCTCTTCTGGAGCGGCGGGTTGAGATTCTGGCGGATAAAGGGATCAGTGAAAAAATCCCCGAAGAGGACTGGAATGGTATGGTTGGTGAGCTGACTCAGAGTCTGGCCCGGAAGGAGCTGGCTCAGGGGCTGATTAAAGCTGTCGAGAGTTGCGGTAAAAGGCTGCAGGAACATTTCCCCATACAAGAAGATGATGTCAACGAACTGAGTGACGACCTGGTCATTCTGGAGGAATAAAAAGATGAAACACCCTGTTAAAACCCTGCTACTATTGCTTGTATTTCTCCCGTCTATGCTGTCGGCACTGGATGTACCCCCATTGCAGGGGCGGGTGAACGACAGAGCTTCTGTATTCACTTCGGCTCAGAAACAGGAGCTGGAAAACTACCTGGCGGCACTGGAACAGGAAAGTTCTGTTCAGATGGCCGTTTTGACAATTCCCTCTTTAAAAGGGGATGATCTGGAATCCTTCTCCATCCGTGTGGCGGATGAGTGGAAACTGGGGCAGGAAGGGGAGGATAACGGTGTCCTGCTGCTTCTGGCCCTGGAAGACCGGAAAGTCCGCCTGGAGGTTGGCTACGGCCTGGAGGGGTCTCTCACCGATGCGAAAAGCGGTTATATTGTGAGGGATATTATGATCCCCTATTTTTCCGATGGAGATTTTGCCCCGGGCATAATGGCAGCGTCACAGGCTGTCGCGGGGGTCGTGACAGGGGGGCAGGACATCAGTCCGGAGGCTCTCCAGAGATCCCAGCGGAGCAGTCAGCAGTCCTCCCGCCGGTCTGTGCCGGTGAATCTGCTGGTTATCCTCTTTATACTGTTCTTCAATTCCTTCGGCCGGATGGGCCGCAGAAGAAGAGGAGGGTTGTTTCAGCTTCTTTTTCTGAATTCCCTGCTTAATTCTTCTTCCAGACGTTCCAGCTGGGGCGGCGGGAGCGGCTTTGGCGGCGGCGGTGGTTTCGGCAGCGGAGGCGGCTTTGGGGGAGGAGGCGGCGGCTTCGGCGGCGGCGGAGCCTCAGGAAGCTGGTAGCCAGCCCTCCTCGCTGTAGAATGTTTTCTTCCGGATACACTCAATAACCCGTCTGATGTAGGGGATTGTGTTTTCCGGAAGGCTGTCCAGGGGGAACCAGGAAAGATCAGAGCATTTTTCAGGTTCCCTGTTTGTAATTTCACCCGTCCAGTTTTCGGCGGTAAAGAAAATATCCACCCGGACCGCATCGTCCGAGTTTCTGTGCATCACGTGGGCTGCTTTCAGATCTTCGCCCCGGATGGTAATTCCCGCCTCTTCCCGGGCTTCCCGGATAGCGGCTTCAGTAAAGGATTCATCCTCTTCCACATGACCGGCAATAAAACTGTATTCTCCGTCCCGGAAACCGGTATTCGCTCTTTTCAGAAGAAGAACTCTTTCCTTCCGTAGCAAAACCACATAGGCCGCCGGGATATTGCTGCAGCGGCTCAAAGCAGCACCATTCCCGCCACAGCTGCTGCGGCCACGTAAACCACGGGGTGAAGTTTCCACTTCAGGTAGGAGAAGCCGATCAATGCGAAAATAAGCAGGTTCAGTGGTTTCAGCAGGTCTCCGATCTGTCCGCTTTGCCTGAAGTCTACCACAGGGATGACCGCTACTGTGACGACATTCCAGGCCGCAGTGGCTATCAGACCGGTAACTGCCGGTCTCAATCCCGAAAGAGCCGCCTGAACCAGAGGTTTCTCATTGAAATGGAAGAAATAACGGGCCACAATGACAATGATGATCAGCGAGGGGCTGACCAGCCCCAGTGTTGCGGCAACAGAGCCTGCTATTCCGGCCTGCTCCAGTCCCACATAGGTGGCCATATTGATACCGATGGGCCCCGGAGTGGATTCAGAGATGGCCACCATATGAAAAAACTCGCTGCTGCTGAACCAGCCCCGTCCCAGAGCCTCACTCTGTAGAAGGGGAAGTGCGGCCAGACCGCCGCCGATGGTAAACAGTCCGATTTTGAAGAATATCAGATACAGGGAGAGTATGGTCATGACTTGTGCCTCCCCTGGATGAAAAAGGCGAGGGTTCCCAGAAGCGCTGCCGTCACAACCACCAGAATGGGGGTGATTCCCAAAAATCCGACGGTCACAAAAGCGCCGGCGCACAGAAGGGCGCCCCCTATATTTTTTACAGTTTTTCCGGCGAACTTCCAGACAGAGGAGAGGAGCAGCACCGCAACGGCTATATTGACTCCTTTCAGTGCTTTCTGTACCAGAGGTTCTTCGTTGAAGTAATCCAGAAAACTGGCAATCAGTATGATAATAATCAGAGACGGACTGATCATACCCATGGTGGCGGCAACCGCCCCTTTAATACCGGCTGTTTTGTAACCTACAAAAGTGGCTGTGTTGATGGCAATAATACCGGGGGTGGACTGGCCTATGGCGTAGTAGTCCAGCAGCTCCTCTTCACTGACCCATCCTTTTTTCTCGGACAGTTCTTTTTCCAGCATGGGGAGCATGGCATATCCGCCGCCGAAGCTGACGGAACCTATTTTAAAAAATGTTGAATACAGCTCTCTCAGACGAGCTGTTGGTGTATCAGGAGATTTCATACCGAGGATTCTACTGAAAAATCAGTCTTAGAGGAATAGGACAGAAATACTAAAAAGCCGCCGGCAGATACCGGCGGCTTGTAATCCTTTCATTTTACTGTGACTGGACAATCAGAACTTATATTTGTAGGCCAGAGCCAGTCTGTGGAACTTCACATAGGTTGACTCATATTCTCTGTTGACGAACCAGTTGTTGTAGATGGTATCGTCGGTGTACTTCTTGTCGGTTTTCATCTGCAGCAGAATGGTGAGGTTGTTCTTTTCATTGAATGTGATGTTGGCCAGAGGACCGAACTGGACTCTGACAAAATCAGAACCCCAACCGCCGTCAGCCATGGGAGAGTAATCTTTTACATCATCAATGTACTGGAAGGTTTCCACCATAATACCCACCGTATCGAGTTTTAGGGGCATCTGATATCCCAGAACATAGGTTCCCAGGAACTTAGTTCCGTTGTAGTTTTCACCCTTGTCCGCTTTCCACTGCCAGGGGTCATATTTACCCGCTTCGGTGTAGTAGATATTCTGGAACTTGGCCGTTGCAACCGTAACCACATGGTTCCATTCACCGGGGACGACGGCTGCCAGGTCAAACTGGAAGGTTCCGCTGAACCAGGTTTCCATGGCGGCTCCCGCAAAGGGGTCCTGCAGGGGAACACCGGTGCCGTCATTGTTCAGACCGATACCGTTGAAGCCGAATCCGTTCCAACCGGAACCTACGGAGTAACCGGCCTGGAAGTTCAAAAAGGCAATGGGGGTGAAGGTGGCTCTGGTTTCAATATAGGCTACAACAGGGGCCAGGTAACCTCTGGCATCCAGCTGGATGTTATTGCCTTTGGTGAGGGGGCCGCTTCCCTGAAGAAAGGGGATGGTGACAGTATGTCCGGCATACAGCTGAAGCTCTACGGCTCCCCAGCCGCTTCCCAGATCTCTACCTTTATCCAATCCACCCTCAGGCAGTTGATAGCCGGGGGGGATCTCTTCGGGGGTATAGCTAGGCCATTCGAATCCTTTGTCTGCATTCTGCCCTTCATTGCTGTCGGCATAATAGGCAAACTCGGCACCCCAGTAGGACTGGTGGGTAATTTCATCTGCAGCAAAGGCTGCAGAAACAATCATCATCATGATCAGGAGTACAACACAAAATTTTTTCAAATCACTTTCTCCTTAGAATAGTGTTGTCCCTATAATATACTGAATAATAGACGAGGTAAATTGATTTTCTTTAAAGGAAGAAAGCTCTTTTTCCGGTTTTCAGCGGAAAATCAGTCTTTCCAGTCTACCTTGATCATCTCTGATCCGATCTTCTCACTGGCCAGTGCCGCCAGGTTCAGAAGCTCTTTTTTACAGCAGTCAACTGTTTTTCCCTCATTCAGACGCCGTACCAGTTCTTCGGCAAATTCTTTAACTGTAATGGTTTTCTCAGACATAAATAAACCTTCTGTTGTAGTGTTTATTTAATCATAAGCCAGGGATCAGGTTTCTTCCAGTTTTAAGGAACCGGCTGTGCCTCTGAAGAGTACCGGACAGTCAACAGAGAAAAAAATGAGTTTTAAATACAGGGAAATTATCTGAACCGGTTCATGACATAATCTGTAATTTCCCTGAGACTGCAGATCTGTCTGGATGAATTTCCGGAACGGACGTAGAACTTTTCCGATTTTCCGCTTCCTTTTTCATTGCTTACAATGTAAAGGGGCTGGTCTCCGGGTTTGATATTGACCCGGCAGATTTCTTTGCCGTTGACTACCGGAAAATCCACCTTGATATTGCTCACAGGGTAGGCCACTCCGAACATATTGGACAGCAGGGTGCGCAGGTGGAGTTCGAAATAGTCTTTTCCCTCTTCCTTGAGACAGGAATAGTCTTTTTCAAGACCCAGAATCTCTCCGTCATCCGCCACACCGATGAGCAGGATTCCCCCGTCGCTGTTGCTGAAGGCGGAAATGGATTTCATAATCACCTGCTCCAGAACCTTGCTGGGGGCCTCTTCCTTATAGTCCCATCTCATGGAAGATTTAAACTCACAGTAGAGGTTCTCTCCCAGAATGATCATCTGTTTGATCCTCTCTTCTTCTGTGATCACAAGCTGTTTCTGCAACACCCTTCGGTAATCGTTGAAAAGGAGAATGAAGTAAAAACCGATGGCCAGAGAGAAAAAGATCAGCACCAGAATAAGAGGACTCTGCAGCCGGGAGATAAGCAGTTCGCTTTCAGGAGTATAGCTTCCGATCACAACAGAAGAGTTCACAAGATCAATGCTTGAGTACTGGGTCCACCAGCTGCCGCTTTCAAGGGAAATTTCGTGTATGCCGGTTGTCCCCTGATCCTCCTCTTCCAGAATTCTGTAGATGGACTGAATCACTTCTATATCCATGGGGTTCTGGGGCTGCTGCCTGTTTTGCCTGTCGGGATCCAGGGAAAAGCTGATCACATCCTTTATGGGATAGGTGACGAATTCTTCATCGTTGAGAATGATGAAGATAACGGTATTTTCATTGATAGAGTATTCGGAAACGGCTGTTGCCAGCTGTCTGAGAGAGATATCCATCCAGACTTCTATATACTGTTCGCTGTCTTTATAGAGTCTGTAGTAGATGGTTATGCCGTTGTCACCGCTCACCGGAATGCTGTAGGCCTGACTCATCTTGATGGGGCTGTGCTGAATCCGCAGGGCGGTTTCTATTATCCCCTCGGCAGTGGAAAAACTGATATTGTTGCCGTTTCTCATGACATTGAGAGTCCCCGCAGCCCCTTGCTGTCTTTTCTGAAGGGCAGGGGTTCCGTCTTCCTGAGTGTAGACATCAATTTCAGTCCCCTGGCTGTCGCGGATGGTCATGGATTGGGCCAGAGTATCACTCATGATAATGGATTTAAGATTATCCCCGTAGGATACAGGATCCCCCAGTGTATCAATCTGTCCAATCTGAACCCAGAGGGATGATATTTTAAACGTGAGAAGAATGGGATCATAGATCTGATCAATTGCCTGAAACACAGCTTTGGAACTGCTGGAATAATACTGCCTGGTCAGAGACCGCTGTACCTGGCTGCTGCTGATGTAGATTATCAGGGATACCATGATAAGGAGTGTGAGTCCGGGTAAACCGCTTTTCCAGGCCAGCTGCCGTCCTCCGGCACCTTTCCGCCAGTTAAATCTGATCTTGTTCTTCAAAGTCATAATCTCCTAGTTCTAATCAGGCGGAATAGCTGGATGGGCGCACCATTCCCTCTTCCGGATAAATAACCTCTTTTATCCTTCCTCCCCCGGCTCTGTCAATCACCAGTATGGTGGCAGGATGGAGAAAAGGATCATCCCATAGCTTTTCCATGGGTCTGGATTCCAGAATTTTAAGAATCATTTTTATAATGACTGTGTGGGTTATGACCAGAACCTGTCCTTTTTCTCTGTTGATTGTATTCAGAAAGGAACTCACCCGTTTTTCCAGTTCCTGCATACTTTCGGCTCCCTGCAGTTCAAACTGTCCCGGATTGTTCCAGAAGTTGTACTGGGCCCGGCACTCATCGGGACTGAGTTCGTCATGGGTTTTTCCCTGCAGTATACCCAGGGATACCTCTTTCAGTGCATTGTCATATTGTATGTTTTTTGTTCGGGGATTCAGGAGTTCCAGAGTACTGCGGCTACGTCCCAGAGGGCTGCAGTAGACTGTATCGAAACTCTGTGAGCTGATTTTCTCTTTCTGTTTCAGAGTTCTATTTCTCCCGGTTTCCGTCAGGGGAGAATCCAGCTGTCCCTGGTATCTTTTTTCCTTATTCCACTCCGTCTCGCCATGGCGCATGAGGTATAAATCATTCATGCCCCTATTTTTGCAAATTCCCGAATAAAAAAACACCCTCTTTTTCTTGAGTTCTTAAACATGAACATATAGTATTTAATGTATGTACTTCCGAATAAGAGATTTTCAGATACCCCATGAGCATGACTCTCTATTTATTTCCGAGCAGAATGCCTTCAATACCCGTCATATGGGCAATGTGATTACCATTATGATTCTGATGGTTGGAGTTCTTCTGATTCAGAATCAGATTGCCCGGAATCCGCAAATTGAAGAGTATGATCATTTTTATACCATTATCTATTCTCTTATTTTAACCACCGGTGTTCTGTATCTGTTATTGTCCCGGATTCTCAAAGTGAGCTTATCAGACAGGATCAGGAAGTCTTTTTTTATTCTGTTTCTTTATATTCTGACACTCCTGTTTATGGGATTGACCTATTTTGATCTTCACTTCGGTAATGAGCTGTCGGGATATCTTATTATTCTGATGTTTCTGAGTACCATGGTCTGGCTGAAAACAAAAGAGTTTGCCTTTATCAGTACCTTTGTCTTTTTTCTGCTGATGCTCAGCTATCTGATTATTCATGAGTTTATGAATATTGGGCTGCATCAGATTGTTCAGGGGACCATCTATTACTGTCTGGCCTGGGTGCTGCATCTGAGCACCTCTTCCGTGCGGATAGAGAATTTTCTGAACAGGATTACCATGGAACAGCAGTATGAAATGCTGGAGAATGAGAGTGCCACAGATCCTCTGACCGGTCTGTACAACAGACGGTCTTTGAAGGGTGAGGTGCAGAAAGAGCTGTCCAGATCAGAGCGTTCGGGAACATTCTTCTGCATTCTGATTCTGGATATTGACCATTTTAAAAAAGTGAATGACAGCTATGGTCATTCCACTGGGGATGATGTTCTCAAAGAACTGTCTACCATCCTGCGCAATTCTGTCCGTTTATCGGATATGGTTTTCCGCTATGGGGGGGAGGAGTTTATTATTCTGCTTCCTGAGACTCTTATTGATGATGCCGCCAGTCTGGGAGAGAGAATTCGGGAAAAAGTGGAAAATTATTCCTTTTCCGGTGTCCGCCGGACAGTTACTGTCAGCGGAGGAATCTCCCAGAGTATGCCGGACAGTTCCATGGATCTGCTGATTCAGAAGGCTGACCGGAGGCTGTACCAGGCCAAAAAGAGCGGACGGAATAAAATTATAAGTTCCGGATCTTCAGAAAACTAAAGACTTACGGATTACTCCTGCAGTAAAGTTCTCAGTTCAGCTCTCATATTGTCAATGGCTGCAAAAACCGGATTGTCCGGGGCGTAGCTTTTTTTAAACTCATCTTCGGCATTTTCAAAGGCTTCCAGGGCCTGGGTATTCAATCCTCTGTATTTGGCGGCTATCCCCTTATGAAAGAAAAGATTCCCCCGGGCGGCAGGATTCCCGCTGAACTTATCCAGTTGTTCAGTAAAGAAAAGCTCTGTTTCCTCCAGTTTTCCGATGTTGTAAAAGTACTGGATTATGGTTGTACAGTTGGCCGGATTATCCGGGTACAGGGCAAAAAGATTTCCTGCCGCTTTCCGGGCCTTTTCATATTCACCGTCATTCAGGTACAGGCGGATCAGCCGGTCGGGAAAGCGGTAGTCATCGGGTGAATAGGCTGCTCCCTTTACAAGATAGTCCTCCGCCGTGCCGCTTTCTCCCATGTGAAGGGCTATGGTGGAGGCCAGAAAGGCGCTGTCTGCCTTGTAAAATGGATTTTTGTATTCTTCCATTGCCTGCCGGGCAGAGGCCAGTGCGTCTGTGTGATGCCCCAGATTTAAAGAGGCCACCGCCTTATCATGGTAGTAGGAGGGGTTGCCGGGATTAAAAATCAGGGCTTTCTCCAGGTCCTTCAGTGCCCCCTCCCAGTTTGCCGAGAGAAGTTCAGTATAGGCCATTTTTGAGTAAATCTCTTCTGTTTCCATTCCCAGAGACACGGCCATTTTGAAATTGGCCAGAACAAGGGACCGGATCTCCTGTACCGGCTTGTCCCATACCTCTGCATAGAGGTTCATCACCTGGTAATAATACTCCCCCAGCCAGAAGTAGGCTTCTGTCCTGCCGGGTTCGCTGCTGATCACCAGAGAGAGGGCTCCCGCCGGATCAAAGAGCTTAAAATCAAAGTTGCCGTCCCCGGCTCTGGCGTCAGACAGGTTTTCCCCCTCTTTCAGGTCGGAGAAGGCGAACATCTGATGCAGATTGGTTTTTGTATAGTACAGAAGGGTCAGTTCTGTTTTTTTCAGAATCATATCCCCTGTTTCAAGGGCTTCCGCCCTGTCATGAAGGGTGGTCCAGGCAGTCTGATACTGTCTGTTGGCAATAAGCCTGTCAATTTCGTCCAGGATATTCTCATTCTGTCTGTTTTCCGCTCCCCAGAGAAGGGATGTGATCATGAGGATAAAAGGCAGAAGAATTGTTTTTTTAGCTGTTGTCATTACAGGTCCTTTGAAAATGGCTGGAGCCAGTATACCCTTTCCGCCTTGACAAGTCAGCTCTTTAAGTACACTGTTTTTACTTACTATGCAGACCGGGGGGGATTATGAGTAAAGCGGATTTTGATTCTCTGGAACCCTTCACAGTCATAGATGCGGTGGAAAAGGAGAGCGGTCTCCGTTTTTCCCCGGTGGTTCATACCCTGCCCAGCTATATCAACCGTGTTTATGAACTGCAGGATGATGACGGAAACAGATATGTCGCCAAGTTCTATCGGCCCGGCCGCTGGTCAAAAGAGGCTATCCGGGAAGAGCATGATTTTATGGAAGACTGTTCTGAAATGGACATTCCCCTGGCTCTGCCGGAAATTCTGGAATCTGATGATACCCTGGGACAGACAGAGGATGGGATTCTTTTTGCCCTGTACCCCCATATGAGCGGGAGACTATGGGAGTTTAAAGAGGATGATGAGCAGTGGTTCCGTCTGGGACAGCTGCTGGGACGGATGCACCGGGCCGGGAGGAGTGAGAAGGCATCACACAGAACGGTTATTCATCCTGAGAGCAGCTTCCGCAGGGACTGCCGGGAGATTCTGGAGAGCGGCTGGATTCCCGGGACACAGGCGCAGCGCTTTGAACAGGTCACAAAGCGGATTTTTGATCTGATTCTTCCTGTGTTTGATGATGTGCCCTTAAGCCGTATTCACGGCGATTTTCACTGTGGCAATATTCTGGACCGCATGGACGAAGGGCTGATGATCATTGATTTTGACGATATGGCTACCGGACCGGCGGTACAGGATTTCTGGCTCCTGCTGCCGGGACATGCCTCGGCCTGCCGGCGTGAGTTTTTTCTGCTTCAGGACGGATACAGTGATTTTGCTGTTCCCGATCCCGGTGCCCTGAATCTGGTTGAACCCCTCAGGGCCATGCGGATGGTCTATTTTCTGGCCTGGTGCGGCCGGCAGAAAGAGGATTTCAGTTTTCACAGGAACCATCCTGAATGGGGGAGCGAAGGTTTCTGGGATGTTGAGATACGGGATCTGGAGAACCAGTACCGGGAAATCCTGGATTTTATGGAGGACCCCTGATCTGCCGGCTCCCCGCGTTAAGGATGGGAGAGGCCCGGCTCCGCCGGGGTCCCGGCCGGATGACGGGACGGAACCCTCGGACAGCCTGACCGGCGTGAGCCGGAAACGCCCATAAATGACCTTGACTTTTCCCCATTCATTTATCATATTTGGTACAAAGCCATGACGGAGACGAGTAGCTGTTGTCTTAAGGTGAATAGAGAAGCGGTCCACGGCTGGAAGACTGCCCGCCTGAATCAGTGAAAACCACTCCCGAGCTTCTTCCCGAACCCGCTTCCGGTCTATAACAGGAAACGGCAGTAGACGAAGACGACATCCCGCGTCAAGGGAGAGCTGAGAGCGCCGTAATGCACACACACTGGCAGCGGCGAAGTAAGGTGGAACCGCGGAGAACCCTTTTGTTCTTCGTCCTTATACTGAAATACTGATATTTTGGTGACAGGACGGAGCATGAAAGGGTTTTTTTTCGTCCTGCAACGGAGGTTTACATTATGACCAGTAAGGAACAGAAAAAACTGGAAAAACTGCAGAAGATGCGTCACTCCATGGCCCATGTTATGGCCGGCGCCGTTCTGAAACTGATGCCCGAGGCCAAATTCGCCATCGGACCGGCTATCGACAACGGATTTTATTACGATTTTGATCTTCCCCGTAAGCTGACCAATGAAGATCTGGCCACCATTGAAGAGGGGATGAAAGAGATCATTAAAAATAATGTCTCCTTTGAAAAAGAGGTACTCAGTCGCGCTGAGGCTCTTAAGATGTTTGCCGATCAGCCCTACAAGGTGGAGCTGATCGAAGAGCTTCCTGAGGATGAGGAAATTTCCATCTTCAAAATGGGAGACTATTTTGTGGATCTCTGCCGGGGACCCCATGTGGAGGATACCAGCCGTCTGAATGCCCAGGGCTTCAAACTCCTGTCCATTGCCGGTGCCTACTGGAGAGGGGATGAGAAAAGACCCATGCTCCAGAGAATCTACGCCACCGCCTTCGGTGATCCCAAGGCTCTGAAGGCTCACCTGGAGTTTTTGGAAGAGATGGAAAAAAGAGACCACCGCCGTGTGGGCAAGGAACTGGATCTGTTCAGCCTCCATGAAGAAGCGGGGCCCGGTCTGGTGTACTG
>JAQQAM010000092.1 GCA_028532905.1 Spirochaetales bacterium
GACTCAGATAAGATCCAAATTGGATTCGTACTACCAGTGCTTGACTTTCGTCAAATACTTCAATTTCCCTTCTCTAATTCCTTTGTAAAAGAACATTTATCCAGCAGATTGTCTCTGCTGTTGTTCGTTGCGTTTACCGCTTGTTGCGCTGAACGCTCCGTGAATATATAACTTATCGCCTTTTTTTGTCAACAGAAATATTCAAAAAAAATGCAAAAATCGTATAAGTTATTACTCGGCAATAAAATGCTTCATAGTGTCCGTTTTCAGGAACAGAATCAGGTATTCTATAAAAGATAAGAGCGAACTTGCGGCTGCCAGAATGAAGAGTCCTCTGGTAACAACAAGCACTTCATTCAGATACGTTTCAACTCCCGCGGCCTGCATAGTCAACACTGTCAGACCGGCAATACCTGATATGAAATAGAAGACAGCTTTCGCCTTTCCTCCCCATTTGGCTGCAAGGGCAGTTCCCTCTTTAGCCATGACCATTCTGATAAACATAATACAGAACTCACGCCACAGAATAATCATCAGCGCCCAAAGGGGCATGAGCCCGCTGAAGGTAAAGCACACAAAATAGGTGACCCGGCTGATTACATCTGCAAAGGGATCCATTATCTTGCCCATATCGGAAACCAGATTTCTGGATCGGGCAATATAACCGTCAAGCACATCTGAAACTTCACTGACAATCTGAACAACCCAGAGAGCGATCATACCGGAAAGAAGAATGGAGTCTCCCAGAACAGTGAAAACGTAAAGACCAAAGAATACCGGGGTCAGTATTAGCCGCCCCACCGTCAATTTATTAGGTAATGTCATATCTCATGAGTCTATTTTTATACGAGGATTAATTCAATACAGGTTTGTAAGACTTTGGTAAAAGAGAGATCTACTGTCTAGTAATTATGATATTTTCATCAACAAGAGAGTAAGACCAGGATGAAAAGAAACCTGTCTCATGGAATTTGACTGCCGGAAAACTGACCTTATAGATAGAACTGTCCCTCTCTTCCCCGGTTGTCAGGAAAAAATACCAGCTTGAATCGGCCTTTGCCAGATCTGTAACCGGACGGGCTTCCGACAAGACGGCCAGGGGATACAGACTGTTCTTCAGAAAGAAAAAATGCTCGGGCCTCTCTTTTCGGACAAAAAGAACCCCCGCTTTTTCCCCCTCCAATGTAATAAACGTTTCTGTTCCTCCGGAAATCCAGCCTGCTTTGACCTGATTCTCATTTCCCGGATAAAAATAGAGTTCTCCCATAAAGGTATCCTTTTCCACCGTGAAAGGAGCCAGAGGAGCGGAAAAGACAAGAGAGGTCAGCAGCGGAAACAGTACAACCAGAGGCATGAGGTAAATCCGGAGCCCCGCCAGGATACCGCATCCGGCAAAAATGAGATTCACCACATTGAATAGATCAGAGAAGGCGACAGATTCTGAGCCTGCAAACAAAGAGATTCCCATGAAACTGCAAATAAGGAAAACCAGATGAACAGCCAGTGGAAAAAAGGAACCTTTTCTGATGCCGAATCTGATTCCTGAGGACAAAGAAGCGGCTGCAAAAAAGAGCATCAATGCCAGCCAGAATCGGGGGTTGCTGATCATACCAGGTACTTATTCCTTAAATAAGCGATAAAGGGAGAGGCTTCAGGTTCCCTTCCGGTGAGTGATTTCATCAGTTCTGCAGAGGGAAGCAAGGCTCCCCGGCTGTGAACCTTTTCGACCAGCCAGTTCAGGATTTCCGAGAAGTTTCCCGACTCGATCTGTTGATCCACATGATTTATCTCTGAAGTCAGCTGATCCCAGAGCTGGGAAGCATAGAGATTTCCAAGAGTATATGTGGGGAAATATCCCATATCACCACAGGACCAGTGAATATCCTGCAGTACACCTGTCCGGTCACTGCTGCTCTCTATTCCCAGCAGGGCCTTCAGCTCATCATTCCATAAGCCGGGAAGATCCTCCACACGGATATCCCCGTTGACCAGCCCCCGTTCCAGACGGAAACGCAGAATAATATGAAGATTGTAGCTCAGCTCATCGGCATCGACCCGAATCAGTCCCCGGTCCACTCTGTTCAGATCCTGATAGAGAAGATCCGGGTCTAAAGTTTCTCCTGTTTCGGCTTGAATAATCCGGCTCAGATACCGGCTGAAAGGACGGGACCGGCCTATAACATTCTCCCAGAGTCTGGACTGGGATTCATGAAACCCATGAGAACAGGCATCGGCGACCTTGGTTCCATGCCAGGAGGCCGGCAGATTCTGTTCGTAGAGGCCATGCCCTCCTTCATGAATGGTACTGGTCAAACCGGAAATAAAATCATCTTCTACAAAAGAGGATGTCACACGTATATCTCTGGAACCCAGGGTCGTCGTAAAGGGATGAACAGACAGATCCAGCCGTCCCGCCTCAAAACTGTAACCCATGTCCTGCAGCACCTTCAGGCTGATTCTCCTCTGAATCCGGGAGTTGAATTTCCTGCCGGCCAGCACAGTACCGGAATCCTGATGTTCCAGAACATGATTCAGCAAAGGAGTCAGCTCTTTCTGAAGATCATCGAAAAGAGACTCAAGATTGGCAGCCTTCATCCCCGGCTCATACAGATCCAGAAGAGCATCATAGGGTTCTGTTTTACAACTGATATATTCGCATCGCTCTTTGAGCAGATCAACAATGCTGTTCAGAGAAGGGGAAAAGAGCTTAAAGTCGTCTTCTTCTCTGGCTTTCAGCCAGCTGTCCCGGGCCCGTGATGTTTCTTCCACAAAACGGGACATGAAATCGGGAGGCAGAACTCTGTTTTCGTCATACCTTCTTTTCAGCAGACGATACCAGGCTCCGGTCTCAGCTTCCCCTGTTTTCTCCAGTGCCGAAAGCCACTGTTCCCAGTGGTCATCCTGCAGCTGGGTAGAAAGAAGATCCTGTATCATTCCCATCTGACGGGCTCTGTCTTCAGAAGCGGCAGGGGGCATTCCTGTTTCCTGGTCCCATGCCAATAGGGCCTGAATATGCTCAAGGTCCTTAATGTTCTGTTCTTTGGATTTTATCTGATCAATCATAGTTGAGGGCAAGTGAATCCGTCCTTTTCATTAATGATTTACCCCTGTCTGGAGAAACTGTTGAAAGCTTCCGCCTCTTTATTATCAGATAATATTGTTTTTTTGAAAAGCTAAAGGATTCGGTTGCCTAAAGCATTCAGAAGAGATCTGTACTGATCCATCCCTTCAGGACTCAGACAAGTCTGGGCAGCAGTAAGGGATTTACGCAGAAAATCTGCTGCCAAATCCAGAGATTGTTCATCATATCCCTTCTGTATGAGTTTCCTTCTGATTAAGGGTGAACAGATCGTCCTGATGCCCGGTTTCAGCATAAAAGGGAGACCCGGCAGATTCTCTTCCAGAGCCAGTATCAGAGGAAGTGTGGGAATGCCGCTTTTCAGATCGCTGCTGCCGTTTTTCCCCATGGTCCGGGGATTTCCACGGTAATCCAGAACATCATCCTGAATCTGAAAGGCCATACCGAAATCAATTCCGGCCTGATACAGGGCATCCCTGGCTTCTTCGGACTGTCCGCCCAGAAGAGCTCCTGCAAAAAGGGACAGAGCAAAGAGCTCAGCCGTCTTACCCCGTATCCGCCTGTAGTAATCCTCCCGGGAGATTCCGAAAAAACCGGTATTCTGATCCTGCTCTATTTCACTTAAACACAGGCGTTCAATCCCGCCGATCATATAAGGAACAAGATTTTCCCTGAAATGAGAAGAGGCCAGCTTCACCGAGAGGGACAGGAGATAATCACCGGCCAGAACGGCCCGTTTTACCCCTTTTCTGTGGTGCAGGGTTTCTACACCTCTTCTGCGGGCGGCATTATCCAGAACATCATCATGGGCTAAAGATGAAATGTGCAGCAGCTCCACAGCAGCGGCAACAGAGACCAGATCATCCTCTTCCGCTGAACCGCCCTGAGCAGCAATCAGCAGAAAAAGGGGCCTGAGCATTTTACCCGGCCGGGCTGTCAGGAGTTCCAGATCCTCACGGATCATATCCGGACTGTCCTGTACAAGAGTTATAATTTTTTCCCTGACCCTGTCCAGCAAGCCGGACAGTTCAGGATCTAAAATGTCAGTAAACAGGGGCTTGGACAATCAGGATTTCCTTTTTTTGCTCCGGGGCTCGCCAAAATAGAGATAGGACCGCTTGGCAAGAGATGTTCCGTTCCACCATTTTTTCAGCCAGGGCTGTACCCAGTAATCCAGACCCAGAACCCGTCCGGCTCCGCCCATCATCAGGAAGGCGGCAAAGATAAACCAGATCTGACTCCAGCTGAAAAAGCCTGAAAAGATAAAAACAAAACACATAATGATGGAAACACCAGCGGCGGGGAAGACAAAAAGGCCTCCGATCATGGCCAGGCCGAGAAGTATCTCTACACCCACAACCATTCCCTGGAAGAACTGAAAAGGGAGATAGGCGGCCATGCCGTCCATAAAGGTTTCCCGGAACCAGGTGACCACAGGGTTATTGAAATCGAGAATGACATTGGAAGTGTCCCAGACCTTGCCCAGAGCATGGCCGGTTGTTTCATAAACCGCTTCCACAACATCGCTGGCGGCTGCAACTGTATCGGCAGCGACCTGGGTTACTTCTTCCACAACCTCACCTGAAGCAGCTGTAACAGTCTCGACCACTTCCTCAACAACCTCACCTGAAGCAGCGCTTACGGTTTCCACAACCTCTTCTACATAATCACCAGTTGCGGCAGTAACGGCTTCCGCAACCTCTTCCACCACTTCTCCGGTGGCGGCACTGACGGTTTCGGCAGCTTTATGTCCGGCCTGAACAACACCGGGACTGAACATCCATCCCGATTTGGAACCCAGATCAAAATTCAGCCAGCCCTCACCGATTTTATTCACACCTTCAACCAGCCACATCAGTCCCAGCCAGACCCGCAGGGGAACGGCCCAGAGACTCTGTATATGATTGGTAATAAAACCGCCGAAGAGTGTCCGCTTGTCTTTCATATCGAAAATTTCATGCTGCAGATATTTCCACCAGCCGTTCACACCGCATACGGTATGCAGATAGTAGACATTCACCAGATGCTTGATGGCCACCGCAGGAATACCGGACATGGAAAATCCGCCGGTATGGGAAACCGCATAGCGGCCGCCGATGGAAACCATAAAGCCGTGAAAATTGGACTTGAACTTATGATCCGCCTCTTTGCCTTCTATCTGAGCTTTGATATTCATAACAGCGGTATGAGCGGTCTGCTCGGCTGCTTCAACAATCTGGGGAATGGGTCTTTCATCTTCCAGAAGCCACTGGGCATCACCCACTACATACAGATTGTCGTGATCCACGCTCTGCATGGTCTCTTTGACTTTCAGACGGTCAACATGCCCGATGGTCAGGCCTGTACTGACACCAAAGGAGCCGCCTTTGATTCCGCAGGTCCAGATCAGAGTGCCGCATTCGATGACCGTACCGTCCTTGAGGGTGAAAGATCCCTCTTCCGCCTTGGTAATCAGGGAGTTCAGCATGATCTTCACACCCTTCTTCTCCATATAGCGCTGGGCTTTCATCCTGGGTTTTTCAGGAATCATCTTGAGGATGCTGTCCAGTCCCTCCACATTGATCAGCTGCACGTCATCGGGATCGATCTTGTAGTCCCGGCACATCTGGGGGACTTTCTCGATCAGTTCACCGATCATCTCCACACCCGTAAAGCCGGCGCCCGCTACAACAAAGGTCATCAGTTTTTTTCTGACCTTCGGATCTTTTTCATAGGAAGCCTGGCGGAACATCTCGCGGATGTGGTCCTTGATATCCAGGGCATCCTTATAACTCCATAAAGGAAAGGAGTGCTCTTTGACACCGGGAATACCGAAATCAGTTGACTCGGCTCCCGTACCCATAATCAGATAGTCATAATCATAGGTAGCCGTATCAGAAACAAGCTGCTGCTTCTCTCTGTCAACTTTTGTAATTTTATCCTGGAAAACATCCACTTTCTTGCCGCCGAAAATTCTGTCGAAGGATATTTTCACACAGCCGTTATCTACACGGCCTCCGGCAATCTCGTGAAGTTCAGTCATTATGGTATGATAAGGGTTGGTATCGATAAGAGAGATCTGAACCTCATCATTTTTCCTATAAATCTTATGAAGCAGTTTCCCTGCATGAACACCGGCGTACCCGCCGCCTAAAATTACAATTTTCGTCATTCTGTACAATCCCTCGTATTTTACTAGTAAATCAAAACCTGAATCAATTAATTCATTTTATTACCAATCATGTCAATCGTTAAAGTATTATCTATAAACTATTATGAAGTAAAAAAAAGGAGCCCCGCAAGACTCCTTTTATTTTTGATCATAAAAATCTTAATTTTATCTTTCAGGTTCCCGGGCTGTCAGGGCATTTCCTTCTTATCGATTTTATCCTTGATCAGAGCAATCGCATCGGACAGAGAGACGCCGTTCTCCTGCTCCCCGGTCCGTTTCCGGATGCTCACAGCCTTCTCGTTCATCTCTTTCTCACCCACAACAAGCATGTAGGGAATCTTCTGATTCTGAGCATTTCTGATCTTGGCATTCATCCGGTCATCTCCCAGGTCGGAAGAAACCAGGATTCCTTCGGCTCTCAGAGATTTTTCAACCTCTCTGGCATAATCGTTGAACTTTTCACTCACAGGAACAACTTTCACCTGCATGGGAGCCAGCCAGACGGGGAAAGCTCCGCCGTAATTTTCAATAAGAACACCGAAAAATCTCTCAATGGATCCCAGAAGGGCTCTGTGAATCACATAGGGGCGCTTTTCCTGACCGTCCTTGTCCACAAAGGTCATATCGAAACGGTCGGGAAGGTTAAAGTCGAACTGCACGGTGGACAGCTGCCACTCCCGTCCCATGGTATCTTTCACTTTCAGGTCAATCTTGGGACCGTAGAAGGCTCCGCCTCCTTCATCCACCTTGTATTCCAGACCTTCAGCCTCGATGGCTGCTCTCAGAGATTCGGTAGCCGCATCCCATCTCTCTTTTTCACCCACGCTCTTTTCGGGCATGGTGGACAGATAGGCGGAAATGTCCTTGAATCCGAAGGATCGGAGCATATACAGGCTGAAGCGGAGGACTTCGGAAATCTCATCCTGCATCTGATCAGGGGTACAGATCAGGTGGGCATCATCCTGGGTAAAGCCCCGGACCCGGAGCAGACCGTGGAGAGTCCCCGAACGCTCATAGCGGTACACGGTTCCCAGCTCGGCCCAGCGGAAAGGAAGTTCCTTGTAGGAGTGCTTCCCGTTCTTATAGATCATAATATGAAAGGGGCAGTTCATGGGCTTGGCATAGTAATCCACATTGTCCATAACCATATTGGGATACATCCCCTCTTTGTAAAAATCCAGGTGGCCGGAAGTTTCCCAGAGCCAGGACTTTCCCACATGGGGAGTAAAGACCATATCATAACCGTTCTTGTAGTGCTCATCCCGCCAGAAGTTCTCAATGGTCACCCTCATCCGGGCTCCCTTGGGGTGCCAGTACACCAGACCGGGCGGTCCAGATCAAACGCCAGCGCAACAAACAGCGCCAGCAATGCTGCGGCAAGTGTTTTGGCGGAAAACAGCCAGTCATCCAGCCCCGGTCGGGACGCAAGAATATTTTTTAACATCACATCCCTTTTCGTGGCACGGTTTCGGAATTCTTTTCCTCGCGGCAGGTCAGCTTTGCCAAAAGCTGCTTTAAAACCGTAAGCGTGGTTGCCAGATCATCATCCTCAATATCCGCCGTAATCGTGTCACGGACCTGCGAAAGGATCTGTTCGATCTCGATGGCCTTGGCCGCCCCTTGCGGCGTGAGGGATACCATCTTGGCCCGCCGGTCCGTCGGGTCTGCCACACGCTGCACCATTGCATCGGCTTCCAGCGCATCCATCACCCTGACCAGTGACGGGCCCTCAACCCCGATTTCTTCGGCAATGGCGCCCTGGCGGACAGTGCCGCCCCGGCGATGCAGCACAATCAGCGGCAAGGCGGTGGTTTGCGACAAACCATGTTTAAGCAGGGCATGATCAATCTCGCGGCGCCATTTGCGCGCGACATTGATCAGGGCACTGCCAATGGTCAGATGTTCGGAAAAGCGGTCAAAATCTTTCATGCGATAAAGTTAGCATTGAATTAGTTTGAATCCTATCTATTTTAATTCCAATCAGACATGAACGAATTGCATGGCATAATAAATGATATAAATCAGTTACTTATAATGAATGCGTCTTTTTCCCCGGCCAGGAACACAGGTTAAACCGCACATAGAAAGCACGCACACACCCGCATATGGGGTATGGCGCAATCGGCCTTGGTCAAACATGAGACCGGGGAAAATTTACTGGAACGGATTGCCAAACAAGGCGGGCAGAAGCTGCTGGGTAAAGGGAGGAACCTCGTTAAGAGGACGGCCATTGGTCAGAAAAACCACGCCGGTTTGCTGATCGGGAAACCACGATATTTCCGCGCTATAGCCAAAATAGGTCCCGTCATGGCCCCAAACCGGCCCCCAGTCACTTTGCCCCACCATCACGCCATAGCCATAGGAGCCATTCCCGGCAAAACGGGTATCGGTTGTCATGCGTTCAATCGCCTTTGGCCCCAGAAGGGTGCCATCGGCAAACAGGCCGCGCAAAAAGGCCAGCATATCACGGGCATTTGACACCACCCCGCCATCGGCCAGATGATCGCCAACATCATAATCGGTCACATCTTCAAGATTGCCATCGCCGTCCCCGTCGTCATAACCACGCGCAATGTCACGATCGCGCGGGAAACTGCCAAAACTTGTGGCATTCATATCCAGCGGGGTGAAAATGCGTTTTTCAAACACATCCTCGATCGGGGCCTGTTCGATTTGCTCGATGATATAGCCCAGCAAAATATAATTGCTGTTGGAATTGGCGTAATCGCTGCCGGGCGAAAAAACCGCATCACGGTCGGCAATCAGGGGCAGCAATTCGGCATTGCGCCAGCCATGTTGCGGTTCGCGCCCGACCAGTTCAAAAAAGAAATCGCCATCCAGATAATCGGGAATGCCGGAACTGTTATGCAGCAAATCGGTGATGGTGGCGGTTTTGGCATTGGCAATGGACTGGGCATATTCCGGCGGCAACCAGCGCGCCGGATGGTCCGACAGTTTCAGCCGCTGTTCGGAGGCCAGTTGCAAAATCACCACCGAGGTCATCATTTTTGTCAGCGAGCCGATATAAAACCGCGCTGATTCGCGCATTTTACGGTTGGGCTTGGCACTGGACAGGCCCGCAGCGACAAAACGGCTGCTGCCATCGGCATAGGAAATGCCCACAACAGCACCGGGCAGCCCGGCCTGCTGGACATAGGCCTGTAAAAAAGTTTGCAACGGATCAGATGGTGCTGCCTGAGTTTGCGCCATTACGGGTGTCACCTGCCCTGCAAAAAGCAAAAACCCGAAAACCCCAAACAGGGCAGCGACAATACCCGGCTTTCGCCTTTCACCCCTTTGGCACGCCCGTTTACGCACTGTATCGGCCCCCGACTGATCCATCAGACCATCACTATGGACAGGATTTGCCTGCAATCAAAGAAAAACACAACGATAATCCGTTATTGCCACCAAGGAATGCAACCATTTGGGGATTTATGGGCGATCAAAACCCTTAATGTCGGCAATGCGTCGCTCTATCGCGGCCAAAAGGTCGGCTGTTTTGACAAAAACCGCAACCTCGCCGGTATCGTCAAAGGCCGGTTCAATCACACACTGAACCGGTCCGAAAGTCACATCATAGGCATTCATGACAATTTCGCGCTGATCGGGGTCGCCCCCCTCGCCCTGGGTTTGTGCCAAAATGCACTTGCGCACGGCTTCGGCTTTTTCCAGCGATTGCTGAATATCAAGCACCAGAAACGCCGTGATGCGGGCATGCCCCCCATCATTTGCTTTGCGCCCCGGCCAATCGGGCACAGTAACGCAGGGACCCCCCAGTGATTCCCCCATCATGACCTCCAGTTACGGCAACACGTCTCAAGGCATCATAATAATGGGTACCCTTAAAAAAAAGCACAAGCCCGAAGTTTAACAATTATAAACAGCATCACCGTATCAAGGGCACACGCCAAAACACATCAACGGCCCATTGCAAGGGGAAACGCCGTATTAACGCGACCCTCATGAAGGGCAAAGGCAATGGTGAAACGTGATGTCAGGTCCTTGCCGACACAATATTGAGGCGCGACTGCTTGATCGTCCGGCCGGTTAAGCCCACACCGGGTCCAGCCCGGCGCACCGGCGGGACATGCCGAAAGGACATGGCGGCTGGCATACAGGATCGAGGCAATGATCTGGTCCCGGCTGCAATCATCGGGGAACATGGTGGAAAATTTGGCGGGATTGACCGGCCTTTCATCGGCATCGCGGTCCATATTCCAATACACCGTGGCTTCATAAACGCCATTGGTATTTTCCGAGCCTGACGCCATCTCGACTCTGGCAATGGTGGCGGGGTTCTGCCCCTGCGGGCGGGCATGAAAACCGGTGAAGCGGTTTTTACGGTTCAATTCACCACAAAAAATATGCTCAAGATTAATCGGCACAGCCGCGCTGCCATGCCCCTGACCGGGACAGACCACAGGGCCGGAGGCTTGTAAAGCAGGCCCCGCCGCTTGCACAACAGCCCCAAAAAGCACGAAGAACGCGCCAGTCAGCACAATTTTTCCCAGATAACACCGCAATAAACGTCCCGACATGGCCAAAATAATCCTGATCAATGACTTAAAAAGCATATACCGGACGGCGGATGCCTAAAGCTGTGAAAATTCAAGTCCGATGCGCAATGCCAGCACGCTGGCCGGTTCAAAGCGCATCGGCTCCCCGCCCAGCTTGCCGCCATGCCACTGCGCCTTGGTCAGCACAAACGCCCCCAGGGGCAAATCATGGCTGGTTTTGAAATTGACCAGCGCACGGACTTCCTTGGGTTTGCGAATGGCATCATCGCGCCACAGGCAATGATAGGCAAATAGCGGCGTCCCACTACGCCGGTCCAGAAAGACAAACGGCACTTCATAATGCCCCCAACGGGCATAAAACAGGCTTTCCATCCCGGTGCTGGATGCCAGAAACTGCGTTTGAATCGCGGTTTCCACCAGCCGTGTTACGGTATCCTCGCCTTCGGCGCGCCCGCCAATCAGCCCGCTGCGCAGGCCCGGATGAATCAGATGCACCTTGAAGGCCACCGCGCGCTGAAACGGTTTGGCATCCTGGTCCACCCGTTCAAGGCGGCGCACCAGCCAGGCACTTTCCAGATATTCCAGATAGCGGCGCAGGGTATTTTTGGCGAGATCCAGTTCGCGCGCCAGCGTTTCAATCGAAAATTCGGCCCCGGTATTATAGGCCAGCAACACAAACAGGCGGTGCAGGTCCGACGGGCTGGAAATACCATGCAGCCCCGGAAGGTCGGAATGCAGCGACCGATGAATGGCCCCCGCCTCGCCGTCGCGGTCATGAAAACCGCCTTCATTGATGTAATCTTCAAACAAGGTATTCAGCTCGACCAGGCCCGGTGGCACATCGGTTGTAAAACGGATGGCATTGGGCGATTCCGGTAAAACATCCGCCGGTTTGATGCCGCGCTGTTCGAGATATTCGGCAAAACTGAAAGGCGGCAGGAAAAGTGTTGTCAAATGCGCCCGGTTTTCCGCTGCCGGGGCCAGCGCGCTGACAGCCACCACCCGCACCATCGGGTCGGCCTTGAGCAAGCGGGCAATCTGGCTTTCCCAGTCCCGCTGATAGGAAACCTCGTCGATAAACAGCCATAAGGGATGATCGGCCGAAATACCGCGCGATGCGCGCAAAAGGCGCGGCAGGCGAGAAATATCAAGCTCCAGGAACAGCGGATGTTCCAGCGAGACATAACAGACATGGCGGCGCGGTGTATCACCATCAAGCAGTTGCGACACCGCCTGGCGCAGCATCACGGTTTTACCCACCCCACGTGGCCCGGTCAGCAGGACGGCCTTGCTGCCATCACCCCGTTCAATGGCATTCCAGAAGCGCTTAAAAAAGGCCCGGACCGGCAGGTTATGCACCATTTCATCGGTGATCCCCTCCCACCAGGGATTATCGAGCATCAGGCGACGCAGAAAATCCGGTTCGCCGGGATGTTCAACCAAAGCCGCCATAAACCGCCCCCAAACAGTTTGCCGATCAATGAAGTGCAGGATCAAATAACGCCAGCAACAACATCCAAATTAGGGTTAGTCATAAACCTTATTCGATGATTTTTTAAGAAATACTTGATTCCGGGCGAGTCTTTTATGTGTTCATACCAGTGCTCGATGCGTGAAACGCACCCTGGACTGGCTAGGCGCGACGGCGCCGCGCGGCCTATGCCGCGAGAGGCAAGGGTTTCGGAGAAGCCCGCCCGCCGATTGAGAGCTGTCCTGATCGGTTTCGATCAGGACAAGTTGGTCTTGGTCATAAAAAACGGATCGCCCGTCAGATGACAGGCGATCCGGGACCGTTCTGCAATGCGGAGTCTTGGGGAAGACATGAGGGAGACTGACCCGACAACGGGCACCAAAGCAGCACGGTCCGTATCATGCTGGCCAGGCGGGCGGGGGAAGCAGGCCGACCAGCATGAAACCGATGGGATAAAGGAAAGAAGAAAGGGTAAAACAGGTGCCCTGGTCAGGCGCGATCTTCGGGCTTGTCCGTTTTGTCGCCCGCGCCATCCGGCGTGTTTTTCACATCTGATGGCCCGGAACCATCTTCAGCCGCGTCTTCCTTGCGCATCCGTTTGAATTCCGAGGACAGGTTATAATCACCCGAGGCGACATAACCTTCCATATTACCGGTGCGGCGCTCCAGATCGTCAAACTGTTCGCGCAGATCTTCCATCCAGGGTTCTTCATAATCAACACCGAAGGTGGGGCTTTCAGCCTGTTCTGCAGTTGCCTCGTGCGGGGTTGTGCGATGATGCGTGCCCGCAGTCCCGCCACGACGCCCCCGCCGCCCGAGGAAGGAAAACCATTCCGGATGATGGATATAAGACCACGCCACCAGAAACAGAAACACACCAACCGGGAAGCTGAAAATCAGCGTCACGATCCAGGCAATCAACACACCCTTGCGCGGAATGCCAAATTTTTCGGCCACACCGCTAACAGTGCTTCTAAGCGGTCCACCACGATACGGCCCGTTATGGTGCCCACAGCCACGATGGGAATGATTGCGCCCTTCACCGCGACGGAACCGGCATCCCCGCTCCCGGGAACCATGATGCCTGTTGTAAAATCGCGCACCGGCAGCAGCTTGCTCGGCAGTCATATTCTGTTCCTCCATTCGGCAACCTCTGCATCCAGAAGACTTTCCAGTGTCGCTATGCGGTTTTCAAGACGCTCGGCCCTCTGTTTGAGATGGGCCAGTGCCTGTTTGTGTTCCTGGCTTTCCACCGGCGGGACGTTTTGGCGTTCGGCCTTCATCCGTTTCCAAACGGTAATGTAATGAAAAACCACCCAAACCGGCCCGACAATGGAAATAAACACAATCAGTGGAACGGCAATAGCCCACATAAGCGCCCCTTACCTTTGTTAAGGTTCGGTCACGCCACCTTTGGCCATGACCGCCAACCGCAGACACCAGCACGCCTGCACACTGAATTAGTTGTCTTTATTGACCCGTTCCTTCAAGGCTTTCAGGTCATCTTCAATGCCAAGTTCGGCCTCAAGGTCGCCAAACTCTTCATCCAGGGTTTTTGCCCGGCCCATATCATAGGATTCCGCACTGGCTTCAAGCTCGTCAATCCGGCGTTCCATTGCTTCATAGCGCAGCAGGGCATCATCGATCTGGCTGTTATGCAGCTTTTCACGCATCTTAACGCGCTTTTCCGCCGTTTTCATCCGAATTTCCACCGCACGCTGTTTGCCCTTGGCTTCATTCAGTTTGCTATTGAGCTTGTTCAAATCTTCATCAAACTTGCCCAGCGTTTCCTCGATCACTTCAAGTTCACGCTCCAGCACCACAGCCTGGTCGGCCAGACGGCGACGCGCCATCAAGGCCCCTTTGGCAAGGTCATCACGGCCCTTGGAAACGGCGAATTCCGCCTTTTCTTCCCATTCATTCTGACCATCACGCAGCTTTTTGAGCTTGCGTTCGACTTCCTTTTTATCGGCAATTGCCTTAACAGCACTGGACCGAACCTCGACCAGGGTATCTTCCATTTCCTGAATCATCAGGCGGACCATTTTTCCGGATCTTCGGCACGATCCAGAAGCGAATTGATATTGGCATTCACGATATCGGACAAACGCGAGAACACGCCCATTGCTCGATCTCCTGTTGGGGGATGTAAACTCTTCTGCCCCTTGTTTTGCAGATAGCGTGCCAGTTTTATGTTTTATTTAAAATCAAATACTTAACAAAAATCACCTCTCGAAAATTAACATTTATCGCGACTTTTATGTCGTTTTCCGATAACGTTTTTCGCGAAATGGACATATCACAAACCATATTGGGCGAAGACCCCCGCTTTTTGGCCGCGCTGGAGCATGTGTCGCGCCTGGCGCCCATAAATCGCCCCTGCCTGGTGATTGGCGAACGCGGATCGGGCAAGGAGCTGATTGCCGCGCGCCTGCATTACCTTTCCACCCGCTGGGGCGGACCTCTGGTCAAGGTCAATTGCGCCGCCCTTAGCGAAACCCTGCTCGATACCGAGCTTTTCGGCCATGAAGCCGGGGCCTTTACCGGCGCGCAAAAGCGCCATGTCGGCCGGTTTGAACGCGCACATGGCGGCAGCATCATTTTGGATGAAATCGCCACCGCCAGCCAGATGGTGCAGGAAAAACTGCTGCGTGTGGTGGAATATGGCGAGATCGAACGGGTGGGCGGCAGCGAGGTGATTGACGTGGATGTGCGCGTCATTGGCGTCACCAATGAAAACCTCAAACAGCTTGCCGCACAGGGGAAATTCCGCGCCGACCTGCTGGACCGCCTGGCCTTTGACGTGATCGCCGTGCCGCCCCTGCGCGAACGCCCGGACGATATAGTGCCACTGGCCGAACAATTTGCCCTGGAAATGACCAAACGTTTATCACGACAGGTCTTTTCTGGCTTTGATAATAATGCCATAGAACAATTGAAAAATTACGACTGGCCGGGCAATGTGCGCGAATTGCGCAACGCGGTTGAACGCAGCCTTTACTTAAGCGAAGACACCGACGCCCCGGTTTCCCGTATCGTGCTGGACCCGTTTGCAGGGGTCTGGAGCGAAACGCAAAAAAGCGCAGATACAACAACAGACAGCCCGAACCAGCCCACACAACCACACATGCCCTCTGCAAAAGATGGCAGCCTTGATTTTCGCGAAGCCACCCGGGACTATGAAATAGCCCTTCTCAAACATGCCTTGCAGGCCAATCATAACAACCAGACCGAAGCGGCAAATTTCCTGAAACTGAATTATCACCAGCTTCGCCGTCTTTTGGAAAAATACGACCTGCTGCCATCGCGATAGGGAATAGGCCCCCATGTATCAGCCCCGCACCTCCGGCTACACCAAAAAGGACCCGGTAAAATGCTGGAACCTGCCCGACCGGGTGTTTTTTGCCTGCGGGGCCTGTCATATTCTGGCCCATGCCTTTTGGGCCCGGTTTGATGCCAACGGGGATCGTGGCTATTCTCCGCTTTGGTTCAAACCGGCGGCAGGATTTACCGGAAATGATATTGTCATTGCCGGACATGACTGGATTTTTGACTATCATGGCTTCAGCCCGCGCGATGCCTATTTGCGCCACACCTGGCACCGGGCGAGGCAACGCTGGCCAGGATGGCATGCCGATTTGGTCACATTGCCGCGCGGTGTTTTAATATCGGAAGAAAAATCCCGCGAAATTGAAGGCCTGTGGCTGCGCGGCCCCGACCAGTTCCTGCATATGCCCTGCCCCGTGCCAACCGCTTTTTAACCCGTTTTGGCCCGCCGCCAGTTTAGCTTGCCCACAACACGCCCTCATCACGGTACGGCATTTCCTGTATTCCGGGATTGTCCGGCACAACCTTTACAGGTATAATTTTGCCCGGATTTTATGTTAATGAGGTATGTGTCCAATGCGCCAGTGATGCCGCCGTCGTTCTGACGGCCCGTCTCCACCTACCCCTGCCACAAGGGGGAGATCACGGCATCGTGGAAATACCGCATGACACATATCAGCCTTGCCATCACAGACGTGTCTTACGTGCTGCCCGATGGCCGACCTGTTTTTTCCAACCTGACCGAAACATTTGATCTGCGCGCAACCGGCCTTGTCGGGCGCAATGGCGCGGGCAAAACCCTGTTGGCGCGCATCATGGCCGGATTACTAAAGCCAACATCAGGCCACTGCCAGTGTTCCGGTACAGTCTATTATCTGGCCCAGCATGTCAGCCACCCGCCGGGTTCCAGCGTGGCCGACCTTGCCGGCATCAAACATATCCTTGATGCCCTGGAACGTATCGAAGCGGGCAGCACAACCCCCGAAGATTTCGACATCGTGGGCGACAACTGGGATATAAACCAGCGTCTTTTCCAGCAACTTGAGCATCATAATTTAGGCCATCTGGGCGCGAACACACCGGCATCGATGCTAAGCGGGGGTGAAGCAATGCGCGTTTCCCTGATGGGGGCCACACTTTCAAATGCCGATTTTCTGATTCTCGACGAACCCAGCAACCATCTCGACAGGCCAAGCCGCCGCGCCCTGATCGATCAGCTTCGGCAATGGTCAGGCGGGCTGATTGTGATCAGCCATGACCGGGACGTGCTGGAATCACTTAACCGTATCGTTGAACTCTCGTCGCATGGATTGCACAGCTACGGGGGCAATTACACGTTTTACGCCGAAGCCAGGGCCCATGAACGGCAAACCGCCCTACAGAACCTGCATGAACGCAAAACGGAACGCCAGCGCCATGAAAGGGTGGCGCAAAAACAGCGTGAACGGCAACAGCGCCGACAGGCACGGGGCAAACGACAGGGCAAAGATGCCAATCAGGCCAAAATCCTGCTCGATCGCCAAAAAGAGCGTAGCGAAGCATCCGCAGGCACATTGCGCAAAAACCAGATCGCCAGCCGGGCAGACCTTGATCGGCGCGTTGAGGAAGCCGCCCGGCACGTTGAAAATCAAACAGCCATCACCGTCCATGCCCGCCCGCTTAGCCAGGCGATGCAAAGGCGTATTGCAAAGCTCGAAGGGGCGGTGCTCCCTCATGTCACCGGCCCGGCCCGGACCATCAGCCTGATATTGGGCGGGCAACAGCGTATCGGCGTTATCGGGCCCAACGGATGCGGAAAGTCCACATTGCTGCGGATGCTTGCGGGCCAGCTATCGCCTGTCAGTGGCACATGCGCAGTCTTTGCAAAGACTGCGCATCTTGATCAGAAACTAACCGGTCTTGATCCCGCAAAAACGGTGCTTGCCCAACTACAACAGGTCAATCGTGACACCCCCGAAGGCGATTTGCGGATGCGTCTGGCGCAACTGGGGCTGGACGCCAACAAAATCACAATTCCCAGCGGCAAACTCAGTGGTGGCGAACGCCTGAAAGCGGCCCTGGCCTGCATCCTGTATGCCGCTGAGCCACCACAGCTTTTGCTGCTTGACGAACCCGGCAATCACCTTGATCTGCCATCCTTGCAGGCGCTGGAAACCATGTTACGGGCCTATCGCGGCACCTTGATTGTGGTCTCCCATGATGACGCATTCCTCGATAACCTGGAACTGACAGACCGGTTATCGGCAACCGCCCGGGGCTGGAGGCTCGACCCTGTATAGGAACGCACCTTTGCCCTGAGCGTCAAAAGGCTGCCCTAATCGGCCAGGGCGCGGGCAATGACCATGCGCTGGATGTCGGATGTGCCTTCGTAAATCTGGCACACACGCACATCGCGGTAAATGCGTTCAACCGGAAAGTCCTTAAGGTAGCCATAACCACCGTGGATTTGAATAGCCTTGGAGCATACTTCCTCCGCCATTTCGGAGGCAAACAGCTTTGCCATGCACGCCTCGGTCAGGCAGGGTTTGCCATCATCGCGAAGCGCGGCGGCGCGATGCACCAACAGGCGGGCAGCATCAATTTTGGTGGCCATGTCGGCCAGGCGAAACGCCACCGCCTGATGATCAATAATCTTTTTGCCAAAGGTTTCGCGTTCATTGGCATAATCCCGCGCGGCATCAAAGGCAGCACGCGCCATCCCCACCGATTGCGCGGCAATGCCAATACGCCCGCCTTCCAAATTCGCCAGGGCAATTTTATAACCCTGGCCTTCGGCACCCAGCATGTTTTCCGCCGGAACACGGCAATCAACAAAGGTGATCTGGCAGGTATCGGAGGCATTCTGCCCCAGCTTGTCCTCCGTCCGGGAAACGACGTAACCCGGTGTATCGGTGGGCACGATAAAGGCGGAAATGCCGCGCTTGCCCGCCGCCGGGTCGGTCACGGCAAAAACAATCGCCACATCACCTTCGCGGCCAGATGTGATGAATTGCTTCGCCCCGTTCAAAACCCAGTCGCTGCCGTCACGCACGGCCCGGGTCCTGATCGCGCTGGCATCGGACCCGGCCTGGGGTTCGGTCAGACAGAAAACGCCAATTTTCTCGCCCTGCGCCATTGGCACCAGAAATTCCTGTTTCTGCGCCTCGGTGCCAAATTTCAGGATCGGCATACAGCCAACCGAATTATGCACCGACATGATGGTCGAGGTGGCCCCGTCGCCTGCGGCAATTTCCTCAAGCGCCAGGGCATAGGCGACATGATCCATCCCCGCCCCGCCATAGCTTTCGGGCACCAGCATGCCCATAAAACCAAGCTCGCCCAGCCCGGCAATGGCCTCGGCCGGGAATGTGTGATGGATATCCCATTTGGCGGCGCGGGGTTTAAGCTCGTTTTCGGCAAATTCGCGCGCGGTATCGCGCACCATGATCTGATACTCTTCCAACCGCATGGCGGCATCCTCCCGCTGGGGCGACATCACCGGCCAGGCGATCAGAACGGGATCACCGCCCGGGTCCGGCCAGGCTTATTCGTCGCCCTGAACAAATTCATCCGTTGCGGCGTCATAACGCCACAAAATCCCTTCCTTCATGCCAAACCACCAGCCATGCAGGTTCAGGTCTCCGGCCGCGACACGTTCCTGAATGTAGGGGAACGTCATCAGGTTTTGCAGCGAATTGCCGATCGAACGACGCGAAACCTCGTCAACATCCGGTCCGTGTTCCAGGCAGCATTTCGCCATGCTGACCCATTCACCGATAAAATCACGCTCTGGTACTTTGCCCGCTTCGCCATGCTCCACCAGGGCCTGAATACCGCCACAGGCCGAATGACCAAGAATGACAATATCGCGGACCTTCAGATCGCGCACCGCAAACTCGATGGCCGATGACGTCCCGTGATAGTTTTCGTCGGGCTCGTAAGGCGGCACCAGATTGGCGACGTTACGAATAACAAACATCTCGCCGGGTTCGGCATTGGTCAGAATGGCCGGGTCAACACGGGAATCAGAACAGGCAATCAACAGCACTTCGGGCTTCTGGCCCATATTCATCAGGTCGGTAACACGTTCAGGGCGCTGTTCGTAATACATCGCCTTGAAACTTTTGAAACCGGCCAGCATCCGCTCGACAGTGCTTTTCGCCATTCCGCAAATTCTCTGTTCTGAATTGATCTTATAAGGCCCAAAATAAGGGCAATTTGCCCGCTTGGGTACCCTCAAAAGACAGTTTCCAGAATTACCCTGTTATTCCCGGGCTAGATCAGCTCCAGCGCCATTGCGGTTGCCTCCCCGCCGCCAATGCACAGCGAAGCCACACCTTTGCGCCCGCCGCGCGCCTTAAGCGCATGGATCAGTGTGACCAGCAACCGCGCCCCGGTCGCGCCTATCGGATGGCCCAGCGCACAGGCGCCGCCATTAACGTTGACCTTTGCATGGTCAAGGTCCAAATCGTGCATCGTCGCCATTGCCACCACGGCAAAGGCCTCGTTGATTTCCCATAAATCAACATCCTGTGCATTCCAGCCGGTTTTTGCCAAAACCTTGCGAATGGCATCAATCGGTGCTGTGGTAAACCAGCAGGGTTCCTGCGCATGGGTGGCATGGGCCCGCACACGCGCCAGCGGTTTAAGGCCGCGCTTTCGTGCCTCGCTTTCGCGCATCATCACGAGTGCTGCCGCCCCGTCCGAGATCGAGGCGGAATGCGCCGCTGTCACCGTGCCATCCTTGCGAAAGGCGGGGCGCAAAGTCGGAATCTTTTCCGGGCTGGCCTTGGGCGGTTGCTCGTCGGTATCAATCACCACATCGCCCTTGCGGGTTGAAACCTTCACCGGGGTAATTTCATCGGCAAACTGGCCGGATGTGATGGCCTCCTGTGCCCGCGTCAGGGACGCGATGGCATAGTCATCCTGGGCTTCGCGGGTAAATCCGTATTTATCGGCGGTACTTTCGGCAAAGGTGCCCATTGAACGGCCCTTTTCATAGGCATCCTCCAACCCATCCAGCGCCATATGGTCATAGACCTGTGAATGACCATATTTATTGCCACCGCGCATATTGGGCAGCAGGAAGGGCGCATTGGTCATGCTTTCCATGCCGCCCACCACCATCGCGGTGGCACTGCCTGCCAATAACAGGTCATGGGCCAGCATCGCCGCCTTCATGCCCGAGCCACACATTTTGTTAATCGTGGTGGCCCCTGCGGCACGCGGAATACCGGCATTCCATGCCGCCTGGCGGGCCGGGGCCTGTCCCTGGCCTGCGGGCAGCACATTGCCCATGATCACTTCGTCAATATCATCGGCGGCAACATTGCCACGTTCCAGGGCGGCCTTGATGGCAACGCCGCCCAGTTCAGCTGCGGTAAGGCTGGCAAAATCGCCCAACAGGCCGCCCATTGGGGTGCGGGCACAGGAAACAATCACGATAGAATCAGCAGTCATCACTTCGCCCCTTTATCCGGGAAAATTTCATACAAGACGGAATAAAACAGGCACTTATGCCGTTTCACCAAAAAGCTCGCGGCCAATCAGCATGCGGCGAATTTCGCTGGTGCCAGCACCGATTTCATAAAGTTTGGCATCCCGCAGCAACCGGCCCGTCGGATATTCGTTAATATAACCATTGCCGCCCAGGGTCTGGATGGCTTCCAACGCCATCCAGGTGGCCTTTTCGGCGGCATATAAAATCACGCCGGCGGCATCCTTGCGCGATGTTTCACCCCGGTCACAGGCCTTGGCAACTTCATACACATAGGCACGGCAGGCATTCATGGTGGTGTACATATCGGCCATTTTGCCCTGCATCAGCTGAAATTCGCCAATTGCCTGACCAAACTGTTTACGCTCGTGAATATAAGGCACCACCACATCCATGCAGGCCCGCATGATCCCGGTCGGCCCGGCGGCCAAAACCGCCCGTTCGTAATCAAGGCCGCTCATCAACACGCGAACGCCGCCATTAAGGTTACCCAGAATGTTTTCTTCCGGCACTTCGCAATCCTGAAACACCAACTCGCAGGTGTTGGACCCGCGCATCCCCAGCTTATCGAGCTTTTGCGCGGTTGAAAAACCCTTGAAACCCTTT
>JAQQAM010000093.1 GCA_028532905.1 Spirochaetales bacterium
GGTGCTCAATGTCTGCTGTATTGCCGCCGATGCTCACTCTGATGAACTTCTCTGTACACCTTCGGGTCCGGCTGTTGTGGATTTCCGGGTGTGGGGAGAGGATGCCGCCGTTACCCCGGTGATTCAGTCCCTGGAAGGGGCCTGTTCAGTGGAAAGCACAAACTGTGTGGAAGAGGGGTGCCGGGACTACAGCATCACACTTCAGGATGGCAGGGATATCAGAAAAGAGCTCTCTGTTCTCCTGAATGACAGGGGCTTTGCCATCATGCAGATGAAGATGAAAAATCCCACACTGGAGGATATTTTCATTGACCTGACCTCCTCGGGCCGCAGGAATGAAACGCTTTTGGAATCCTCCGCCGACCATCCGGCTTCTCAGGAGGCCGGATCATGATAAAAGCCGTTTATATGAAAGAGCTGCGGCAGTACTTCCATTCCATGATTGCCTATGTTTTTCTGACAATTCTGCTTTTTTTGAGCGGATTTATTTTTTTGACTGCCAACCTGATGTCTCTGGATGGGGATATTAACAGCTTTTTTACGCCCCTGTTTACGATTCTTCTGTTTGTCACTCCCATTCTGACCATGCGGCAGTTTGCCGAGGAGCAGAAGCTGAAGACCAGACAACTCCTTTTTACACTGCCCCTGTCTCTGGAATCCATTGTTCTGGGAAAGTTCCTGGCCACTCTGACGGTTGTGGGCATTGGTCTGGCCGTGACCTTGCTCTATCCGGCTGTGCTGGCCTGGTATGGTTCCTTCAGTTTTATGGTGACCCTGGGCAACTATCTGGGGGCTGTGCTTCTGGTTGCGGCCATTGCGTCCCTGGGGCTTTTTCTCTCCACTCTGACGGAAAATCAGGTGGTATCCGCCATCGCCAGTTACGGGGTTATTCTCATCCTCTGGCTAGTGGACTCACTGGCTCCCTATACAAACAGTGTCCCTGTAAAAAGGCTTATATCCCTCTTTTCCTTAAAGAGTAATTACATCGAGTTCACCTACGGCATATTCAATCCTGCCTCTATCCTCTATTTTATCAGTCTGACAGCTCTATTCCTGATTCTCACCACTGTCAGTCTGGACAGCAGGAGGCAGTAGGACGATGAAACTGACCCCAACCCCCCGGAACCGCCGGAATCTTTTCACCCTTCTGTGTGTGATCAGCTTTCTGCTGCTCAATACAGCGGGCCACAAGGCTGTAGAGCGGTTCTCCCTGAAACTGGATCTTACTGAAAATGCTCTGTACGAGTTCTCTGATCTGACTGTTCAGACTGCCCGGTCCCTGAGTACTGATGTACAGATTAAGGTGTTCAGCAGAGAAGAGGATTATGTGGTTATGCTCCGGGAAGTGTTAAAGCGTTTCAGCGCCCTCAGCCCCCGGATCAATGTTGAGTTTATTGACCCCCTGCAGAATCCCGTACTGGTGGATGCCTATGCCGCCCGGGGACTTCAGATACATGAAAATGATATTCTTCTGGAAGGACCTGTCCGGGAGAAGGTCTATTCCATAGAAGACCTGTATACCCTCAACGGCAGCCGGACACAGATTACCGGTCTGAATGCAGAGCAGCAGCTCACCTCCGCTCTGTATTACATCAATGATTCCCATGTCCCTGTGGCCGCTTTTACAGACGGTCATAATGAACGGCCCGGGGAATCCCTGATGTCCTTGTTTACCGCCAATAACTATGAACTTGCCAGGGGAAATCTGAGCTCCCTGATTCAGAGGAATCCCGGAATCCTGGTTATTGCCGCCCCCAGCAGAGACTTTACGGATGAAGAGATACCCCTTCTGCACCGTTATATGGATCAGGGAGGGAAAGCCCTTGTCTTTCTGGAACCTTCGTCTGTCCCTTTCCCCCGTCTGGAGGGATTTCTGGCTCAGTGGGGCATCCGGGCCGGAGAGGAACTGGTTCTGGAGGAGCAGGCTTATACCGCCGGTAACCCGGTCAATATTGTTCCCATGTACGGTCCCCATGAAATCAACCGCTACTTTATGGAAACCCGTATATTTCTGACCATGCCCTCCGCACGGAGCCTCTATGAATTTCCCGATGCCGGAACAGCCTATAAAATCCGGACGGTTCTGGCCTCCACCCCCGGCTCCTACGGGAAACAGGGCTACGGCTTCAGTTCTCCCGACCGGGAAGCGGGTGATCCACAGGGACCGTTTAATCTGGTTATGAGCTCTGAGAAGAGTCTGGATAACGGCTCCGTGTCCCGTCTGGTGGCCGCAGGAAGCATGAAAATGTACGGGGATGATCTTATGGGATTTTCCAGCTATGGTAACAGCGAGTTTCTGGTACAGACTATCAACTGGCTGTCAGACGAGCAGTCTCTGGTGCATATTCCCCCCAAGAAAATAAAATCCGATCCCCTCAATCTGCAGTCAGGGCAGATCCTGAGTCTGGGCATTCTGGTCTGCGCCCTTATTCCCGTCCTTTTCCTTACCGCAGGAATCCTGATGCTTGTCAGGAGGAAGAGGCTGTAATGGATTACAGAAAAGGAATCACTGCCAACCTGATACTCATTGCCCTTCTGCTTTTTGTAACGGTACTCCTTTATCTGCCTGAAAAAGGCGGGGATGAAACAGAGCCCGAGCAGGTTTTCGAACTGGTGGATCTCAATGTCTCCCGGATCGGCGCTCTGGCTGTGATTAATGACAATGCCCGGTTCGGACTGCTGCACAACAAGGGGCAGATTTCCCTGGAGCCGGCTGTGGAGGGAATGAGTTATTCTCTGGAAGCCATGCAGGGCTTTCTGTTCCGTATTTCCAAACTCCAGGCCTCTGCTCTTGTACAGAACCCCGCAGATGATAACTCCTACGGATTCGATGCACCCCGGGCCGCTATAACCCTGATTCTGGAAGGGGGAGAGAAAAGAAGGCTGATCCTGGGAAAGGAAAATCCCCTGGACGGCAGTTCCTACCTGAAAAGGGAGGTTCCCGGCGATCCGGATGATTCAGTCTATCTTATCAGTTCCGGGGATGCCGCACTGTTTCTGGCGGATCCCTCACTGTTCCGCTCGGACTCCCTTCTCCCAGCAGTGGAACTGGAGAATCTGGATATCCTGAAGTCTGTGAGCCTGGATTTTTCCGATCCTGCCCTGTCCCCTGTTACCGTAAGCAACCGGGGAGGATTTCAGTTCCGCCTTTCCAGACCCTTTGAGAACACACTGAACTATGAGAGGGTCCTGACGGATCTGGTCTTTCCGGTTCTGTCCCTCTCTTCTCTCCGCCCCTCGGATGTCCCTGCCCAGAGCCTGAGTGCTGAGAACAGAATCCTGAAGATGGAAGTGGTCCTGGGAAACGAAGGGTACAGCCTCTCTTTTTTCAGAGACGGCGGGGCAGTCTATGTGCAGAATACAGTGGATTCAACGGCAGCCCGGCTGCCGGAGGAAGAGCCGGGGTATCTGTCTCTCCGGTTCCGGGATCTTTTGAACGGGTCCATCTACCACTGCAATGTCTCGGAGATAGAATCTCTTGTGATTGAAGACAGGGACTTGCAGCAGGACTACAATATCATCCTCACCGGACAGTCGGTTGAGCTGGAAGGAAACATCAACGGCATACCGGTGGACTACCCCCGTATGACGGGCTTTTTCGAAACACTCCTTGCCACGGGCATTGCTGCCCGGCTGCCGGAACGGGAAGCAGGAACCAGAGAGAGGGGAGAACCTCTTTTCAGTATAACAATCAGAAAGAAAAACGCCGGAATGGATCGTCTGGATTTCTATCCGGCAGAGGGTGATGAGCTTGTTCTGTCCGTCAACGGAGAGGCTCATTTCACCACATACAGCAAAACAGTCCGGGATATCCACAAAGCTTTGTCCGAACTGCTTCAGAAGGAAGGTGCATGATGGCCAAACAACAATGGGGAGAGAACCTGCCGGGCAAAACCGCCAGCAGTACAGTGTATGATATTCTCCACAGGAATATTATCAACCTGAATCTTATTCCCGGTACGGTAATGAGTGAAAAGGACATTTCCGACAGGATGAAAGTGAGCCGGACCCCGGTGCGGGAGGCCTTCATCCGTCTGTCCAACGAGGCGCTTGTGACTGTGGTTCCCCAGAAGGGAAGTTTTGTCTCCAGAATAGACCTGACCCGGGTCAAGGAAGAGCGCTTCCTGCGGGAATCTCTGGAAACCAGTGTTCTCTATGATCTGATCAAACATCATGAAAAGCTCAAAATGTACGATCTGTATGAGAATGTGGAGGAACAGGAGGAGGCTCTCCGCAAGGGAGAAACCACCCGTTTTATCGAACTGGATGACGAGTTTCACAGCATGCTGTTCAAGAAAGCGGACAAATCCATGTGCTACAACGTGATCATGAGTTTCTCCAGCCATTACCGGCGGGTCCGCTACCTCTCCATGTCGGTGAGCGGTGTATCCCTCTCCAATCTGAAACATCATCAGGAGATGCTGGAGCTGATCAAGGCCCGGGATCTTGAAAAAACGGTTAAAGTGATGAAAACCCATCTGAGAAAACTGAACATAGAAAAGGATGTGATCTACCAGAAGTATGCCGACTACTTTGTAGATAACAAAGCCCTTGATCTGGTGGACGAAAAAGAGCTCTTTCAGGACTTCAACCGCTGATTCTCTTCTCTACCCGCAGATCCTGTGGATGGCCTCATAGGCTTTCATCTGATCCTCGGGCGTCTCACAGTAGGTTGCTGTAATCAGTTTCAGATCCTTCTGCCAGAGCCGGGAAACTTCCTCCTCCACAACCTGTGAATCTCCCACAATCCTTACATGCAGTGTGATTCCCGAACCGGCAAAGGCCTTGCCCAGAAGTTCCGGGTTGTTGGGGGAGGGGTCTGTCTGAGCGCCCACAGCGGCATCGGCCATCAGGACTCCGGGGATGGCTTTGATCAGATCCGTCCGTCCCGACCAGTCTCCGCAGGAGTGGAACACAGGACCGTCCATCAGGGAGGCTACATCACACAGGGGACCCCGGGCCAGGTCATTGTAGTTCTCGTCACTGAACATCAGCACATTGTCATCACTGAATCCCAGCCCTTTGAACTCTCTGCATGAGGCAAAACCGTGACCCGGTTTGACCAGAGCATCACCAATCAGATCGGCCTGAGCCCGGATAAAATCCTTTTCCAGAGACCCGATCAGTTCCAGAAGCTCCTGCAGATCTTCGGGGTGATCAAAGATCTCATACATAAAGCTTTCGGCATTCAGAACATAGGAGGATGCCACATTCAGGGGAGACTGGCTGTCTGTCAGACTCATGGGGATCTGTCCCCCTGTCTGGTCCAGAAAGTATTCAATCCGCTCCAGAACCTCCCGGCCGGCTTCACTCTCGGCCACAGGGCATTCCAGCCTGTTTATGGCATCCCTTGCGCTTGTAATGGATGATTCCACAGCAGGAGCCTGTCCTTCCTTCCACACATAGGGGATGCCGAAGGCATTGGAGACCACTCCGATTCCGTACCAGGGTTCCAGAAAGTTGGGGATATCCGCTTTGTACTCCACACTGGCCTGCAGAGCCGCCAGCTGCCATTCCAGGGACATCTTTCTGTCCCGGCAGCCCCAGGAGAAGACCTCGGGAACCCGGAACCTTCTGTAGACTGCAACACCTGAGGAGGCATTCTGGAAGGCCCGGCAGCCCTCATTGAGGGAGGCTTCATACTCCCTGTACCGGGGTCTGTCAAAATCTGATGCCTTCAGGGGCCGGACGGCAGTGCCCTGGGCGTCCGCTTTGGATGTATCGAATTCTTTTGCCATATCAGTAGCTCCCGTTTTTAACGGCTGCATCCACCGCAGCCTGTACATTCACTTCAGGGGTATCCTTTTCCAGAAAGTCGGAGGCTGCAAAAATGTAATGGCCTCCCTCTTTTCCGGTCTCAACAAGTTCCTTCACTTTGGCATGAACCTGATCGGGGGTCGCTGTTTTCAGAAATTCCACCTGATCCAGTCCACCCGAGAGGATCAGGGAGTCTCCAAAGTATTCCTTGGCTTCAGATAAGGTATTGTCACCCATGGGCAGGGGGGAGATGGTTTCCCATACATCCATTCCCAGAGCTTTGTAGCAGGGGTAGAGGTTTCTGGCATATCCGCAGTTATGGTAGATTGTGAATTTCCCGGCATCCCGGACAGCAGTTGTAATCTCTTTTTCATAGGGATAGACGTGTTCCATAAAGAACTCTTCACCCATAAGACCGCCGTTGGCGATATTACCCTGAATCCCGAAGGCGTCATACCCGGTTTCACACATAATCTCGTAGTCCTTTCTGATCCAGGATGTAAAGAATTCCATAATCTCTTTATAGAAGTCGGGCTTCAGAAGGGGGTCCATCATCACTTCCTGCATATCCCGGCAGGTGGTCACAGTATTGTAGACTCCTCCCGCTCCCCAGGGGGCGGTGATTCCTGTCTCACCCACCACCTTGCGGGCCAGAGCGGCGGCTTCATGGCGTTGGGCGATGCTTTCAGCAGATTCCCGGGGGAAGTATTTCCGGAAGATTTCAAAATCCTCTTCTCCCTTGATAAAGAACTCACTGGTATGGGTATGTATCCCCGACTGGGTCCGTTCGTCATAGGGAGCCACTTCCAGCTGTTCCAGCACTCCCGAGGGGGTGGTTATGGTGGACTTGATATTGTATACATCATTCTCCACCCAGCGCTTCTCATCAATCTCCCAGTTTGGATAGTTCTGCTTCAGCCAGTAGGGTCTGACAAACTGGTTCTCTCGGGTACAGATATCAAAGCCGTAGTGGCGGGCGCAGTCCACGGCATCCTGCAGTCTGTTCACTTTTTCCTTCTGAGGATAGAAGTACGACAGGTACTCCTCAGTCACAAAAAAGCTGACCGGGACCCGGTCGGGGATGTCTCTATTCAATACTGTCAGTAATCGTTCTCTTCCTGTCATTTCAATTCTCCGTATTTTTTCATAAGCATCTCTGCGGTGCTGTAGGTGTTGTCCATATGTATTGTCATGGCCCGGGCACAGGCTTCTCCGTCCCCGGCCTCAAGGGCTGCGATAATGGCTTCATGTTCGGCAATGGTTTCTCCGGTCCGCCGTACCATCTCCTCTTCCATGACATCCAGTTTCTTCCAGAAGTCGATCATATCCGGGGTCAGAATGCAGTACTGGGAGTTCAGCACAGGGCTGCCCGATGTACTGACAATTAAAAGATGAAAATGGATATCATCATCGATGGCTCTGTCCTGGGTGGCGTTCTGCCGGAACACCTCATTGGCCTGCCGTATTTTTTTCAGTTCCCTGTCTGTAATACGAGGAGCCGAAAGTTCTGCCGCCCGTACTTCTATCAAACGTCTTGTGTCCATAAGAGATCTGTAGTCCGTACTGTGCTCATCCAGCTGCAGCACATTGGTGAGGAGTCCTTCCAGTATTTTCCGGCCGTAGGGAGCCATGTAGGTTCCGCTCTGGGGCCTTGTTTCCACAATTCCGAAGTTCTCAAGCCGCTTGAAGGCGGATTTGAGCTGGGGACGGGAGACTTCGAAAATCACCTGCAGCTGGGGCTCGGAGGGGAGCTTGTCTCCGGGGTTGAGTTCTTCAGACACAACCTTGTCCAGAATCTGCTGAATAATAAGGTTCGGTACCTTGGGTACCACAATTTTACCGAAAGGGCTGTCCATAATCATTCCTGAAAAGTAAGTAACTAAGTAACTAGATGGTTAGATATTGTCCCCGAAAGAGGAATCTGTCAAGTTTTTTTGAAAAAAATGCCTGGGGTTTGAAGCAGGAGATCCATTAGGGATGTCAGAACACATGGAGGACCATAATGAAGAGTCATAAATCAGCTTTCTTTCTATCTGTTCTTATCCCTGTATTGACCGCTGCTCTCACCGCCTGGGAGGAGCCGGAGCTGTTCCGGGAGAACAGCGGTTTTGATCCTCCCTTTTATAAAGAGCTGTCCCGCTCTGATGATCCGGCACTCTGGCTGTTGGAGAATAGAAGCCGGATGCCCCTCCTGTCCGACCGGGAATCTGAAGCCTGGCAGAAAAGGATGGAGGAGGATATAGAGCAATGGGCCCAAATGAAACTGCAGACCCTCCTGCCCTCATTCACCTACCGGGAGCTTGTACCGGAGCTGGACCGTCTTAACCGGGAGTGGACATTTAAGACCGGGGACGGTGGCATCCTCTATGATGCTGCCGGTGATCCTCTTCTGCGCTCTGTTGATCCCCGGCAGGTCCGCCTCGAGCAATCTCTGTGGAAACAGGAGTCCGAGCTGCTCATACATGAGGCACTGAACAAATGGAGCGGCAGTACAGAGTTTCTGAAAGACAGCCTGCTCAGGGGAATCCCCGGGGAGTTTAAAGACAGTGTGCATCAGGTTCTGGATCTGTCCCTTGAGGAGTACCATGAGCTGCTGAAAAAGGAGACAGACAGACTGCTGTGCTGGTCGTCAGCCAAAATGGATTTTCTGAAATCTGAAGACAACTTTTCCCTCAGGCAGAAGAGTGAGGATCTCAGCGCCGAGGCTCTGGCCGATTCCCTCCTGCAGAGTCTGGCAGACGAGATGGATGAGACAGAGTCGTCTCTGGACAGAGGGCTCCGGGAGCTTCAAATACAGAGTGCCGCCGAGGGGATCTGTCCGGAAACAGAAGAGTGGGAGCAGTTATTCAAGTCTGAGTTTCAAAAGGGGCTGGATAAATGGGCTCAGGCGGAAGAGACTTTTTTCTCGGAACGCCTGGACTGGGAGCTCCGGGCGGAACAAAACGTACTGGAAACAGAAAAGGTCTGGGGGGAAGCTCTCAAATTATTTGCTTCCCGCCGGGAAGAGTGGATTGATTCGGTCAAACAGCAGATGGAAACCGGCCTGGCTTTCTGGGAATCCGAAGAGAATCAGCTCCTGTCTGAGTTCAGTGCCTTTGCTGCAGAACTGGAATACAGTGCAGAAGAACAGGAGAGTAAGTTCAAAGGGCAGGTAGAATCCGCCTTGTCTGTTTATGGTGAAACTCTACAGCTGCTGAACTCTGCCGAACAGAACAAAGCCTACTACAGGGATAAAATTGATTATTATCAGAAAAAAATGGATTCCCTCGATGTGGGAAGTTCTGTTGTCTCTGCAGTAGACGGAAAGGATAGTTCCAAAATAAAACCGGATTTAAACTTCCCCGCCGGTACTATTGCAGTAATACTGGATCCATTTAAGGAAATGGAAGAGCTGAAGGCCATAATCTCATCCTATCAGGAGGAACTTGATCTTTGGAAAGACCTTGAACTCTCCCTGCAGTCGCAACTGAAGCAGGCGGAGAACATGCTGTTGGATCTCGAATCTACGGCATTCGGTTATGACGACTCTGTTGCCACGGGCAATCTGGAACGGGATGTGGAGCAGATGAGAAATCAGGCTGAATACCTTTATCAGCAGTGGATGATCTCCGAGGCAGTTGTTCTGTATGCCCGTACGGACAGTTCTCTGCGGGATACGGAAGCCGAAACCCGGGAGCAGCTGGAGGAAGCAGAAAGAGAGTTGGCTGATTCACTGACGGATTATGAGAGTGCCTTTCAGTCTCTGGCATCAGTGAGAGACGAAATGACCTGTGCTCAGGAAGAGGTGGAGGTTCTCAGAGAGTCCCTTGACCGAGCCGAATCGGAAATGACGGCCGCCGAGCAGAGCTTCCGGGATTCCTGGGCCATTTATCTGAATAATAACCCCCAGGTTCTGGAAGATACTGTCTCAGCTCTGAAACAAAAGCTTTCCCTCTGGTATGAAGGGGACGGGGAGGCCGCAGAGCGGGTACTTGTGTTTCAGGAGTACATTTCCGCCGGGGAATGGGAGAGGCGTAACAGCCATCAGGAATTTCTGGACAGGATCATTCGGGATTTAAAAGGGGAGGAGACTCACCTTGAAGCAGATAACTTCCGGGATGCCGAGAGTTTGAATGATGCCCTGGCTCTTCTGAGAAACAGGGATATTTTCAATCCCGAGAAAAACCTGGAAGACATCCTTGCCGAATATACGGAAGAACTGTATTTAAAGGGCGAACTGGAATGGAACGCCCTTGTACTGGATCAGCTGCCTGCTTTCACCCGGTCCGGGGATTACCGGAACAGCCTGGAACAGAACCTGTTTGATGCCGAGATGAATCTGCTCCTGGAAAAGACGGCACTGCTGCAGGAACTTCTTTTCAGCCTTTCTGAAGGTTCCCCGGTGCGCCCGGAGTCTGAAGCCTATCGTTCCTACCTTCAGGAGGAAGGCTTTACTCCTGGTTCCGAAGATAGAGAGGCTGTTTCAGTATTTATTTCTGAACTTGAGGGGTTCGCCGGTTCCGGGATGAATCTGCAGCAGATCTATGCCCTACTGGGGGATGACTCCCGGTTCTGGCTGGATGCTCTGGATTCTCAGAACAACAGCCTTCTCTGTGCAGGATACCTCGATGTGATTCTCTCGGGTCCGGTGAATCAGGTTCTTCTGGCAGAGGCCGGGCTGCGGGCTTACGATTCAATGGCTCAGTGGACCTGTTCGTATTCCTCCCTGGCAGAGGAAGGACTGCTTTTTGCCGGCAGCAGTGAAGAGTTTGTGGAAAGACTCTCGAACTTTTCAAGTCTGGAGGAGCTGTTTGACTGGTACTGCCCCCTTTTACAGGAGGGTGTGATGCCTGAATACCTGCAGAAAGGGATCAATGCCTATGTTGTTCAGAATTTCCAGGATCATATTCAAACGGCAGAAGGGGCTCCCTCAGAAACAGAGGAATACCGCAGCTTGCTGATGGACAGACTGAGCTCCCTTGCACAGGAGGAAAAAAGCAGTTCACTGAAAGATTCCGATTTTATCACCCGGATTCTGATGGATGCCTTTGATGCTGTCCATCAGGCTGCTCCTGATATGCCCCTGTCTGATGCACAGACTCATTTAAACAGGTTTTATGAAAATGAACTGTTGAGTGTGTCCTGGCAGCAGAGTATTGAAAAGCTGGAATCAGATCTTGCCCTGAGCCGGGATGACAGAGAGGCCTACAAAACCCGGGTGGCAGACAGAGACAGGGATCTCTACCTGCAGAAGAAGAGGGATTATCAGAGTGTTCTGCAAAAGGTGGAGACCGCACTGGGAGAGTTTGATGATATACAAAGTGCTTATGTCACAGAGCAGAGGGCTTTTGAGGAAAGCTACCGGCAGTATCAGGACGCCTGCCGCACCCATCAGCTGGCAAAAGAGATTGTGGAATATGCTTCGGGAGCCTACAGTTCCGGTGAATATAACGTTTACAGTGTTTGTGACACACGCCGGGAGGATTACAACAGAGCAAGAAACGCCCTCTCGGTTCTGGAAGACATTCAGGCTGTGAATCCCGCCCATCATGAAGCCGACGGGGAGTGGGAACAGATCCTTCAGGACGGTCAGGATCTTCTTTCTCTGTCCAATACAATCGCCTTTGCCCGGCAGGAACTGGTCAGTGAGCTGGGAGATCTTAACAGGGAAAAGGCCGATACCCTGTGGCAGCTGCAGGAGGTCTGCAGTGACTTCATCGACTTCTCCTTCCGGGATAATCTGGAGTACAGCTTTGATCAGGAGTTGATGTCCGGTTCCATGAGTTCTTTTTCATCATGGAAGAATGAAAACTACAAGAGTCATCTGGACAGATATTTTTCACAATCAGACAGTTCCGGGATCTTTACCCGGGATCTGCTCCACTGGTTTGAACAAATGGCATCCTACAGTGATTCAGGGAATGTGCTGAAGCTGTTCTCCTATATGTATTATGCCGAACTGAGGCAGATGGAGGGCATGGACTGGGACACCATTAAATCTGAGTACACCATCGATCTTTTTAATGATCCCCGGCACAAGGATCTTCTCAGTATGGAAGGAACTGCCTTTAAGCCACTGCATATCGCCTATGAAGCGGATCTGGAAGCCTTTAAGAGAGGAGAGTATGAAACTGTTTCGTCCTGGGTCATCTATGAAGTGGAATATATTAGGGTCTTTATTGAACCAGAGGAGTGGCTGATGAAGAATACAGCTCCCTTCCTCGGTCTGATCCGGAACGACAAAACCTTACACGAACATTATGCCTTCTATAAAATGCTGATGTATTCGGGAGCATTCAGGAATAATTCATTAAAATATGCCATGGAGAAGGACCTCTCCATGATGGCGTGGCGGTATATCGATACCCAGGCGGAAGAGCAGCAGGACAGATACAAAAATATATTTGGCAACCTGACCAAGAAAGGGAAGGATATCCGGGACAAGAGAGACACCCTTAAAATCAGTACGGGTGCTTACAACGGAGTCAGTGCACGGAATGCCGCTTCATCGGCAGCCGATACATCCCGCAGTCTGGAGGCTGCTCTGTCGGGGATTTCTGACAGGATTAAACTTCTGTCTCCCGAGAACCTCTCCTCAGTGCAGCAGTTTTACAGCCTTTTGGGCAGCCTCACAGGAATCTCTCTGACAAAAGATCAGAAATTGAGATCCGAGGATCTGTTCCGAGAGCTGTCAGCCTTTGACAAAAGCTCAGCCCTCACACTTTTTGACGGTCTTCTTTCAGAGCTTTCACAGCACATCCTTCTGAATAAACAGCAGCGCCAGCTGAGGGAGAATGAGCTGAGAGACAGGCAATATGAGGCTGAACTTACCCTGAATGAGGTATATGAAGGGGAACTCTGGAATCCTGAATCCTACAGGAGTGCTGCCGAAGAACTCTATCTGAGAGGGGAGTTCTATGGAGAGGAATACGGGAAGATGAGTCTTGAGTCCCTGGCCGGTGCGGATAATCCCTTTTCCCGGGAGAGCCTGTATAATCTGCAGAGTTACGGAGCCAGACTGGTGGAAATATTCCATCAGAGGCTCACAGATGTGAAGAAGAACAAATATTCAGATTTCAGATACAACCTTCAGCAGTTGAATGATCAGAAGAACCACTGGCAGCAGCTGAGCAAGGGACTGGCGGAAGAGGGCATGCGGCAGTGGCAGCAGTCTTATATGAATCTTATTGCCCGTAGAAATGACTGGCGCGGCTGTGTGGGACGGGAGTTTGAAAGAAAGAATACGCTCTGGGACAGGAAATACAGCCTCCTTGTGAATAATAAAAACCAATGGGTCACGTTCAGTACCAGAAATGTCCTTGAACAGGGGGCCGAGTCCTTTGCCTCCCGGTGGAATCTGGAATCTGACCGTTTACTGAGCCAGCTGAATTACCAGCTGGTTTCAGACCTGGTACTAGACAGTCCTTCGGTCTCACAACTGATCTCCCGGGCTCTAGGAGGAAGGACCATGAATCATCTGCTGGATTCCATCAGCGGATTATCTCTCACATCCTACGGGTCCATAATACAGAAACCGTCCCTTGCCCTTCTGCCGGACAGGCAGTCTGCTTTGCTGCAGATTGATCAATCCCACAAAAACCTTCAGGAACAGGTTCATAAGGCCATGGCCTGGTCCCGTGCTGACCAGATGAAAGAACTGGTGGAGCAGTTCAGAGTCTCCCTCGCAGATACCCTTGAGGATGCCAATCAGTCTGTTGATCAGAGCGTGGAAGCTCAGCTTGCCGATTCGGGTTACCTCCGGCAGGGCAATTCCTATACCCGCTCCGTGCTTATCGACTCATCCCTCGTGGGAGGGAATGAGAGTGAGTCCCAGAGAATCCAGGGGTACCGCTATTTTAAAGCCCCTGAGTTTGATCATGAAGTGAATCTGGATACCGGCACACTTGCCGGTCTCAGCAGTGAGATGATAGAGGCCTCGGTGAAACTGGCACAGAAAAAACTGAACCAATATATCGATCTGGTATTCGGAAAGGATGAAGAGGAGGGGATCAGATCGGGACTGGATTCCGGTTTTATTTCCTTTCTGGAAGAAGCGGAAAGGAGATTTGCCGATTCAGCCCAGTACAGCGATGAGGATATTTCTGAAACCAGAGGACTCTTCAATTTCTATCTGGGCTATGCCCCTGTTATGGATGAAGAGGACCCTGAAGAAGTCGGCACCCAGGGATACGGAGAGTTCGGCAGAATCTATGAACTGTTTTTCAGGCAGCAGGCCAGACTCTTCAGAGGCCTGGCTTCAGTAAACTCACCCTGGTATATGCAGAAAATCTGGGATGATGATTCTGATAATAATGGGGAATCTGATGGTCTGCTGGGCGCTCCCACTGTCCGCTCCCTTGCCGATATTGCCATGAATGTGGCAGGCACCTTTCTGGGTCCAGGGATCGGACCTTTGCTCCTCAACCTGGTGGATGATGCTCTCTTCTCCCTGCTGGATGTAAATAACGGGCTCAATGATTTTAAAGATGCTTCGATCGGTTTTCTGAAGAATGCCGGAAGCACACTGGTCAGTGCCGGAGCAGGGGCTCTTGGTAATATGGCGGATAAACTGGGGTTTCTGACCAATACAGGATTGCTGGAAGTGGCCGGGGATATCGGAATACAGGGCGTCAGCACAATGGCCTCCAATTATGGGACCGCGGCGCTTTACTCTCTTGATCCGGATTCAGACGGATGGAACTGGAACACATTCAACAGCATGACCAGCTGGGACAATACGGGAGCCGGATTCCTGAGCGGACTGACAGGGGTCGCTGTGAGCGGTACCTTGGATCTGGGAACCTTCGGCTTTCTGGGATCTGCCGGAGATGATGCTCTTAATTTCACATCCCTCAGCGGCGGGCTGGCGGCTTCCGGGCTGGAATATGCCTTAAGCGGCGAAACGACCTTAAATCTGCTGAAGATGGGAGATGAAAGAAAAGTCGGCGTCCTGGAGCTGAATCTGGGTTCCGGGAACTCCCTTTTCAACCTGGGAACCGGGGGAACTGATATCAGTCTGGAAACACTGAGTTCGGCTCTCAGAGGGGTCGCCGTTTATTCAGAAAATATCAAAATCAACTCTGCTGTGGAAGATAAGGATCTGAGAGCAGGAATGAGAACCCTCTACAGTCATGGTGTATCGGAAACAGATACTCTTTACAGGGACCTTCTGGAGGGCAATGCCTCTCTGACAGTGGGGGAAGGACAGAATTATCAAGGGTATACAAGTGTTGACGATTCAGGGCAAAGAGATATAGACTTGAACAGGGAGGGACTGAGCCGGCTGGATCTGGCTGTTCTCCTGGCCCATGAAGCCTTTAGAGACGGTGAGGATAACGGGGACGCCGGTCAGATCCTGGAGACACTGGAAGCAGCCTCCTCTCATATGGAGATCGCCGCAGAACTGCAGCAGCGCTATGGAGCCGGTTATCTGAATGAGGAAAATAACAGAGAGGCCCTGGTATTCAGGAGTTGTGCATCAGGTGCTGTTTCCCCGGAAACAATGGCAGCCTATATCCTGAACAACTATGAGACGGACCGGGATTTCTGGAAACGCCTTAATGACGGAAGGATTGTACGGGACGGGTTCAGCGGCTTGTATGACGAGGAGGGAAATCTGATCCGGGCAGCAACGGATGAACAGGGGAATCAACTGGGAGAAGAGGACTCCCTGCACCATTACATTGATCCGGAGACCTCTGAATATCTGAAGTATCTGACAACCGAACAGCTGGGGATGATCCGGTACTATCCCTCGTCTGAAGATGTGAATACACAGGTCAGCAGACGGGACGGAATCATCAGCAGCTATGAGACCCTGCAGAGTCTGAACAGGTCGGGGTTCCTCTCCGGTTCTGAGTATCAGAAAGCCATGGAAGGAGTTTTTCAGGAGATGGCCGCCTACAACAACAGCTATGTGTTAAAGGGGATTGCTGTAACCCCGGAGGCTGTCATCTCACAGAACTTCGGGGCTGTGGCAGACAGGATGAAAACCCGGAAAGACGGAGAAACCCAGTACCTGAGTTATACCCATCCTGCCATCGATACGGTTGAAGGGCTGGGAATATATTCACCCGGTTTTACCATACCCGGTGCAGACAAGCATGACTATGCCTTCGGCATGGACATTGTAGGAATGGAGAACAATTACCTGATAGAGCATTTGAATCCTGCGGATGTGAATGAGCTGCTTCTTAGGAAGCTGCTCTACCCGGGTGAACGGCTTATGGATTTCCCTGAGCAGATGTTTCCCGCAGACGGGGGAGGTTCTGATGTTCATGCCCATATTGAAGTGTCCAGTTACAACTCCGAGCTAGGGGAGTGGGGATTCTCCAATCCGGTAGGGGATTGGAGTGACTGGAGTTCGGGGGAGATGTTTTCCGGGTATTATGAAAGATTAAGAATATTAGATGATGGGGGAGAGTCGTGGAGAAAAGATCTATATACTGCATGGGATTATTGGAATCCATGGTATTGAAAAAAAGAATCCTGTTAATAATTTCTGTATTATTTTTGTTTTCTTATTCTTCTCTATATAGTCAAGATCTTACGGGTCTTTACATTTATGATTTGAAGAGAAAATGGAAGTTTGAGGTACTCTCATTGCAGAGAATAGATGAAGCGTATTTGTTTATTTATGATTCTCCAACATATGATGGATTTGATGCATATTCAAAATTCCAAATAGGCACCTGGGACGGACAGCAAATTGTCTTCGATAACGGATACAGTATTTACGCCCTGAAACCTCAACCCGACGGCACTCTCCATTACTACGCCATAAAAGATGAGCATGAATTTCCTGGCAAAGACTTCCGTCCCATCACTGAAGAGGATCTGAAGAAGATTGCTGAATTGAAATAGTCATCAATCAACCCAATACAACCCGGTTTCTGCCGCTCTTCTTTGCCTCATACAAAGCCAGATCGGCAGACTTTGACAGTTTCTTCAAGCTGATTGCCTCATTGTCTTTGGTTGTTGCTACACCAATGCTGACAGTGATTCTTATTTCATCTTTATTATGGATAATCGGACTACCTTCGATTGTCGCTCGGATCTTTTCTCCCAAAGCTATGCATTGAGTTGGAGTGCCGGGTATCAGTACTGCGAATTCTTCTCCTCCCAGCCGGCCAAAAAGATCTGATGGATTTAGCTGTGATCCAACAAGTTCGGCGAAAATTTTCAGAACATGATCCCCTCCATCATGTCCGTAGGTATCGTTAACTTTTTTGAAAAAATCAATATCCAGAAACAGGAGTCCCAGAGGATTCTGATGACGATCTGATTTTTGAAAGAACCTCTCAGCTTCAATCAGAAAATGGTGGCGATTAGATATCTGAGTCAGTTCATCTGTATTGGCAATAGTGAAAGCTCTGGAAAAACGGACAGATAGGACAAAAGACTGAGAGAAGACAAACACAAAAAGACCGAAGGGCACAAGGCTTTGGTGGGTGTTTGAGATATATAAGGCATGAAAAATATCGTTAATAACCGTAATGAACAGGATCAGAATCCCTGAAAATATCCAGAATGCTTCATTTCTTTTCCGGATGACTGCTCTTGTTACACAGATAACTGCGTAAAGTGACGCTGTCAGTATAATGATTTGATAAAATACTTCGGTTTTTGTGAACAGAATTGGTGGCAGCAGAAGAACAGGTACTGAAAAAATCAGACCAGACCAGTTTACCATTTTGACAACATTACTATTAACTTCTTCGGGAAAAAGAGTTTTTATAAAAGTAAAAAACAGAGGAAAGCCGACATAATAACCCAATACAATGATTTTGATTTGAATATTCCAGGGCAGGTCCGGAATTATCCAGTTGATCATCATATCGTTTGTAACCAGTATCCTGGTGGAGATAATAAGACAATACAGGCCGAAGAGGAGGGTTGAAATATCTTCCTTTCTCTGTTGAAATAATCCCAGATGGTATATTCCCATAATGATCAGGGCGCCAAACAGAAAGAAGTCTCTCATTAATGAAAGCACTTTCTGTTTGTGCATGGCTTTTAATGAACCAAAGGATATCTTGTCTCTCAGACCTCCATCCTTAAAATGAAAGTTGGAAACCTGTATGAGTATATCCACTTCATAGCTGTCGGTTGTAAAGGGAAATAAATTTGAATTGTATTGGGGGATAGTCTCTTCTTTATTCCTGCCGGGTTTCCCTCCGGATGCTAATTCCTGACCGTTTATCCATATGTGGAAAGAAGTGTATATTTCCCGAACATGCAAAGCATAGATCAGGGTAGGATCTTTAATTCTCATTCGAAGCCGATACGTTCCATATCCTAAGGCAGGATACTCTTGTGCTCCCTCAGGCTGATGATTCCAGGGACCTGGTACTGAAATCAGTTCCCCTTCGAAGGACTCTAACAGGAAATCATCCGGTTCTAGCAGTTCATTCCAGTAGAATTCCCAGTCCCCATTGAGGAACCCTGTAAAATCGCTGCAGAACTCAATGTCAGTAAGATCCAATTGACCCTCAACAGACATGGGCATCAGAAACTTTTTTGTTTCCGTTTTATCAGGAAGGAAGAATAGTATGCCGAACAGAATGAGTAGAAAAATCATTATCATCTGAATGGGGATATACAGGTTTTTCTGCATAGGATTATGTATCTCCTTAGAGGGTATTTTACCACAGCAAAAACAGCAGGGGCAGCATCAGCAGGTAGATCACGGTGGAAAGGGCAATGGCGTTGGCGGCAAAATCTGTGTCCAGTCCGAACATATCGCAGATAACCATTGTGGTAACACCGATGGGGGCAAAGGCATTTATAAACAGAACTTTCCGGGATATATCATCAAACCAGCTGAGCCTGAGGATAAGGGCAAACAGGGCGATCCAGATAAGTTGCCTGACAATAAGGTAGGGGAGGATCGGACCGGCCGCTTTGGCTGTACCTTTGACGGATATGGATAAGCCTGTGCAGAAGAGAATGGTCGGTACGGCAATGGGTCCCAGGCTTCCTGTGAATGCCGTCAGCCATTCCGGGAGATTCAGATGCAGTAAGCCGGCTGTAAGGCCCAGAGCCAGCATGGCCAGAAGGGGAATGATATTTTTAAGGATCTCTTTTGAGTCCAGAGAATGGGCTTTGGTCAGTTTAAGAACAACAAGGGTGATCAGAGAAAACACAATCAATGCAGGCCAGTAGAAGGATGTATAGAAAATACCCCTCTGCAGAGCTTCTGTACCGGCAACGATCTCCTGAATCTTCCAGCAGATGTAGCCGATGTTGCCAATGAATGCCATGATAAGGAGTTCCGCCTTGTATTGCCTGACCCAATTGCTGTAGGGGATCAGTACTCTGATCAGGATATACATGGTGAGCCAGGACAGGGCTGTAAACAGGAAGAGCCCGGCAGTCATGGGAATAAACTGACCGGCTGTACCGGTATCTATATTCCGCATGGATTCAAAGACCATAAAGGGAATACACACCCGGACGGCAAATTGCAGAATATGAGGCCTGTGTTCGGGATTGATGAAATGAGTTCTTCTGCTGATCAGACCCAGCAGAATGGGCAGGAAGATTCCGGAAATGGCAGGTAGTAAGGCATTCATGACTACCATTGAGAGTCAAATGTAATTATTAATCAATCCAATTCTTAAAAAATCAGGAACCCAGTTTCCGGATTTCATTGCTCAGGTTTTCGGAACTCTGTTTATTCTCCTTGCTCAGTCCTCCCAGAGCATTGGTTCCCCTTGCCAGCTGGGCAATCCCCTGGGTCATTTCTTCAGACTCTTCCACCAGTTCTTTCTGCTTGTTCTTCATCTCTTCCATGTGGGAGGTTATCTGCTGGCTGCTTCCCCTGAGGTTTTCACTGATGGCGTGGATCTCGGTAGAACCACCCAGAACCTGATGCAGGGTTTTGAAGAAGAGCTCCGTCATTTTCTGAATCTCTTTGTTACTCTTATCAAGATCCAGCACGGCGTCCTCTGCCTTATGATTCTGGGTAATCAGACGCTGGATGGTATGACGGCTCTGTTTTTCTTCCTCTGCCATGACCAGAAGCTTGCCGTCCAGCTCATTCAGCAGCTCTGTCACCAGATTCGAGTTGCTGCGCACCTCATTGGAGAGTTTTCTCATTTCTCCGGACACAACGGCAAACCCTTTACCGAAGGTCCCGGCATGGGCGGCTTCGATGGAGGCATTGATGGCCAGCACATCGGTCTGGTCCGCCAGATCCTGAATTGAGTGTATGGCCTCTGAAATCTGGGAAGACTGGGACACTATTTCGGATATCTGATTCTTGATCAGCTCCATAATCCTGCTGTTTTCAAGACTTTCTTCGGTCACTTTCTCTGTCAGAAGAACCTGTTCTTCCACAGCTGACTTCTGATTGTTCAGCAGTGTGTTCATCTCTTCGCCTCTGGAAGACATGGCTTTGACCTTGCCCTCCTGGTCTGTTGTTTTTGAGTTCAGAGAATCGAGGGTTTCGGCTATTTTAACAATTTCATCAACCGATGAGCTTACCTGTTTTTCCATTTCCCGGGTACTCCGGTTCACTGTGTTCAGGCTTTCGTTGAGCTGATTCACGGCAGAGGAGTGCTCCAGGGTTACATTGTTCAGCTTCTCCCCCGATACGAGCTGATCCTCGGCGATAAGTACCAGACTCTTATGGCGTTCATTCAGATTCTGCATGAATCTGTTGAAGTTTCTGCGGAGCTGGGAGATCTCATTATTTCCCTTCACCGGCATTGTCACATCCAGACGGCTGTTCCCTTCGGCCAGGGTTCCCAGGATATTTCGGGTTTTATTGATATTGGACAGAATGATCCGGATGATAAAAAAATTGAACAGCATCAGCAGCAGAAGGGCTGCCCCTGCGGCGGGAAGCCAGAGGGTGAGAAAGGCGGCTTCCTGCTTCTTCTGGAGAACCCTTTTCTCATTAATCCGTGTCTGAAGATTATTTCTGGCCTCATTGATTTCTATGGTCAGGGCATTGAGTTCTGTATAGATCAGACGTTCAATCATCTTTTCATCTACAGTTTGACGGGCATAGAGAGGATCCAGCAGTTCTTCCTTACACACATTGGAGAGCCGGGTTCCTCCTGAAATGATGGGCTGCAGATCATCGGAGAAGGAATTGCCGAAGGCTTCCAGTTCTTTCAGATAGATGATTTTCCTGTTGAATCCCGTCTCTGCCATTCTGTAGTTGATAATGAGATCACCGGAGATGTTTCCTGTCCGCACAACATCAATGGCATACAGGATCTGGCTGATGGCAGCTACCTGGAAATCGTTAAGAAAAACAAGACCTTCCTCACTCTGCCGGAGCTCTTCAGTCAGTTCATTACCTTTCTTTGTCTGTTCCAGGATGATAAGTCCTATGGAAGACATCAAAAGCAGACTAATCAGTATCATTAATAGGGACTGTGTTTTTATTTTCATATTAATAAATGCCTTT
>JAQQAM010000094.1 GCA_028532905.1 Spirochaetales bacterium
AGAAATAGATTTACCTAGATGAAAGGAAACTCCTCCAAATTTTGAACGTCCTTTATAGTCTTCACGAAATCGGACTCCAACTGAAAGATGTCTGTCGAAACCATATGTAACTTCAGTATTACCAGAACCAACACTAAAATCTAAAGATCCTCCAACAACAACAAAAGGTGAAAAATAGTCACTTTGTATCAACTCTCCACTATTTGAAATACTCAACCCGGTACCATAACCTAATAATGATCCACTACCACCAAATGAGTATGGAAGTTCAGGTTCACCCTGTAAAAATGAATCAAACTGAGTTAATAAAGGAGCAGATCCATCTGCAGAAAAGTCAGTGAAACTTTCTTCCAAAAGAGCCTTTATTGCTGCCTCAGGATCTTCACTAGATAAGGCTTCATTGAAATTGTCATTAAAATTGGGATCACACTCCTGAGCATTCTCAAGAAGCTTTTCTCTTCTATCTGGATCATACTCATTGTTACTAATGATCTCTTCATATTTTTCTTTTGCTTTTTTCTCCTTTTCAGCCTTTTCACGAGCCTCTCGAGCTTCTTTTTCCTTACGCTCCTGCTCTCGTCGTTCCTTTTCCTCATCATCAGCTTGGGAGCCTTTAACCTGAGCAAGACCTGTAGGATCAACAAAACTCAAAGGATTATTTGACACATATACATGCCAGTTACTGCCATCACGAGCAGGATCTTCAGAAATAAATCTACCAGTCGATGCATCATACCACCTTGCATTAAAGTAATAATAGTCTAAACCTTTATACTGTCCACACATTGGCGGCTTTCTCCTTTAAACCATTATACAGGCAAAATCAGCTTTTTCTTATAGAAGGGGGAGCGGAATACTGCCCTCTCCGTCCCGGCGGCGGTGACAGAGCCGGGGCCCTGGGGAAGGAGAGGAGAAAGCAGGATGGAGCGGGGGGAAGGCTTTCCCCCACTGCAAATTACTTCTCTTTGGCTTCCCGGACCAGCAATTCCTTCACCTGGGCAGGTGAGGTGCAGGCCAGCAGATTCTCCATCATATCTTCCTTGTTGAGAATGGCACTGACAGAGGAGAGGAACTGAATGTGGGGTCCCGTGCTCTGTTTGGGAGAGAGGGTCATGATAAAAATCTTTGAATCCTCCCCGTCCAGAGAGCTGAAATCCACTCCCTCTTTTTTGAGGCCGATAGCCACCACCAGTTCGGAGACACCGTCTTATTTTCCATGGGGAATGGCGATTCCTTTCTGCATACCCGTACTCATGGAGGCTTCCCGTTCCAGAACTGCATCCAGACAAGCTGCCGGGTCATCCAGCTTGCCGTCGGCTTCCATAAGGCCCACCATCTCTTTGATAATGCCGTCCTTGTCGCGGGCTTTGAGATTCATGGAGATGCATTGTTCGGAAATGAGTTTGAAAAAGTCGTTCTGGATTCTTGTTTTATCACTGGCCAGCTCTTTTTTCATCTCTTCGGGCTTGGCCATGGTTTTCAGTTTTTCTATGGTGTCGTTCATAAGGATGAGGGCTTCGTAGACCACGGTTTTGATATACAGCACGTCTTCGGGGTCTGAGACCACTTCAAAATAATCGTAGTATTCGTGGATGGTCAGAAAGACATCGCCCTTGCGGATCTGGTAGACATGGTGATCCAGTTCCAGATCATGGAGGTAAAATCCTTCTTCCCGGATGGCGGACACAACCTTGGAGAGGGCCAGCTGGGTCATCTCCCTTGAGGGGAAATCAAATTTATTGACCACCGTACTGGAACCTTTCATCTCGGTTCTGGTTCCCAGTTTATCCTTTTTGAGAATGGCGGTAAGGATGGGCGGGGGGATCAGGGTGGTGATCAGGGTCATGAGAACGGCCACACCGAACTGGGCGGGATTCAGAATACCCGAGGAGATACCGATGCCTGCCATAATCAGGGCGACTTCTCCCCGGGGAACCATTCCCATTCCCACCCGGGCGGCTCCGATCATATTGAAATTCAGAAACAGGGAGGGAAAACCGCATCCCAGGATTTTGGACAGGATTCCCACCAGTGAGAAGAAAAGACCTGCCAGCAGAACCTTGGGGTCCAGGATTTCATTGACATCCACCAGCATTCCCATAACACAGAAGAAGATAGGGACAAAGAATTCCTGCAGGGGATGGATTTTTTCCTGAATCACAAAGCTAAGGTCAGTCCGGGACAGGGACAGACCCATAACATAGGCTCCGATAATCATGGCCAGGCCGGCTTTTTCGAATATCCCTGACAGGATCAGGGCCAGGCCGAAGCTCATGACGGCTATGGAGGTTTCACTGCGGAAAACCTTCAGGGAGTTTCCGATTTTTCTGGCAAACAGAAGGCCCAGCAATGTGAATCCCAGCCACACGCCGATGGCTTTGCCGGCGATGCCTGCTATGGCTCCCCAGTTGACGCTGCCGCCGTGTCCGGTCATGACAGAGACGATACCCAGAATAATTGCCAGAAGGATAATACCCAGTACATCATCGATTACAGCGGCGGCCAGTATGGTAACCCCTTCGGGTGAATCCATTTTTCTCTGTTCCGAGAGGATACGGGCTGTGATGCCCACAGAGGTGGCTGTACTGATGACTCCGAAAAACAGACAGACAGGAGCTCCGATGGAGAGCCCTGTAATCAGACTGGCTGCCCAGGCGCCTGCCAGAAAAGAGACAACCACTCCGCCGATTCCGATAACCGCTCCCTTGACAGAGAAGCGGAGAAACAGGGAGAGGTCTGTTTCCAGGCCCGAATGAAACAGGAGAATAATGGAGGCGATAGTTGAAATACCGTAGAGCTCCGGGGTAACCGGAAAATCGGCTCCGGCGATGGGAAAGAAGCCTCCGTGGAATCCCCAGAACGGCAGGGAACCAAGCACATAGGGACCGATGAGTATTCCCATAAGCAGTTCCCCCAGTACAGAGGGCATATTGATTTTTTTCATGATGAATCCGCCCAGTTTGGCGGCAAAGAGGATGATTCCGATCTGAAACACCAGATTGGTCATCTGATGGAGAAGATCCTGTTCACCGCTTTCTCCTCCGGAGGCAAAAAGGGGTGTTATCATAAACATGAGAAGAATACTAATAAAAATAATATGTTTTTTATTCATAATAGGGAGTCCTGTTTAAATGGGCTTCTGACAGATTAGCAATTATCTGTTTTTGTGAGAAGGAGGAGGAGCATTATTATTCAGGTTTCCACAGAAGGATTTATCAGGAATCGAAGACCAGATGGGTCATGGAGAGTCTGCTGTCAGATCCGCAGTTGACGAAGGAGGAGAAGGAACAGCCTGTTTCCCGGCAGGCGTCTTCCAGATGGCTCAGGTAGTAATACAGGATTTCAGGATTGTAATTGTCATCACATTTTCCGTCTTCTTCCATATAATCCTTGATTTTCTGTTTGTCAAGTTTGCTGTTGTCCCGGTGAAACAGGATTTCGTTGATCTCCCTGGATTCCTTTTCCCCGCTGACCACGATGGTTCTGATCCTGTTTATCATTCCCCGGCTGGTGCTGTTCTTTTTTTCAAACATAAAACTGAACCTGGTTTCCGGTGATATTTTCCGTTTGATCAGTTCACTCCGGATCTGATCATTCATGGGATAATCTGTGGATTTCTTTCCGCCCTGCTCCAGGATGCGGCTGTACAGGTTGATCAGATTTTCTCTTTCTGAACACTGCAGATACTCCAGCAGCACCAGAGAATTGAACTCAGGCAGGTCGAAGCGCCGGATATACAGGGAGATATGATCGATCACATCCTGCTGCAGCTGTTTGACCTCATCAATTTTGCCATAGGCCAGAAGGATGTATTTTGTCAGGGGATGCATTTCTCTGATCAGCTTCTCGGCGAGTCCCATTTTCTTATGCTGTTCATCGTCCTGAAACAGATCATAGTGTTCTTTCCAGAGTCTGATGAGCAGATTCCTTCTGAACAGGGCCAGCTCTTCGGTTCTACTGGAAAGGGACTTTACCACCCAGGCCATGGAGGCATCAGAGGAGGCATCCATTTTCTGACGGGGATGCTGTCTGTTCCATTGCTTGATCAGGCTGGTATTGACGGTTTTCTGGATCAGGTCCCGGCGGAACTGTTTGTACATCACTGTGAAAAACAGTAATTTGCCCGTATCCAGGATATCCCGGCGCCGGGAAATGACATCATCCAGGCGGATATCAATCCGTTTGATGCAGTCTTTCATTATGAGCTTGCGTACCACATCGGGTTTATAGATGCTCATAGGCAGTTCCTGTCCGGATAGGCCCTTTTCTCCACCGGTTCCTTTGAGAACGCTCAGTCCTGTCGTATTCAGAACAAGGGACATGGGCAGGTTCAAAGGCAGAAGACTCTCTCTGGGAAGAACTGCTTCCAGAAGGGATGAAGAGAGAGGAGGAGGATTTTTATATGTATCGGGCTTGGGCGACATTCCTGTCATTGAGTCCATATTCCACCCTAAAGGGCATTCGGGTCAAGCAATAATTTATTTATAATTTTTTTTTAATAATTCCCTTGTAGCGAAAAAAATAGCTTATAAGGGACTCTATAAATATACAATCGTTTTCGTATTAGAAATCCAGATGGATTTCGTACCCGCTGTGCGCTCTCATATTCATGACTCTGCCGCCGTCAAAAATCAGATACTGCCCCTTGATTCCTTCCAGAATTCCTTCAATCAGCGGAGCCTTGTCCAGCTTCAGAGATTTAACTTTTTCCGGGTAGCTTTGTACCGGATATTCCAGAATCAGGGGGTCTTTATCCTCAGTCACCCAGGCGGCAAAGCTCTGGGGCAGTTTGGGAACAAGCTCTTCTTTCACTCTGGCCAGAGAGTCTGCGGCTATCTGATTTTTCAGCATCCTCTGCCAGTTGGTGCGGTCAGTAAAATGGTCTTTCAGATACACTTCCAGCTCTCCCGCATTGAACCGGTTGGGACAGCGGGCCAGAATTAGCCCTTCACTGGCTCCCTGATCAATCCATCTGGTGGGAATCTGGTCTTCCCGGGTTACCCCTACTTTAACGGCACTGGAGAGGGCCAGATACACAAAATGGGGTCTGTTGTGATGAATCTCCTCCCACTCGGGGTCCCGCCCCTTCCCTTCATGGGCCAGGCAGAGCTCGGGCCGGATTATGCATTCCGAGTTTTCCGGGGCATTCCGGAAGCAGTCATAACAGCTGCCCTGGGCAAAGGTCTTTTTAATCTTCTTTCCACAGACCACGCAGTGGATAACCCCTTCAAATCCGATCTGTACTCTTTTACCGATCAGGCTGTTGGCGGAGATCTCCCCCTCCGAAGTCTTTAGAGTATATTCAATGGGATTCCCGTACCGGGCCTTCATCTTCCGTATATCAATTACTGCCAAACCATTCCTCCCGGATGATCAGAAAAGAATAAAACATTTCTTTACACCCCTTCCCTGATCTATTAGCATAGTACATATATATAAATACGGTGCATATATTGCAAGAAAAAAAGACGTAAAATAATCCGGAGCCTGAAATGAATAAATCAGTACCCCTGCTTCTCATACTCACCTCTTTGCTGCTCTTTTCCTGTGCATCAGTCCCCCTTGAATCTGTACCGGATGAGAATCCCCGCCCCGAAACCGGAGAAATCTCCGGGATTCAGAAGGATTTGGTTCAGTCCGCAGACTGGGCCCTGGGGCGGAAATCTCTCGTTGTGGATGGACGGAAATTCAATCTGGACTGCTCCGGTGTGGTTCTGGCGGTTTATCATAAATCCGGAAGTGATCTGCAGTCCTTTCTGGGGGGATATTCGGGAGGGGGCGTTCAGAGACTGTATGCCTTTATGGAAGATAATCAGCTTCTCTACAAGCAGCCGGTTCTGGCACCGGGAGACTTGCTTTTCTGGGACAATACCTACGATAAAAACAACGACGGTGAGACCAACGATTACCTGACTCATGTGGGGATGGTTGTCTCATCAGATAACCAGGGTAATATTGAATACATCCACCACAACTACAGAAAGGGCATTGTTCTGGCCAAAATGAATCTTCTTGACCCGGATAACCTTAATGTCAATTCCCCTATGCGGGCCAAAAATGCGGAACCAGGCCATGCTCCCCTCTGGCTGTCCAGCCATCTGCTCAGAGACGCAGCCCGGGGGTATGAAATAGCAGACTGACAAGGCTCTGCCTTGATGGACAGGAACCGCCTTAATCATTATAATCCTATACAGAAAATGATAATAAGGAGCTGGTTCTGGCTGATATATATATAAGCGGGCACAAGAATCCGGATATGGATTCCATCTGCAGTGCCTACTGCTACAGTGAACTGAAAAACAGAATTGACCCGGCCAACAGGTATATTCCCATACGCTGCGGTCATATGAACAAACAGACAAAGATGGTCTTCAAAAAGACCGGTACAACTCCCCCCCGCCTGATGGCTAACATAAGTCCCCGGGTTTCTGATGTAACCAAAAGGGATATTCATACACTGGATGTGAATGATCCGGTATTCACAGCCATCAGACGGCTGGATGAGGAAAACCTTTCGGTAATTCCTGTGTTTGAGGATGAAAGCGAGTTCAAGGGTATTATCAGTATCCATGAAATTTCAGGGTTTCTGATGAGCGATAATCTGGTCAAAAGACCGCAGTACCGTTTCCGGATCAACAACTTCAAGAGAGTTCTTCCCGGTTACTTCTACAGACGGGGTCAGGATCAGGAGTTCGATGCCCCCATCATGACCGGTGCCATGCCCTATGAGATCAGCAAGGAACGGATCAAAGAAATGCTTCCCCTCAAGCCTCTTCTGGTAATTGGAATGAGGGAAGATATACTGCAGTTTGCCGTACAGGAACAGTTTCCTGCCATCGTACTGACGGGAATGGATAAGGACGAAGCCATCCGGGTTGATTTCTCCGACTACAGGGGAACCGTATTTGTCAGCCATACCGACACGGCTGAGACCATCCGGCTTCTCCGCCTGAGTACACCCCTGGATAATGTGATCAATAAAGATCCAGAAATTCTCCAGAGCGGCCTGAGCTTTGACGATGCCAAAAAGACCATGGTCAACTCTCCCCAGAGGGGTATACCCGTATTTGAAGACAATCAGTTTTCCGGAATTGTGACCCGGCGCTGTTTTATTGAGAAACCCCGGAAGCATCTGATCCTTATGGATCACAATGAAATAGATCAGAGCATACCC
>JAQQAM010000095.1 GCA_028532905.1 Spirochaetales bacterium
GATTTTCATCTTCAGAGCCTGCCTCTCCTCCCGCAGGCTTTTATTCTTCTCGGCGGTTTTCAGGCCTTTTTTGGCCAAAAGCGCCAGGTTGGTATTGGTCAGTTTCAGATCTTCTTCCAGCTCAACCTTCTCCTGCTGGATCAGCCTCAGCTCTTCCAGTTCCTCCGTAAGCTTTCTGTTGTCCCGCTGGGCCTTGAAGGCTTCCCACTTCATGGTTTTCAGCTCTTCCAGCTCCTCTTTCAGGTTCAGCCGGTCGTGCCACTGCTGCAGGGTTTCACTCAAAAGCTCCAGCTGCCCGTCTGTGGCGCATCCCAGTACCTGACAAACCTGCACAAACCTGTGGGTGGCGGCCTTCGCTTCGGCCTGAGACAGGGCTTTGAACTCATGGCGGACCTTATTGGTCAGGGCTCTGTCATTCTTTATACCGTTCAGGGCCTGGATTTCCGGAATATACTCCCGGCTGTTCTCTGTCAGCCGACTTTTGACAATCTCTACTTTGTCCCGGAAACTCAGTTCCCTGTATTCGGGTAAACTGCGGGTTTCATTATTCAACAGGGTTTCCATATAGGCCGAGAGGGCCACCACATAAAAGCCGGGGTCCGAGGCGGATAGGTTCACTAGTCTCTGGATTGCAGTCACTGTAGTACTCCGTTTGTTTTTTGTAATGTTTATAGTATACCTGAAGATGATCAGGGAGTGAGTGGAAAATCAGTTTTTGTTTATTTGGGGGCCGCCGGATTGAAAATCCGGACAGGCTCTCCGCTGTAGCTGCTAATCGTCTGCCCTTTTTTCGGCTCTGTGCCCGCCGCCGGGGCAGCCGGCAGCTGTCGCTGCGATCCTTCGGCTGGGGGTTTTACCCAAGATATACATTCATTCTATGCCACTGAAGATAATCTTCAGAAGGAACCCAATCTGTTTTTCTGGGTAGCAATAAAGGTTTCTCGTTGTATTCGATCAACCAGCGTTTAAAACCTTCACTGTGAGAAGAGACCTTGTCTGAAAGATTCATCTTATATTCCTTGGAAAATGTGAAGACTCCCCTATCAAAGAGTTTATGGTGGAGATTACAGAGCAATAAACCATTAGAAACAGTATCCGGACCCCGGTAGGAGTGCCATTTAATATGGGCGGCTTCATTAGCTATGGACGAACCTCCCAGCATAAGATGAAAACCACATATAGCACATTGATAATTATAGGCTGTAGCTACTAATTCCCGAAATTTAGGATCTCTTTTTCTCCGCTTTATAGCGACCGTTTTATCACCACTGGATCTATAATCCAATGCCACACGAAAAAGAATTTCTTCTTCCATACTCCCGGCAAAATAGGTATCTAATATGGTTTCACAGTATAGAACCAGATTCTCATAGTTCTGAATGTACTTCAAAAAATCATTTGAGAAGCCAGCAATACCATACTCTCTTAAATCAACAATTGAAACTCCGCCGCTTTTATTTATCCGAATCTTATTCTCATTGGGAAATGAAAGGATTCCGTCATTCTTCAAGCGCCAGAATGGATCTACAATATTGGGAGCTCCTGTAAAATCTTTAATTATATCCGACAGGATAGGTTCAACTTCATTGAAGGTGAACTCTGTTTTTCTGTTATGATAATACTGCCCAATCAACCATAAAATCGTGATGGGTTTATTCAGGGCACGTATCCCCTGGGAGGATTGGGTTCTTAACGGAAAAAGAACAGTCATAAGCAGCTCCTAATATAAATTAACCTGGTCGAAGATTTTCCTCAAGAACGAAAAAAACATTACGATCCCCACAGCCTCCATAATTAAACTTTTGTTTATAAAATGATATACTTTTTTATGATTTTTATACTTCTGTGGTCCGATACTCATAAGGACTCCCGGATTAAAAATGAATACAAACCAAATCGCTTTTCTAGACATAGAAGGATACCCTGACAGCCAAGAGCATCGTTTTGGAATTCTCTACAACACTCTCTCTTATACAACAACTTCTGCATCGGAAGTTAAAACGATTCTAGAGGATCAACCGCCCCGATTTATCTGCGGCCATAACTTTGTAGAACATGATTACGAGATCACAAAAAAGTATTCTTTAAACCAATGCATAAATAGAACTAGAATCATAGACACCCTTGCTCTATCTATGCTTCTTCACCCCGGAAAGAAAAGCCATAAACTGGACAAGCCCTATAGAAGTGAAATTCAACTGGAAAACTTTCCAGCTGCAGATTGTGAACAAACCAGACAACTTCTTTTAATTCTGAAAGATGACTATTTATCCCTCTCTTCCGATTTAAGGGATTCCTTACACCTACTGCTTAAAGAACACCCCTTGTATCAGAGCTTCTTTGAAGCAATTAACTACCTACCTCATAAACAGATATCGACATTAGAGCTATTAAGTAAAAAGAGCCATCTTGAAAGAGAAATACTGAACAACCTCATACATGAGTATCCTGTAGAATGCGGTATATTATGCACTCAACTCTACAGTGAAAATAAAAACAATTTTTCAAGAATTATTATTGAACGATATCCGGAACTTCCCAGGTTAAAAGCTCAAATTTTATTCGATGTTTCTAAAACCTCTGAACTTGTACAGAAATATGCAGAAACGGAGTTCGGCTTTGGCACTTTCAGGGAGTTTCCCACTCTACAAAATGGTTTATTCACGTTATCCCAAAAAACCATAATTGAATCCGCTGTTCAAGGGAAATCATTTTTATGCGTCTTACCTACGGGGGGAGGTAAAACATTCACTTTTCAGCTTCCTGCTATTATCAAAGCAGATTTCTGTAAAACCCTCACTGTGGTCATCTCCCCTCTTCAGGCTTTGATGAAAAATCACACAGATAATTTCAATAACCAAATACAGAATTTCAAATCGGCAGCCTTAAGCGGTTTTCTAGACCCTATTAGCCGAATTAATACCCTGGAAGAGATTCATAATGGCACGATTGATATTCTGTACCTGGCTCCGGAAGCCTTACGGTCCAATGTTGTTTTTAAAGCTCTCCAATCCCGGGTCATTGAAAGATTTGTTATAGATGAAGCTCATTGTTTTTCAGCATGGGGCCACGATTTCAGGCATGACTACTTCTATATTAGGGAATGCCTTGCAGAACTTCAAAAATCGGATTATCAGCCCCCCATTCCCGTCTCTTGCTTCACCGCCACTGCCCGTCCGAATGTTCTCAAAGATATTTCAAATTATTTTCAGGATGTCCTGAGCGAACAGCTTGAGGAATATATTGCATCATCTGAACGGACAAACCTGAATTATTCTGCCATAGCTGTAGATAATCAAGCAGAGAAATACAATCGGCTGATAGATCTTATAACTCTCTATAAAGAGAAAGCCATCATAATATACCGCCCTCAGAACGCTAGAGGTTGTAAAGAACTAGCCAAAAAACTGCAACTTGATGAACGGATAAATCACTTCAATCTAGTAATAGAGCCTTTTTATTCCAAAATGGATGAAGATGATGACCGTCCATTGGAAGAACGGAGAAAGAACCAGGTACTGGATGATTTTATAATCAACAATGTGAATATTGTAATTGCCACAACAGCATTTGGCATGGGAATCGATAAACCGGATATTGAAGCCGTTATTCATTATGATCCCTCTGACAGCCTGGAGTCGTATATGCAGGAATCCGGAAGAGGAGCCAGAAGCAGTCATATTCAGGCAGAATGTGTTGTTCTATATACTGAAAAAGATTTTGCCCGCATCTTCCAAACACAGAACAGGTCAAAACTGCAGTATGATGAAATCGACAGAGTAGCCCGCTTTTGTAAAAAGAATAATAGAAGAAAGTTTCAAAGTTCCACCCGTACTATTGCGCAGGGAATCGGGATCGATACGGAAGACACTGCTCAAGATTTTGATACATTAATCAAAACAGCCATTCTGGAATTGGAAAAATGGAAGATTATTAAAAGAGGCAGAAACAGAACAAAGATCTTTGCTACAAGTATTTTACTCCCTGCTAAAGAAGATAACCGACTGCCTATGGAGATCGTCCATGAGAAACTAGATCCTCATAGAGAAGAATATGGTACTCACTATCCTATGATGATTGAGTTGATGAACAATATTATTCAAAAGAGTAAAACTGATCCGGTTGAGATTGAGGCTTTAGCGGATATTATTGGTATCAGTAAAAAGGATATCTTCGAGATTGTACTGAAATTACAAGAAGCGGAATTACTCGATTTCTATAACGATATTAGTGTCCTCATCGACGATAATATTACAACCAACCTGCAAAAGCATTTTGAATTGGAAGATAAGATTCTCCAAGTTATTAAAGAAGAACAGAATAATCATAAGATCGACTTACGCCTGTTTCATGATGATTCTTATGGAGATGACTGGCTAAATCGCGTCAGTCGAATTATAAAAATCTGGCTAGCTATAGGGCCTATTGTTCAAGACAACTTCAAAATCAGAATCAATA
>JAQQAM010000096.1 GCA_028532905.1 Spirochaetales bacterium
CGTTCCGGGGCGCCGAGAGGAGGAGGGCGATCTCACCGAAGAAAGAACCGGCTCCCAGGGTGGCGTAGACGATGGATTCATCCTCTGAAACAACATCCACAGAACCTCGGCTGATAAAATACATCTCGTAACCGATTTCGCCCTTTATCACCACATAGTCGCCCGGTGTGAAAACAACAGGTTCCAGGTTCAGAATGATTTCCTTGATAAATTCTTCACTGGCTCCCTGAAAAATGGGAACCTTCTGTATGATCTCTCTGTTCAGGAAGAGCGACACCGAGGTCTGCAGCGGTTTGGGCAGATCCGAAAGGATGGAGGACTCATCATAGCCCCGCCGGCTCTCCCACAGATAGTCGTAGTAGTCGCTGATCTTGTCCTTCAGGTCAGCGGGAATCTTCTTGTAGCGGAGAAAGGTGGAGACTTTTTCCATCTTCTCCTGATACTGGGATTTGGCTATATCGATATTGGCTATGATATTGGCAATGTTACCGATGATGAAACCGTACATACCCGCACCGATGAGCTCGACAATAATAACAAAAATGGTTTCCAGGTTTGTACTGGGAGATATGTCTCCGTACCCTATGGTTGTCAGTGTGGTCACGGTCCAGTAGAAGGACCGCAGATAGGGAGACTCGGCGTTGATGGGGTTCAAGGCGGCCGGATCTTCCCAGATGGCCATCCAGGCACAGGAAATCAGGTGGGCGGCCACCAGTATCCAGAAGATCAGCAGGGCCATGCGGATAAAACTGGGATTCAGCCGTTTGCTGTTCCGGATACGGCTGATGGTTCTGGTGGTGCGGAACAGTTTTACAAGGCGGAAGAGGTTGCAGAAGTAGGCAATCTGAACAATAACCGGATTGGTAGAGATGGTCAGAATCATGAAAAAGGGAAAGGCCGCAATCAGGTCTATGGCCATAGCCTTTCGGGCATAGTGTTTAAATACCGACTCCCGGTCTGTGATCAGTTCTCTCTGCTCACTGTAGGCTGTATGAGATTCAATGAAGATATCCAGAATCAGAATAACAGTGACAAGAAAGTCGAATATCAGGAACCATCCGTGCAGGGGAATGTGAAAAACAGTTACCAGCGGGATAACCAGAGTCATAAGGATGGTGAGTAGAAGAATGAACACATCCCAGATGATTTTCTTACGCGTATCAGGGTTAATAATCGGAAACTTCATAGTTCAGATTATCGGCGCTCACTTTTATGAACTGTATTATTAAATCTTTTCTGGAATTCGCTTCAAAAAGGATTATTATTTACAACAGCTATGGAGTGTTTCTTCCAGTAAAATGCGCCATGGGAAAAGGTCGGGAGGCCGATGTATTTGAATTGCTTCAGCCGGTAAACGGTTTTGAGCAGAGGAAAGGAGACGGGTATATGCTGACAAAGGAACAAGAGATTTTTGATCTGGTGGATGAGCATGATAACGTAATCGGCAGCGCCGACAGAGATGAGTTTCATGGAAATCCGGGAATGATCCACAGGGTCGTTCACATTCTGGTCTTTGACAGCTCGGGAGAACTTTATCTGCAGAAGCGGAGTATTACCAAAGATGTACAGCCCGGTAAGTGGGATACTTCTGTGGGAGGTCATGTAAACACCGGAGAATCCTATGAAGAAGCCGCCTACAGGGAAATGCACGAAGAACTGGGTATCCAGGGAGCTGTTCTGGAATTCCTGTACCGCTATCTTCATACCAATGATTATGAATCAGAATTTGTCAGCACCTACCGCTGTGTCTGGAATGGAGCTATAGAATTCAACAGGGATGAAATTGAAGCGGGACGGTTCTGGAGTATGGAACAGATCCGGGAGGCTGTCCCCGGTAAATTCACACCCAATTTTCTGGATGAGCTGGAGCGCTTCAGAAAACTCCAGCAGATGTAAGGACTAAAAAAGGGTAAAGATCAGCAGATCAGAACCAGAACTCCTTATTCTTCTTCAATGGATACCACCAGGTGAATCCCAGCAGGATGGTCAGTACAAGAGACTGTCCTCTGGAAAAGCCTTTCCTGTCTCCCTCAACTGCTGATTTCCTGAAATAGAGAATCAGGTTCACAGCCAGCAGCAGTATGACTAATATCCAGCTTTTAAGCAGGTATGTACTTAAAGCCGTATAGACCGAAAATACCCATAAAATAATATGAAGACTCTGCATCAGGTGCCAGAAAAGCATATTTTTAACTCCTGTTCAGTATTTTATTGGATAAATGTTTTCACTGAATAGGAACTGTATGAACGTTTTGTGGAGTTGATGTGTGGTGTTAGAGTAAAAAAAGGCCGCCCGGAAACGGACGGCCTGATCAGTCAGATTGGATACCTGCTGCGCTTATCAGCCCAGAACAGGAACCAGAGCCAGAAGAACACCGGCTGCAACAGCAGATCCAATTACACCGGCAACATTGGGGCCCATGGCGTGCATGAGCAGGTAGTTGTTGGGATTTTCTTCCAGTCCCACTTTATTGGCTACACGGGCTGCCATGGGAACGGCAGATACACCGGCAGAACCGATAAGGGGGTTGATGGGATGTTTTTTGGACATCTTGTTCATCAGTTTGGCCAGGAGAACTCCTGTGGCTGTACCGATACAGAAGGCTACCAGACCGAGAGCCAGAATACCCAGGGTATTGAGGTTCAGGAACTGTTCCGCCTGCATTTTGGAACCGACAGCCAGTCCCAGCATGATGGTTACGATATTGATCAGGGCATTCTGCATGGTGTCAGAAAGTCTGTCAGTCACACCGCACTCTTTTGCCAGGTTACCGAACATCAGAGCTCCCAGAAGGGGAGTGGCAGAAGGCAGAAGCAGGATACAGGCACCCAGAACGCTCAAGGGGAAAATAATCTTTTCTGTCTTGGTAACGTGTCTGAGCTGTTCCATCTTGATCTGACGCTCTTCTTTGGTTGTCAGAGCTCTCATGATGGGGGGCTGAATGATGGGTACCAGAGCCATATAGGAATAGGCTGCTACCGCAATTGCCCCTAATAGATCCTTGGACAGGCGGGAGGCAACGAAGATCGCTGTGGGTCCGTCCGCCCCGCCGATAATACCGATGGATGCCGCATCATAAAGGTTAAAGGTAATTCCGGGTACATACTCACCCAGGGCCACCGCACCCAGAAGGGCAATGAAGATACCGAACTGGGCAGACGCTCCCAGAAGCAGTGTCTTGGGGTTGGCCAGAAGGGGACCGAAGTCTGTCATGGCCCCTACACCCATAAAGATGAGCAGGGGAAACAGTCCGCTGGTTACACCGAAATCATAAAACATACCGATGAATCCGCCCGATACCTCATGGAGGTGAAGGGCACCCTGTACAAACTCGCCGTGAAGACTGGAGTGGGCCGCAATTTCCGCAAAGGGAATATTACTTAAAATGGCACCCATTCCGATGGGAACGAGAAGAAGGGGTTCGAATTCCTTATTAATAGCCAGATACAGCAGGCCGAAACCTACTACAATCATAACTACGTTACCCCAGCCACCTTCCTGCAAAAAGCCGAAGATACCTGTGGTCAGCCAAAGCTCCCGGAAGGAAGCTGATATTGTCTGTCCGAATGTCATAGTTTACATACTCCTAATTTCTGCCGGGGCAACAAAACATTGTCCCGGCGGGTAACGGCAAAGGGCCGTAAGGTCCTTAGCCGATTTCCACAAGGGCCTGACCGGCAGTTACCTGGTCACCCTGAGATACGGAAATGGCTTTTACAGTACCGGAAACAGGAGCAGAAACAGGAGTTTCCATCTTCATAGCTTCCAGAACGATCACTTCATCACCTTCAGAAACGCTGTCGCCTACGGCAACGGGGATTCTGAGTACAAGACCGGGCATAGGAGCATTCACTGCCTGTGCAGGTCCGCCGGCGGCAGCAGGTGCAGCAGAAGCGGCAGCCGCGTCAATTCCGTCGGCAATGGAGATGTCGTAGCTTGTTCCGTTAACAACGGCTTTGTCGCCTTCCAGTTTTACACCATAGGCTTTTCCGTTAACAGTAACGGTGTAGCCTTCAGCAGAAGCAGCGCCGGAAGCGTCCGCTTTCTTGGCTTCTTTTCTGATGTTGACTTTGGCATCGCCCTTGAGGAACATGATTCCCTTGTCCTGACAGGCGGCGGCGATAAAGATATTCTCATCAGACAGATCGGTGATACCGTTGTCTGTAAGCATTTTCTTGGCAGCTTCGATTCCCAGTTTCTCGTTCTTGTCGTTGATATCTACAACAAGCTCGGTAGTGGGCTCGAGACCCATCTGCTCCTGGCAGATCTTCTTGATTTCGGGATCCGGCTCAACAGGAGTCTTACCGAAGTAACCGAGAACCATTTTTCCGTAACCTTCGGCAATCTTCTTGTAGGGGCCGAACATTACGTTGTTAAAAGCCTGCTGGAAGTAGAACTGGGAAACAGGAGTAACGGAAGTTCCGTATCCACCCTTCATAACGACATCGCCCATGGCTTTTGTAATTTCAGGATATTTGTCCATCAGTCCGTTGTCTCTGAGCATCTGTGTGTTGGCTGTCAGAGCACCGCCGGGGAGGGGGCTGAAGGGGATGATGGGGTTAACCATTGTCGCTTCGGGGGGAAGGAAGTACTCAGACATGCACTCTTCGAAAATCTCTTCCACTTTCATGATTTCGTAGGGGTCTACACCCAGGTCGAAATCAGTTCCGCGCAGGGCGTGCCACATGGTCATAAGGTCAGGCTGGCAGGTACCGCCGGATACGGGAGACAGGGACAGGTCAACCTGTGTGGCACCCGCTTCAAGAGCGGTTACATACTGCTGAATGGAAACACCCGCAGTTTCGTGGGAGTGGAATACAATGTTCATGTCGGGACCGAGAAGCTCTCTGGCCGCCTTGATGGTTTCACCCACAACCTTGGGAGTTGTTGTTCCGGAAGCATCCTTGAAACATACTGAATCGTAGGGGATTCCCGCATCGAGGATTCCTTTGAGAACGCCGATGTAAAAATCTTTGTCATGGGCACCGGTTACTCCGGGGGGGAGAGCCATCATGGTGACAACGACTTCATGTCTCAGGCCGGCATCGTGAATACACTGTCCTGAGTAGATCAGGTTGTTTACATCATTGAGGGCATCAAAGTTTCTGATGGTAGTAATACCGTGTTTTTTGAACATTTTGGCGTGGAGGTTGATGATGTCTCTGGGCTGAGAGCTGAGACCTACAACGTTAACACCTCTGGCAAGAGTCTGAAGGTCTGCGTCGGGTCCGGCGGCCTTTCTGAACTCATCCATCATGTCAAATGATGATTCGTTACCGTAGAAGAAGGGGGCCTGGAAACGGGCACCTCCACCGGCTTCGAAGTGCTTGATTCCTGCTTTGGATGCAGCTTCTACTGCGGGCAGGAAGTCCTTTGTTAATACACGGGCTCCGTAAACGGACTGAAAACCGTCCCGGAAGGCTGTACACATAAAGTTTACGCGCTTTTTACTCATAGGGTTCTAACCTCTTTTTAGGATTTTGTGTGAGCTTTCACTGCAGCAATTGCAACAGCAATCTCTGCGTCTGCGGATGATTTTCTGACGGCGGGAGCAGCCGGTTTTTCCTGCTCGGGGAAAAACTTCAGAACAATTTTGGACATGTAAGTTGTAGTTACAACCAAAAGAGTCAGAAACAGAAACACCACGGACATGCCGACAATGGTTACTATAAGACCACTTACCATTTAGATGCTCCTCATTTGATTATTTGATGTCTCTTCACAAAGATAGTTCATACTGTATGAGAGACGTATTATAATTGAATCGATCTAGAATTAGCGATTCAGGATAAAATATATCTTTTTTACAGCTGGGGTGACAAGCCCCGGAGACTGTTTAAGAGGCTGTGTCATGAGGAAATAGTTGTAAATAGTGGGAAATTACAGATATTTAATAATTCCTGATATATCAGAAGCGGATACCCAGTCCCGCCAGTATGTCCATTGTGGTGTAAGAGAGCTTTGATTCACTGCTTTCCTTCCGGGCTGTTCCCGAGTAGGAAGACCATCCCATATCAAATATAAAAGAAAATCTGACAGAGTCTGTGTAATAGACCGGAAAATCCACTCCCCCTCCCAGAGAGTAGTAGAGCCCCCCCTTCAGTTCTCCCAGATTATTCACAGCCTGGCTGTTCCCTTCGATAAAATTGTACCCCACGGCTCCTTTGGCATAAAGGGGAACAGTCTCAACAGGGAGGAATAGTTTTACTGCTGTATATACAGGGATAAAGGTCAGCTGTTCGCTGTCTCTGGTTTCACGGGGGAACAGATAACGGAATCCCCCGCCGAACTGCAGGAGTCCGCCTGTACTGAAATACAGTTCCTGGGCAGCAGAGAACCCTGTCTTTGTCACATCCATTTTATAACGGCCTACCGGTTCCACACCCATAAGGCTGACAGAGTGAATATGAAATCGGGATTCCGCGTGAATCCCTGCTGCAGTTATGAGCAGCAGGAAAAGTGATATCAGTGTCTTTCGCTTCATAGGGGTTCCTTGCTCCCGCCTGAATGGGTTTTATTTCTGTGTCAGGTTGAACACTCCGTCCCAGTCTTTGGGGGGAGGATCCTGACTGAATTTCAGACAGCGCTTCATATATATCTCAGATGTCGTATCTTCGGGAATAACCTGTCTGGTTTTTTTGAACATTTCATTGGCTTCCGCCCACTGTCTGTTTTCAAAAAGCTCCATACCCTTATGGAACAGGTCCAGCCCTTCCAGTATATTTTCGGGAGTGAGTTTTGCTTCATCCACCAGCTCATACAGACGCACCGGCTCGTTGATTCCCACCACCCGGACTCTGTCCAGCATCCTTACGGTAAAGAGGTCTCCCGTTTCTTTGTATGTACTGTCACTGATAAGAATCCATGTTCCATACTGCTTGTTCACCCCTTCCAGTCTGGCCGAGAGGTTGACCGCATTACCCATCATGGTGTAGTCCATCTTCTGAAGGGTTCCCATATTCCCTACAACCATATCGCCTGTATTGATACCGATCCGTGTCAGCAGGGGGCCGGGGGTCCGGTTTTCGGCAATCATCTTTTCATTCAGAATCTTTTCCGCCTTCTTCATTCTGATGGCAGACCGGCAGGTCCGGACCGCATGATCGTGAAAGGGCTGGGGTGCCCCGAAGAAAGCGATGATGGCATCCCCTTCATATTTGTCTATGGTTCCCTTTTCCTCCATAATCAGATTACTCATTTCAGTCAGGTAATCATTGAGCAGGGTAACCAGGTTCTGGGGAGTGAGTTTCTCTGAAATGGAGGAGAATCCTTTGACGTCTGTAAACATGGCTGTCATATGCCGTTCCTCTCCACCCAGGGAGAGCTTGGAGGGATCGTCCAACAGATCCTTGATAACGTCATCCGACAGATACTGGGCAAAGGCGCTTCTGATAAAACCCTTTTCCTTTGAAGAAAGGATCAGATTCACACTGACGATGGCGATAAAACTCAGGAGAATTGTAAAACCGGGTGTCAGCAGGGGAGTGTAGATGCCGGCAAAGACAAACACAAGAATGAGAGCCGCTTCGGTCACCAGGAGAACTCCGATTCCGGAAATCAGCCCCCACACCGGATGGTTCAGCCGAGAGACGATAAAGGCGGTCAGAAGAGACATGATCAGGGAAATGACCATGGCCACCCACAGGGGGGATTCATCCAGAAACTGCCCCGACAGGATGGTGTTGGTTACCGCCGCATAGAGTCCCATGTTCATATACTCTTCTTCAAAGGGATTGACCCCGATATCAGTTGTGGATGTTCCCGAGTATCCCACAATCGAAATAGAGCCTTCCAGGTCCTTTTTCAGGTTCTCCCTTATTTCAATGATCTGGCTGATGAGGCTGCGGGAGGCGTCAAAGGCTTCGGGAATAAACTCCTGGAGCTGCTGAAAACGGATTCTCTGTTCCTCGGGAAGATCGGGGATGGTCAGATAGCTGTCCAGTTCGCTCAGGATAAACTGCTCAGCCTCTCCGTTGAGATAGGCATCGGTTTCAGAGAGAAACATTTCTCTCAAAGGGATGTACTCTTCCAGGTCGATATCCTTGATTCCCTCCATATGGTCCTGCTTGAGCATTTCCAGATAGCCGTAGAGATCCATCAGGGGATAGTCCCCCTGGTAGAAGGGTGCTTCCAGAAGTCCCTGATCATTCAGCAGTCTCAGGTTGTAGACCAGATCGTCCAGAAGCATGTCATGTCTGTACAGGAAGAAGAAACTGATGTGTCTGAAACTGTCCACATACTTTTTGGCGGGCCAGTTGATCATCATCATACCGAATCTGTCCAGAGGGATTTCCAGATCCTCTCTTGTATTGTCCTCTGTAAGAGCCCCTTTAAGAACAAGGGACACAGGAGTCCGTTCAATTTCCTGTACATCCATATGATGAAGAAGGGCGGAAAATCCGAGCTGGGGATAGTAGTCTCCCTGATAATCATAGATCAGATCGATACGCCGTCTCACACCGTCTTTATCAATATTGACCCGGGGGTAGCCGGCAGAAATGGAGTTGGAGAGTACCGGATAAATGGCCGGTTTGATTTCCTGGGCTTCTGTGAAACCCTCAAAGGGAGTGGTGAAATAACGGTTGAGGGATACTTTTTCTCTGGCCAGTTCCTTCAGTTCCGGCGGCGTCGTGTCGTCTTCACTCTTCATCATATTGACGGTGGAGACAACATTACCGAAAAAGGATACGGCTTTGCCCAGATATTCATCATTGTCCCGGGCGATTTTATTTACATCATTCAGAAGCTCCAGCTGCCGGTCATAGGAATAGTCGTCCAGCTGCCCCTGATAATATCCCGCTTCTTCCAGGGGAATCTGATTGCCCTGGAGAGCCTGGATAAAAGCCTGCTGCTGCTGGGAAATATCATAGAATACATCATTGAAGCGGCGGGGAATCTGCTCTTCCAGGTACTGGTTGTTCAGACCGGCGGGGCTCTTGTCTATAAACTCGATATCCAGAACCGCATAGGCGGCGCCCAGTTCCTTCATGAGCATCAGACCGTCGGCGAATATATCTCTGCCGATGGGGTACATATTTATATTGGTAATGCTCAGGTCATCAATATTGACCAGTAGAAGATTTTCATCCTCTTCAACCTCCGGTTTTATCCTCAGGAGCAGATCGTATATTGAGTATTCAGAGCTTTGAAAGGATTCTGTTGTCAGAAGCAGTGAAAAGAGCCCGGACAGCAGAATCGGGATGGCAAGATACAGTATTCTTTTATTCATTTCATTCTCCAGTATTCATTCATTATACAGGTCTGCGGGGGTATTTCCAGAAGAAAACAGCCTTTCATCAATGAATATGACTAAACTTGTTTCATTTTTTTGGTCCTATACGTTGTGCATACTCCATTTGAGACATAAAATAGAAGTATCGAAACTCAGGAGTCGATAGCAAATGAAAAAATCAATACTGTTCTTTCTTTTATTCCTTGTTTTCATGTTGCCTGTCACATTGACAGCCCAGTCAAACGAGGTTCTGGATGTTTTCCTTGAACAGGACAAGGCTGATCTGGGAACCACATCCTGGCTGATCCTTGCTTCTGCAGGAAAAATTGATGAGGAGGCATCTGTTGAGGATGCTTTAAACTGGATTATGAAAGCCGATGGTCTCGGAAAAATGGAAGACCTGAGCCCCCGGCGAAACATTACCTACGGTGAGTTCTCCTATATTCTGATGGAGGTTCTTGAAGAGAAGGGAGGCCTGATGTACAGGCTGGTTCCCGGCCCCCGTTATGCCGCCCGTGAAGCCGCCTACAATAAATGGCTCCTGGGCCGTTCCGCACCGGGACGCAGTCTGAAACCTTTTGAAGTCATTAACACAATCATCACTGTGCTGGAAACTGAAGGAGACCAATCATGAAAATTAGATCAGCAGCGCTTCTGCTTTTCCTGTTGTCCCCGGTACTCTGGGCTGCCGATACCGACTGGGGCGGTAAAATAGAAAATATCTCCCAGTATTCCAATATTGAAAATGAAACCTATACACAGGGGAACAAAGCCGGATTATGGCTGCGTTCGTCTTTCAGTTCCGAGGTGAATCTGTTTGCCAGAGCAGGATACATCTACCGCTATGAGAAAGAGGAACATCAGCATATTCCTGATATTTCAGACCTCTATTTCTATGGACGGATACCCATGGATGACGGAAATGTACTGAGCTACAACGCCGGCCGTTTCCGGTTTACCGATACCACCTCCCGGGTTCTGAAATCCGTTGCCGACGGTTTTCAGGTGAAGTTCCAGAATAATACCCTCCCTTTTACAGTGGGAGCAGGATATACAGGACTTGTTTTCAATCTTACCTCGGAAGTGGTCATGACTCCCGCAGACAAACTGGAATCGGATGATCAGTTTCTTCTGGCGCCCCCCCGTGTGCTCGGGTTTGCCGAGATCAAATCACCCCTTATGAAGGGGGGCAACTCAGTGAAGCTGTCTCTCATTGCCCAGATGGATCTGCGTTCCGAATCAAAGGACGATTACCTGAATGAGAGTCAGAGCGGTAAACTGCATACCCAGTATGTACAGCTTTCCGCCGACGGATCTATTGTACCGAACCTTTATTACAGTGTTTCGGGAGTGGTTCAGACCGGACAGTACAATATTCCCGAATATGACAGCAGTGAAGCCGCTGATTACACATACTTCGGGGGGATGGCTAACCTGAAGCTGGATTATTATGTGGAGCCCCGTTTTAATACCACCATCAGTCTGGATGCCCTGTACTCTTCCGGTGACAGCTGGGACGACCGGGGAGATTACAGCGGTCTTCTCCTGGGCGGCAGTTCGACTCTGCACCGTTTTGTTCCCGTCTCCAGCACCACTAAAGGTTATGTCTATGCCCCTCAGATGGGAAACCTGATTTATGGAGACCTCAGCGTTTCGGTAAAGCCTGTGGAAAAGGTACAGCTCCTTCTTTCGGCCATTACTTTTATGAGAGCTGTAAACGGTCCTATTTTTGATGATCTGATTCAGGAGGATTCGGGAGATGCCCTCTATCTGGGAGAAGAGATCGATTTTACTGTGAACTTCAGACCATGGTCCGACCTTGGTTTTGCCCTGACTTCCGGTGTCTTTATTCCCAACAAGGATATTCAGACCGAAAAGGATATAAGTTACCGCATCGGCGGTTATATGTCTGTTAGTTTCTAAAGGCCCCGCAGAGAAGCTTCCGGCACAGTTCCGGCGGCTGCAGGGTAAAGAGTCTTTATTAAGGAGACCAAGTTATGAAAAAAATACTTTTTATTGTTTTGATTTTTACGGGAACTGCCGTTCTGCTGAGTGCACAGACCGCCACATTGGGACGGCTCAGCGGAAAGGTTGAAATCCAGCAGCCCGGCAGAAGCTGGCAGGCTGCCAGTGAAGGGATGGAGGTTCCCACAAACTCCAGAATCTCCACAGGATTCGGGTCTGAAGCCCGTGTTGTGATGGATAATGCGGAGATCACAGTTCAGCCCCTGACCAGAATGACTCTCACTGAATATACCCAATCTTCAGATACGACCACAACGAAACTGTTTCTCGGCTCCGGCAGAATCAGAACCGATGTGAAAAGAAGTGATCAGCGTATCAATGACTTTCAGGTAAGAAGTCCTGTAGCCACTGCTGCTGTAAGAGGTACCTCTTTCAGCTTTGACGGTATCCGACTGAGAGTTCTGGAAGGGAGTGTCGACTTCTCTACCGAAGGAGGCGGGAAGGTGAATGTTCCCGCCGGCTCTTCTTCCCAGGCAGATCCGGATGGCGGTTCACCTGTACCTCCGGCCGAGCAGAAAAAGCAGGAGAGTTCTGTGTCCCCCTCCACCAATTCAGGTGAATCCGGGGGAGATACTGACGGAAGCGATGATACTCTGGACAGTGCCAGGGCAGCTGCCACCGGCGGTCCTGCCTCAACAGGATCACTGATTATCATTGTTCAGTAGAATAGAATAATACAAACCGGTTCTTCTGTTGAAAACTGTCCCTCGGGGGGCAGTTTTTTTAACTGAAATCAGCGGGTTTCTCTCTATCCCCTTACAGGGGTTTCGGTTATATTGTTTTGTTATGTTTCTGAACGCTGACAACCAGGGTAATCCTGATTCAATAAATGCAATGTCTGATCAGTATAATCTGACTACACACAGACTGGCCAACGGTCTGACCCTTTACCTCTCCTGTACTAAATACAAACCCCGTATTGAAACCCGTATAGTCATACGGGCCGGCTCTGCACAGGATCCGAAAGAGTCCACAGGAGCCGCCCATATTCTGGAACACCTGATGTTCAAAGGTTCAGAATCCATAGGCGTGCTCCACAGGGACGAAGAGAAAACGGTGCTACGGGAAATCAAGGAGTCATTTGAAACCCTCCGGGGGATAAAGGATGAAAAGGAGCGGGAGGAGCAGTTCAGGAGAATTGATGCCCTCAATCAAAAAGCATCCCGCCTCAGTCTGCCGGGAGAGTATGATCGTATCCTGTCCCATCTGGGCGCCAGGGGGGTGAATGCTTTTACCGGAATCAATGAAACCGTCTACAAATGCGATATCCCGTCCATAGAATTGAAAAGATGGGCAGAGCTGGAAGCCGAGCGCTTTTCAAGACCGGTTATCCGCTCTTTTCTGACCGAGATTGAAGCCATTTTTGAAGAATTCAATCAGGACCTGGATGATGACTTTTCCAGAGCCCGGGATCTGCTCCTGGCGGGTCTCTTTCCGGGGCATGAATACGGCAGCCATACCATCCTCGGTAAAAAGGAGCATATCAAGGCTCCCTCCCTTGAAAAGATAGAAGAGTTCAGAAATACCTGGTACAGACCCGAACATATGGCTATTTGTCTGGCCGGGGATTTTGACCGCAGGGAAGCTCTGGCACTGATTGAAGAGAGCTGGGGGAGCTGGAACCCCGCTCCTCCGGAACAGCCCGTGCAGTCTGTAAAAAAAGCAGTCCGCCTCAAAGGACGGAGCCGGCAGGTTCTCAAAGGAGCGGATTCCGAGTTTACCATGACCGGATTCCGGTTCGGCGGCGTCCGGAGTGAAGATTATTATCCTCTCGTTATGCTTGATCTGATTCTTAATAACAGTCAGGCGGGACTGATAGACCTGAATCTCGTTCAGAAGCAGAAAATTCTGGAAGGAGGAAGCAGTCTGAGCTCCGCCGGGGACTACAGCTGGTTTGTCCTGTACGGCACACCCGGCCCGGGGCAGTCTCTGGGCTCGGTTCACAGGCTGCTCCTGAAACAGATTGATCTCATCAGAAAGGGCAGCTTTGACGGCAGTCTTCTGAAGGGAGTCATAAAGTTTCTGGAGATTGAACAGATTCAGGAGCTGGAATCCAATCAGATCGTCAATGCCCTTTCGGACTGCTTTATTGAAGGGATCAGCTGGTCGGAATACATGGGCCGTCTGGACAGACTCAGAAGTCTGACGAAAGAGGACCTTGTTCAGTTTGTCCGGGAAAAGTTCCGAGATGCTTTTGTCCGGGTGGACAAGAAAGAGGGGGAAGACAAATCCCTGGAACTGGTGGATAAGCCGGAGATTACGGCCTTGAAAATCGATTATGACCAGGAATCATCCTGGTTCACTGAGCTTCGGCAGAAAAACCCCGGGTACAGACGGCCTCAGTTTCCCGATTATGATCAGCTTATCACGCATAAACAGCTGAGCCCCTCTGTAGAGCTGAGCTGCTGCCGGAATACATCCAATGATCTGTTTGAACTGACATTTATTTTCCCCGAGGGAAAGAGCTCTTCTCCCCGTCTTCCTGTGGCCGGAGATTACTTCCCCTATCTGGGCACTACAGAGATGAGCCCCGCTCAGCTGCAGAAGGAGGCCTTTCTTCTGGGAATTGATCTCTCTTTTCAGGTGGATCTGGAGCGCTCTGTGTTTTCAGTTTATGGAAAGGATGAGGATTTTGAAAAGGCACTTGTCTTTGTCCGGAATCTGATCAGAAAGGGACAGGGAGACAGAAAGAGCTACAGAAAATATATTCAGGGTCTGATCAAAAGGCGGCAGGATGCCAAACTGAATAAGAAAATTCTTCTTATGGGCGGTCTGTACTCCTGGGGACTTTACGGTGAGGATTCCCCTTTCCGGGATATCCTTTCGGTAAAGGAGCTGAAGGCGGAAAATGCCGACAGCCTGACGGCAGAACTGCGCCGTCTGTTTGACCTGCCTCACAGGGTTTTCTATTTTGGACGGCGGGACAGCACTGAGCTTCAGACCATCCTGAACCATACCCATCCCGGGAGCCTCAACTCCCCTCTTCCCCTCCGGGAGAAGAAACTCTACAGGGAGAGGGACGGTGAAAACAAGGTTTTCTTCACACATCACGATATGGTGCAGGCGGAGATCTTCAGGCTGGCGCCCCAGAATACCTTCGATCCCCGGCAGCTGGCTTCAATTTCTCTGTTTAACGAGTTCTTCGGAGCCGGTTTGAATTCCATCTTCTTTCAGGAGATCAGAGAGGCCCGGGGGCTGGCCTATACGGCCTACTCCAGCATCACGGTTCCCGAGTTTCCGGGAAACAGACATATTATTCAGAGTTATCTGGGGACTCAGGCGGATAAACTTCCTGAGGCCATTGCCGAGATGGACCGTCTTTTTCTGAATGTTCCTGCAGAGGGGCGGCTTTTTGATGAAGCCAGAACAGCCCTGCTGAAAAGTCAGTCTTCCGACCGGATCACCGATTCAGAAGTCTTCTGGAGCTGGTGGGAGGCCCGGGAGCTGGGGCTGGACGCCGATTACAGAGACAGGGTCTTCCGGGATCTTGAGGAGTACAGCTACAGCCGTATGGATGCCTATTTCAGAGATTCCGTTATTCCCCGGGAGAGCAATATACTCATTCTGGGAAACCGGGAGGAGCTGGATTTCAAGGTTCTGGAAAAACGGGCTGAAGTGGTGGAGCTGACGCCCGATGAGCTGTTTAATTATTAAAAAGCAGTCAAGGGATTACTGAAAAGAAAGTGTTCTGTTGAAAATACCCGAACTCATGCTAAAATAACCCAATCAATAATTTGAGGGAGAATTATGAGCAAGAAAATCTTGAGCATCCTTTTATTCGTCTGTTTTTCCGCAGCCCCCCTTATGGCCGGCAGCGATGTCCTGGGACTCTGGAAGACTGTAGATGACGAAACTGGTGAAGTAAAGTCCATAGTCAAGGTATATGACTACCAGGGAAAAATCTTCGGCCGTATTCTGGTGACATTTGAAGAGGGCAAGGTCAAGGATACCTATGTGAACCCCAAAGACAGAGCCGAAGAAGTAAAGGGCGAGCCCTTCTACTGCGGTCTGGATTTTATCTGGAATATGCAGAAAGCCGGTGAAAAATACAAGAAAGGCAAGATTCTGGACCCCCAGAACGGAAAGGTCTATTCTTCTGAAATGTGGAGAGATGGAAGCAATCTGATTGTCAGAGGAAAAATCGGACCCATAGGCCGGAATCAGACATGGCTCCCCGCCAATGCCGGAGATTTCCCTTCAGGTGTTTCCGAGCCCAGCGGACTGGTACCCTCCATTCCTAAATAACGATCCATTTTGTAAGGAACTGACCCGGCGATTCAGAAGATCTCCGGGTCTTTTTTTCTATTCGGCAGGATAGAGAATCACTTCCAGATTATCTTCATCCGAAAAGTACCTGTTCATCCTGTCCTGAAACAGTTCTGTACTGTAGTAGCCTTCCAGTTCGTTCCGGGGGGGGATGTCCTCACGGGGCAGCTCGAGGAAATAACTTCTCTCCATTCTGGAGAGCCAGTAGCTGTTTTTCCTCAGCTGGTCTTCCAGCAGAACCGTTCTGGCTTTGATCACATCATTGATAAAGCGCTCCTCCACCTCACCCGTTTTCAGTTCATTGATAACGGAGCGGACCAGCTGTGTCAGTTCTTCTGTGCGCCCCGGGTCGCAGGAGAAGGAAATCATAAAATAGTAATCTTCAAAAGGAACTTTCGCCGGAGTAACGGATACAGAGGGACTGTAGGTTCCGGCCGCCTTTTCCCGTACCTCTTCTGTGATTACCATCTGCAGGGAGTCGGCAACGGCCTGAATCAGCTGGGTTTCCCTGTTCGACCACTCCCATTCTCCCGGGTAGATCATGGTCACATAGCTGACGGGATCCTGTCCGCTGGAAAGACTCTCTCTGATAATGCCCTCCGGGTATCGGAGTCCTCTGTCGACCCAGGACTCTCCGCCGCCGAAGGCGGGAAGGGAGGCAATGTATTTCTCAACCAGAGGGGTAATCTGTTCTTCTTCATAGCTCCCGGTGATGAAAAATGTGAATCCCGATGCATCGGCGTAGCGTTGTCTGTAGAAATCAAGGGCCCAGTCTTCATCAATTTCCCCAAGGGCTTCGGCTGTCAGGGGGCGGCTTCTGAGGTTGTCCTGATACAGCAGTTTGATCAGGAGGTCCGAATAGCGGGTCATGGGGCTGGAATCTCTGTTTTTCAGATTGTTCTCCATTCTGGTCCTGTAGGAGTTCCAGCTGTCCCTGTCGAGACGGGGAGCCGTAAAGTAGAGGTAGTTCAGCTGAAATAGGGTTTCCAGGTCTTCTCTGGTGCTGTTTCCCCTTGTGCCGCTGCTCATTTCCGATATGACAGGTTTGAGGGAGGCGGTGGAACCGGCCAGAGCCCTTTCCAGATCCAGCCTGGAGAACCGTCCGATCCCGCTTCTTTGTATCACCTCCGACGCAAAAGAGGCGCTCAGATAGTTCTCGTCTTCCGCAAGGGAGATGCCTCCCGGCGACATGGATGAGAATAGAACCTCGTTCTCCTTGAAGTCTGTCTTTTTCAGAACCACTTTGACACCATTGCTGAGTATCCATTCTTCGGCTTCTGCCTCGGCAAGGACTCTTTTTTCCACAATTGAGCCGGCAGCCGGTTCCTCCTCAAGAAGGTTATTGTTCACAACCCTTTCTTCAGGGGCTTCTGTCAGAGTCTGACTGATTTTGTAATTGATCCCCGACAGTCGTACCGGATCGATCTCTTTCTGACCGTCCCCTCCGGGAGCCATGGTATAGATGACCCGGTCTGACTCTCTGAGCCAGAGTTTCGCCTTGCTGTGAAGATCCTCCAGGCTTATGGTTTCAATGTACTCATTGAATACATCCCACAGATACTCCACACCCGGAGCAGGGGTGCCGTTAAGATAATGATCCACATATTCAGAAGCAATCTCTACAGATTCCCTGTTGTTCCGATTGTTCCAGGTGGTAAACATATAAGATGTAAGCTCTTTGCGGGCCCGGCTCAGTTCATCTGCCGTAAAACCGTGATCCTGTATCCGTTTCGCCTCTGTCAGAACAGCCTCATACCCCTCGTACAGGGCTCCTTCAGCTGTCACGACAGTCATGGTATGAAAGCGTTTGGGTCTTGTGAGGTTGTTGAAATCCGCATAGGCGTTGGTAAAGGGAGGTTCCGGGCTGTTTTCCAGATCCTGGAGTCTGTTATTGAACAGAGTCAGGTACAGAACCTCCATCAGCTCGTCTCGGTAGTCCTCTTTGACGGAAGGTGTTTCCCTGTTGAACTTGTTGAAAACAATGGCTGCAGTAAAAGTCGCTTCAGGATCGCTCTGGATTGTGAAAACCGTTTCGCTGTGATCCGGTACGTCCGGTTCACAGCGCTCTCTGGGGCGTTCGGGGTTTCTGTATTTACTGAAACGGGAGATGATATCCTTCTCCATGGCAGCAGGATCAAAATCTCCTACCGCTACAATGGCCATCAGATCAGGGCGGTACCAGTCTTTGTAATAGCGGCGTATGGATTCGGGAGTGCTGTTCAGGATGGATTCTTCCGTCCCTATGGGGAGCCTTTCACCGTAGAGGGATTTATACATGATCTGAGGATAGGCCTTGTCCATCATCCTTCGGGAGGCCCCCAGTCCCCGGCGCCATTCCTCATGGATAATGCCTCTCTCCTCTTCTATGTCCCGGGTCGTCAGGTTCATATGAAAAGCCCACTGTTCCAGAATATTCAGACCCGTACTCAGGTTCTCCGGTTTATCCAGGGGAATCATCAGTTTGTAGACTGTTTCATCAAAGGAGGTATGGGCATTGATATCGGGGCCGAACTGCATGCCGATACTCTGCAGGAAGCGTACCAGATCGTTCTCCTCATATTCAGCGGTTCCGTTAAAAGCCATATGTTCCAGGAAATGAGCCATGCCCAGCTGGTCGGGATCTTCAATCAGAGAACCCGCATTGACAACCAGTCTCAGAATGGCTCTCTCCCGGGGGGTGTCATTCTTCTGGATATAGTACTTCATGCCGTTTTCCAGGGTGCCGCTGATCAGCTCCGGATTCTCCGGTATTCTGTCGGTCCGTCCTTCTGACCACAAAAATGGCTGCAGAATAAAAAGTAATAATAGTATTAAAATAATATTTTTACGGTCTCTCATTGGTCCTACCTATTATTAAACTGTTAAATTTTAGATGATTTTTTCAAGCATTGAAGCTATAATTATCATCGTTATTAATCCATTGTAATGGATGCAAACTAAAAATACATCGAATAACGTAATTTACTATTTCATATAAAAAGGTGAATCCTATGACGATTAAAACAAAATTACTTTCTCTGGTTACAGGTTTTCTTGTTCTCGTCTGTCTTATAATCGGCTTGTACTTCATGATTATGGCTCCCATTGATGAGATCAGAAAGGAGCAGCAGATTCTTTCCGATCTGAAGGACAGTATGCAGACCGAAAGAATCCTAATGAACAAAATGCTGGGACAAGCCCCCTATGTCCGGATGTTTGAAGATCTTCTGTCGAGTATTGAGGCCACAAACGACCAGTTTGAGAGACTGGAGTCTATCACTCTGCTCAGAGAGATGAGTGTGGATATCTCTGATTCCATCGATATTATCCTTAGGCTGAATGCCATGAAACTGGACAGGCTGGAATCCTTTAAAAAGGCGGATGCCAGCTTCCGGAAATCTGTGGAGGAGACTTATATATTTATCAACTCCTTCTCATTCACCAAAATCTACAATGCCAAACGATTCAGGGATCTGCATGGAACCCAGGCGGATGCCCGGTTCGGTTTAAGTTTTACGAATTTCCTTTCCCAGCACAGTATTTATGAAAATGTGCTGGAAAGTTCTGTGAATGTGATTAATGAGCAGTTTCAGTTTGTTGATGCAGAGATCAAGAAAATAGAAGAGAGGAGCCTCCTCCTCTCCTTTATCGGACTGGTTGTCATACTTATTCTTGTTTTTTTGGGAGCCATCATCTTCACCAATCAGATTGTCAGGAACATAAAGAGTATTGAAGGCAGCATCGGCCGTCTTAAGGACGGAGATCTCCGGGAAGTGGGAAAGGTCACCTCAAAGGATGATCTGGCCCGGCTTAACAGCAACCTATCCACCTTTCAGAATTCCATTAAGGGGATCATTGACCGGATCAAAGGCGTTTCCGATGAAAACCTCAGTATCCGGGATCAGCTGATCAAGCAGGTTGAAGATACAACCCAGACCAGCCGGAGCATCGGGATCAGTGCCCAGGAGATCAAGGCCGATGTCCACCAGCTGGATGAAACCTCAAAATCCTCCTATGAAGCTGTTGAGGTTATCTCCTCCAGAATCGAGAATCTGAATCAGAGTATTCTGGAACAGACATCCATGATCGAGGAGTCGTCGGCGGCTGTGAACCAGATGATGGCATCCATTGCCAATGTGGAACAGGTTACAGTCAAGAAACTGGGGAGTCTGGAATCCATGGTCAGTTCCATGGATGAGGGGAACCATCAGCTGAAAGACACAACCGATACCATTACCAGAATCAATAACAGCATTGATGCCATCCGGAATATGATTTCCGTTATTGAAGATATTTCTTCCCAGACAAACCTGCTGTCCATGAATGCCGCCATTGAGGCAGCCCATGCCGGCGAATACGGAAAGGGTTTTGCTGTTGTTTCTGATGAAATCAGAAAGCTGGCGGAAGCCTCCTCACAGAACTCACGGGAAATCGGCTCCTCTCTGAATGAGATAATTGAAAATATCAGGGCGGCCACCGAGTCCAGTGATGTGACCCTTTCCACCTTTACAAAAACGGTTTCCGAGGTGGAGGACCTGTTCAGTTCAATGAATGAAATCGGCCAGAGCATGGTGGAGCTGAAGTCCGGGGGAGATCAGATTCTCTCGGCCATGAGCTCTCTGCAGACCATGTCGGTGGAAGTCCGGCAGGATTCAGAAAGTATGACCGAGCAGTCCCAGACAATGATTCAGGCTGTTGAGAGTGTTCAGGCTATCTCCGGAAGTGTCAATGCTGGTGTGAATCAGGTCTCCAGCGGTATTGAAACCATCAGCGGTGCCATCGACAGGATTCAGAATATGACCGATACCATCGGTTCTGTAGCCGAACGGATCGGCAGTGAGCTTCAGTTTTTCAAAACAGATGCGGCCGATCTGGAAGAGAGTGATCCGGTGGCTGACTTCGGAGGGGATCAGACCCTGGATACGGCAGAGATGGTTGTGGAAGTTCCTGAACCCCATAGTTCGGATGATTTCCCGGCAGAGGATGTTGAAGAACTCAGGGATGAACTGCTCCAGGAGGAGAAAGACTCTCTTTGATGTTCCTTTCCATAAAGCAGTTAATGCAGTTTCTGTTATTGTAAGCAGTCAAAAAAAACCCGCCGATCCGTGTGAATGGCGGGTTTTTTCATGTCTTTATGTATGCCGGATTCCTCCGGCTTGACCTATTGAAACTAGTTCAGTGATTTCATTTCAGTCATAAAGCCGCGGAGCATGGTTCCCACTTCCTCGATGGGATGGTTTCTCACAGCGCTGTTCACTTCAATCAGGTTCACATTGTCCACCTGGTTGGATGATCCAGCCAGACCTTTACCGATAATGTCAGTATCCACATCTTTCATATAGTCTTCCAGCATGGGAACGGCCGCATTAGCAAAGAGGTAGCAGCCGTATTCAGCTGTGTCGGAAATAACCTTGTTCATCTCATACAGTTTCTTCCGGCTGATCAGGTTGGCAATCAGGGGCAGTTCATGAAGGGACTCGTAGTAGGCTGATTCCTGTTTGATTCCGGATTCTGTCATAACCTCAAACGCAAGCTCTACACCGGCTTTCACCATGGCTACCATAAGGATTCCGTTGTCGAAGTATTCCTGTTCGGAAATCTCCATGCTTCCGGCAGGAGTTTTTTCAAAGGCTGTTTCACCGGTGGCTTCTCTCCATCCCAGAAGATCTTTGTCTCCGGCCGCCCAGTCTTCCATCATGGTGGATGAGAAGGTTCCGCTCATAATGTCATCCATGTGTTTCTCGAAAAGAGGTCTGAGAATGCCTTTCATCTCTTCGGCCTCTTCATAGGCTCTGAGCTTGGCTGGATTGCTCAGGCGGTCCATCATGTTGGTGATACCGCCGTGTTTCAGGGCTTCTGTGACTGTTTCCCATCCGAACTGGATCAGTTTGGAGGCATACCCCTTGTCGATACCCTTCTCAACCATTTTGTCAAAACAGAGGATGGAGCCTGCCTGAAGCATACCGCAGAGGATGGTCTGTTCGCCCATAAGGTCTGATTTTACTTCTGCGGTAAAGGAGGAGAGAAGAACTCCCGCCTTATGACCGCCTGTGGCCGCAGCATAGGCTTTGGCAATTTCAAGGCCATCGCCATTAGGATCGTTTTCGGGGTGAACCGCGATCAGAGTGGGGACGCCGAACCCTCTTTTGTACTCTTCTCTTACTTCTGAACCGGGAGATTTGGGAGCAACCATGATGACCGTCAGGTCTTTTCTGATCTCCATTCCCTCTTCAATGATATTGAATCCGTGAGAGTAGGCCAGGGTGGCACCCTTTTTCATAAGGGGCATGACCGCTTCCACTACAGCGCTGTGCTGTTTATCGGGTGTCAGGTTCAGAACAAGATCCGCCTGGGGGATCAGTTCACTGTATACGCCAACGGTAAATCCGTTTTCTGTGGCATTGATATACGACTGTCTTTTCTCGGAAATAGCCGCTTCTCTCAAGGTGTAGGACACATCAAGACCGCTGTCTCTCATGTTCAGGCCCTGGTTGAGTCCCTGGGCTCCGCAGCCGATAATGACAACTTTTTTTCCTTTGAGTTTTTCAACTCCGTCGAATTCTGATCTGGATATAAGGCTGCATGTTCCCAGCTGATCCAGCTTTTTTCTTAAGGAAAGTGTATTAAAATAATTCATAATAATCCTTTGTTGCCCGCTCCGGGCCGGGTTGAGTATTTATGAAAAAATAAACCCGGTCACCCCGGGTTGTCAATCAAAGCAGAGGGATTTGGTAATGGTAAATTCGCAAAGAGATTATTGCCTAAGATGCAACAGTCAGAACTCTGTTGTGATTAATCCGGGGCACCGCCGCCCATACCAACCCCGGCTGTGAACTGATATCGTCCGGTTTCCAGATTCCAGGCAATGTTAAACTGCAGAGCCGGGATGGCCAGATTGTTGATAAAGACTTCCAGTCCCGTCCCGGGGCCGTGAAACAGGGTGTTGTCTACCAGGTCGGAGCTGTAGTATCCCCCTTCGTAAAAGGCTTTCATGGAAAGAGTTCCTCCCGGAAAATACCACAGGGGTATATTATAGACTGCAGAGGCTGCGGCATATTCATCGGCAGCGATTCTACCCATGGGAAGAACCAGGCTTCCCGGAGCGCCACCCAGCCGGAACTGGGACTGAGCCGGCAGATTCTGTGAGTAGCCGGCATCCGCAGTGAGAAGGAAAAGATGCTTCCATGCCGGGTTGAGACCCCATTTGACCCTTCCTTTTACGCTCTGATAATTCTCTGTGCCTGCAAGGCCCCAGTTCCATCCGTATGTAACTTTACTCATCAGTCCGTACTCATAGGGGATGTCGTAATAGATATCCATCCACTTCAGGGCTCCGGTTACACCGGTTGAATTGAGATCATCCAGACCTGTAGCCGCCGCACTGTCCTCTCTCAGGACGGACCGGTCGTACTCCCAGCCTCCCGTTATTGAGAATTCTTCTGTAAAGGGATATTCCAGTGAGACTCCCAGCCGGATTTCATCAGACTGATAGGATCTGAGGGTTTCCTCGTACACATTTTCATCGGTTGTTTCATTCAGACCGAGGTTGGCAAAAGAGGAGAATGTCATATCCGTTCCGAGAAAAATGCTGTCACTGTAAAAAGAGAGGAGAGACCATCCTTCGGAACCGAAGAAGAATCCCAGTCCCAGGGTTTTATAGTATCCCAGCAGGTTTCCTTCAATCCCCAGAACCCCCACTCGCCAGGCCCCGTTCTGGGAAAAGGAGAAGATGGGTATGGGAATCAGGGTCCATCTGTCCCTGACATTCACAGTAATAACAGCTTCGTTGTTGCTGATTTGTGTTGATGTTGTAATTTCAGGATTGAAAATTCCGGCTTCCCGGAGTTCCTGTATGATGATTTCCTCACTCTCTTCCGTGTAAATGTCTCCGACTTCAACGGGTCTGACAATCTGAAGAGCCGTATTCTGACGGGTTCTCTTTAAATCGGGAAAGTTAATTTCGGTGATGACAATTTCCTGAGCACCGATTCCGAAACTCAGGAACGCAAACAGGACAGGTATAATATGATTTTTGTACTCTTTGATAATGTTCATATTGCAAAGTATACACAGGATGGCGGGAATCGCAAAAAAAAAACCGCTCCACAAGGGGAGCGGTCAGTTAATCATCTTTTAATCAGTCTTCAGTGAAGAAGAGAGATCTTTCTGTTTCCAGATCAAAGAAGTGGAGCTTGTCCAGTCTGGGAGTAAAGTTAACTTCATCTCCGACTTTTACGTCAACAGTGGGCTCATTCTTTGTTGTGAATGTATGAGAACCGGTATTGATGTGAAGCATGGTTTCAGCACCCAGGGGTTCAATTACCACAACTTTGGCAACCATGTTGTTTTCAGTGGGGGTAGTTGTGAAATCAAGGTCTTCAGGTCTGATACCTACAAGAAGCTCTTTACCAACATAGGATTTAAGAGTTTCCATTCTTTCATCGTCGATGGTAACTTTCATACCTTCTTCAGTTACAACGATTTTTCCGCCTTCTTCTGTTACCTTGGCAACAGCAACGTTCATGGGAGGAGATCCGATGAATCCGGCAACAAATCTGTTGATGGGTTCGTTGTACAGTTTCAGGGGAGAACCGATCTGCTGGATGATTCCGCCCTTCATAACAACAATTTTGTCACCCATTGTCATAGCTTCAATCTGGTCATGAGTTACATAGATCATTGTGGCAGACAGTCTGGAGTGAAGAGCACCGATTTCGGCTCTCATCTGAACTCTCAGCTTGGCGTCCAGGTTGGAAAGGGGCTCATCGAAGAGGAATACCTTGGGTTTACGAACAATCGCACGACCTACGGCAACACGCTGTCTCTGACCACCGGAAAGAGCCTTGGGTTTTCTTTCGAGAAGTTCTTCGATATCCAGGATCTGAGCGGCTTCTTTAACACGTGTGTCGATATCCGCTTTGGGATACTTTCTGATTTTGAGACCGAACGCCATGTTGTCGTATACAGACATATGGGGGTAGAGGGCGTAGTTCTGGAAAACCATCGCAATGTCCCTGTCTTTGGGAGCCTCTTCGTTCATTCTCTTTCCATCGATCAGAAGTTCACCGTCACTGATGTCTTCCAGTCCCGCTACCATTCTCAGAGTTGTGGATTTACCACATCCGGAAGGTCCTACCAGTACTACAAATTCCTGGTCTTTGATGTTGATATTGGCCTTATCAACTGCTTTTACGCCACCATCATAAATTTTGGTGATGTCTTTCAAGATTACTTCGGCCATAGAATACCTCCATGGGTTTATTTTATTGCCGTAATCCTATAATGGAATTTCTATTCTGTCAAATTTTTATGGGACGATTTATACAGGTCATACAAGGAGGGGGGATCGTCTATTTCCAGGGATCGGGATTCAGAAG
>JAQQAM010000097.1 GCA_028532905.1 Spirochaetales bacterium
ATGAAGCACTTCTGACCTAGGCATCCAGAACATACTGGACCGCTGCTCCGTCATTCAGAGAGGGAGAGAAAGGTTTATTCTCCATAATGGATCTGACAAAACGGTACTGGTTCTCGGTGTGAAAGCGGGTCCAGCCGATCACAGAGCGCGGTGCCGGTATAATTGCATCCGGATAGTGCTGCAGTGTTTCCAGACGGCTCCACCCGGCTCCTTTGTTGCCTTCATCAAAGTAGTTCAGAAATCCCGGATCCATAAGCCTGAAGCTGAAGGCTCCCCGGCTGCCGTAAACGGTGAGATTCAGATCGTCCAGGGTTCCTGTGGCAAAACGGGAAACCTCAATGGTTCCGGGGGCTCCGGATTTCAGTTCACAATGGAGCCAGGCGGCATCATCCACAGTGACCTTCCCGGTTCCCCTGCCGCCAGGCAGAGGTCTCTCCTCAATATAGGTTTCCAGATGGGCTCTTACAGATTTAAAATCTCCCAGAAGGTAGCGCACAAGGTCAATCACATGGCTTCCCAGATCCGCCAGGGCTCCTCCTCCGGATTGTTCGAAATCCATACGCCAGCTGTAAGGCCTCTCCGGATTCTGATAGCCTGTATGAAGGTATTCCCCCCGGAAGGAGTAGATTTCGCCGATTTTCCCCTCTTCCACAAGCTCCCTTGCCTTGAGCATGGCAGGTATAAAACGGTAGTTGAATATCATCCCCGCCTTTCTGTCCGAATTCCGGGCGGCCTCTTCAATTTCAGCTGCTTCGGCCGCATTCATTGCAAGAGGCTTTTCACACAGAACATGTTTCCCGGCATTCAATGCTTTTAATATCTGTTCCTTATGGAGAGAATTGGGAGTAACCAGATCAACAATATCCACTTCCGGATCTGCCAGAATGTCATCAAAATCTCTGTATCCCCTGTCCAGACCGGCCTGTACTGCGGTCTCGGCAGCCGATTCCGGGGTGGAGCGGCAAAGACCCTTTAGATAGAGCTCAGGTGTTTTACCGGGATAAATGTACTTGATATCAGACCAGGCCAGCTGGTGAATACGCCCTATACTTCCGTAGCCTGCAAGGGCGATAGTCAGTTTTTCCATATGATTCTCCTATTTTTCCAGTTTCTGTTTAAAAGTCTACCGGCCGGATGAACCGGCCAGACCCTTAGTCTCGTTGTAAGGCCTGTTTCAGGTTTTCTACAGCCTTTGTAATCCTGCCGCTTCCGGGAATAAACCTGTTCCCCGGCCCTTCTCCGTCACTCCCTTTCAACAGGGCAGAAGAAAATTCCCCCACAGTCATACCGGCGTCAATAAAAGGGGCTACGTTTGAGGGACCGATGCCTCCATCCTCCATAAGATCCACCTCATTCTCTCTGCCGGCATCCCTGATCATCTGTTTGAGATCAGCAATATTCTGAACCATAAGAGGATCAATCAAATGGGGAGTTTTCCCCTTCTCGTTAACCCAGAAGCGGGCCCGGCTCTCATATTCAATAATATCAACAAAAGGGATGTATTGTCTGAAAAAATCAAGAGGAAGTCCCTGCCATCCCCAGACGCCGATTTTCAGTCCCAGTGAGTCCTTTATAAATGTGAGATCCTGCATGGTATTTTCCATGGCAGTTTCCAAAGGAATGGTAATCAGATCGGCACCGGCATCCTTCAGCTGCCTGTACAGGTCAAAAGTGGGGCGCAGCATCTGCAGCTGAACCTCTATTTCAAGATTTGTATGGGGTCTGATTCCCATCAGTACATCCAACCCTCCCCGGGGCGCATTAAAGTTCATATACCGGCCGTCCCGCATTTCAAGATGAATCCAGTCGGCTCCTGCACTCTCCAGTTCTCTGACTGTCCCGCCCAGATTTCCGTAATCCGCCCAGAACAGACCCGCTGCGATTTTTACTGTATCGTCAATAACTCCGATTCTCTCAGACTTCATTCCTAACACTCCTCAATTTTCGTACGAAAGTATTTTGACTTTCATATGAATAATTCTATATAATTGGAGTCATGAATGCAAATTTAAATTGGAATCCGGATAAAATATATGATTATCTGATAATCGGTTCAGGGATGGGAGGATCGGCTGTTGTTTCAGCGCTGGCAGAATCAGGGTCTTCCATCCTGATGGTGGAACGGGGGGATTTTATCAGACAGGAGAAGGAAAACTGGTCTGTTCCGGAACTGGCCCTGAACCGGAGATATGCGGCTGAAGAAAAGTGGCTGGACAGCAGGGGGAATGAGTTTACTCCCAGAATGTACTACAATGTGGGGGGCAACAGCAAGTTTTTCGGGGGCAGTGCCTTCCGGCTCAGAGAAAAAGACTTTGATTCACAGTGGCCCCTGGATTACAGTGAAATGGCGCCGTGGTACAAGAAGGCTGAAGAGATTCTGGGAGTGAGAGGCAAACAGGGAGAAGACCCCACAGAACCCTCTGATCAGTCCTACCCTCTGCCGCCCATCCCCCATGAACAGGCAGTCAGAGACTTAAGCCGGAAGCTGACAAAACAAGGCCTCCACCCTTTTCATCTCCCCATAGCCGTTGATCAGGGGCCTGAGGGCCGCTGCCGGAAAGGAAGCCCCTGTGACGGATTCCCCTGTATGGTCAGGGCCAAAGGTGATGCTGAAAACAGAATGCTCAGACCCCTTCTTCTGAAAGAGAGTTCCCCTCTGACCTTTCTGACAAACACCAGGGCATTGAGACTCCTTGCCGGTCCTGACAACACCATAACAGGGGCGGTACTTTTCAGAAACGGGAAAGAATACATACAGAAGGCACGACGGGTAATCCTGTCAGCCGGAGCAGTGAACTCCGCAGCCCTTTTGCTTAATTCTGCCGATACAGACATGCCCGAGGGCCTTGCCAACAGTTCAGGATATGTGGGCCGCTGTTATATGGCTCATACCAATACTGTTCTTCTGGCCCTCTCTCTGTTCCGAAAAAATCCGACGGTCTTTCAGAAAACTCTGGCAGTCAATGATTTTTACAATCAGGGCTGGGGAAATATTCAGCTCCGGGGAAAGGTCAAAAAAGAGATGCTCCAGAATAAAAAGCAGCTTGCATTCCGTCTGTTTCCCGATTTCATTGCCCAAAGAAGCATGGATCTCTGGCTCATGAGCGAAGACAGTCCAAATCCGGAAAACAGAGTGACCTTTGAGAACGGCAGAATCAGAATAAATCTGAACCCCACAGAGAATCGGGGACATGAAAAGCTGATCAGGGCGGCCAGAAAAATGATGAGAAAAGCAGGGTATCCTCTGCTGTTTACCGACAGACGGGGAATTGAAGCGGTGCAGCATCAATGCGGAACCCTCAGGATGGGCGGCAATTCGGACAATTCGGTTCTGAATAAATGGTGCCGCTCCTGGGATCATCCCAACCTGTATGTGGTGGATGCCTCCTTTTTCCCTGCTTCAGCTGCCGTTAATCCGGCTCTGACAATAGCTGCGATGGGTCTGCGTGTGGGGACTTATCTGAAGAATCTCCCCCATAAGGGAGATCTCTGTTGACAGATCTGAATATTACCCTTCATAATATTTTCATACGATAGCATTGCATTATCATATGAAAGACTGATTTAAGGAATTATTATGAAGGATCTTTCAGAACTGCTGGAAGAGGAAAACAGAATCTGTTTCGAGAGCTTTAATGAACAGGTTTCCTGGGAGCTGGGTTCCCGGGCAGCGGATTTCTGCAGAAAAGAACAGCTGCCTGTGGCCATTCGGATTGAGAGAGATGAACAGATCCTCTTTCAGGCAGCACTGCCTGGCAGCTGCCGTGATAATGATCTGTGGCTTGCCGGGAAGGCCAGAATCGTCAGGCATTTCAGACACAGCTCCTTCTATATATCCCGTAAACTGATTCAAAGTAACTCGGATATCAGCAAATACAGCCTTGATCCGGCTCTCTACAGAGCCAAGGGCGGAGGGGTCCCGCTCTTTTTAAAAGACGGCACCATCGCCGGAGTTCTGATTATTTCCGGCCTGAAAGATGTGGATGACCATAATCTGGCAGTCCGCATCTGTAGGGAATACCTGAAGGCCAAAAGTCTTCCCTCAGACGACATATGAGGTTAAAATGGACAGGATTGAAAAATACAGAACAGGAAACGGGTAGATCATGAATCAGAGACACAAACAGATATTAAGCATCATGTCCGACGGACGCAAAGTAACGGTGAATGATCTTGCCGAACAGCTGGACGTTTCACAGGCGACAATCAGGCAGGATCTGACACAGCTGGAAAACCGCGGTTTCCTGAGAAGGGTTCACGGCGGAGCCGTACTGGATGAAACCGATGATATTTCCCACAGAATGGGCATCAACTATGAACAGAAACTCCGTATTGCCAGAATGGCAGCCCGGTATGTGAACGAAGGGGAAACCATCTATATTGAGTCAGGTTCCATCAATGCTCTGTTCGCCAAGGAAGTCTCCCGAATTCCCAAAACCACAATTATCACCTCCAATGCCTTCATCGCCAGACAGATCGGCAAAGAAGCCCAGGGCAATGTGATTCTTCTGGGAGGGCTGTATCAGCCTGAAAGCGAATGTATGGTTGGCAATCTGGTCAAGATTTGTCTGAATGCTCTGAATTTTACCAAAGCCTTTATCGGTATTGACGGTTTCTCTCTGGAAACAGGGTTCACCGGACGGGATATGATGCGGGCCGAAATCAATGCGGAAATCATCAGCCGCAGCCCCCAGACCTTTATTCTCACAGATGCCACAAAGTTCGGAAAAATCGCCCTGTCCCGGTACTGCGGTATAGAGGATATTGATTATCTGATTACAGATGAGTTACCTGCTGACAGCTATAGAAAAGCGCTGACCAAGGCTGGTGTGGAGCTTCTGATTCCCGAGTAATCTCACCCCCCTCCAATGGGAGGAAAGAGCCCCAGAACATCTCCGTCTTTTAACGGGCTCTCCGGCTCGGCATGAACATTATTAATAAATATGATTGTGACTTTCTCCGGGGGTATTCCAATTCTGGCCATGATATCCAGAACCCGGTCCCCCTCCTGAAGAGGATAATCCTGAACTGAGGGGAAAAGAGAATTCAGGGTGGCAAAAGTCTTTACTTCGATACAGCTCATGTTTCGTCCTCAATAAAAAAGCCCAGCTTCAGAAGATCATTTTTATGGTCGGATAAAACTGTATTGAACAGTTTAAGGCGAAGCAGACGGCCCTCCAGCACGAGCCTCCGGTCTTCACCGCTGCTCATACTCTTCCGCATGGCCTTAATCGGACTGTCCGAGCGGAGCATGGCCCCCACCAGGCCCGGCATAGCACCCGATAGGACAAGAGTATCACCTGACACCAGCTCTGTTGTTTCCGGATCATCCACACAACCGTTATTCAGAATAAGGGTCTGCACCTCCCTCTGAACACCTTCAGCATCCAGAGAGAGGACTCTTCGGATAAAAGATGCAACAGTCTCCCCGGGCAGGAACTCAACAAATACACCCTGTTGAAGAACACTGCTCAGGAAGATCCCGTCACATGATCCTTTTTCGATTCTTTGCATTACCAGTTGAAGACCTGATCCAGTTCCTCATCGGTAACGTCAAATATGGCATTATGGGGTTCCAGTTTCTCCCGCTTGAAGTACATGGGCAGTCTGTCATCTTCCTTGGTGAATCCCGCAGCCTTATTGAAATCCCGTTCCATGGTGAGAACAGATTTTCCCAGAGCCGTGACATCATCGGCGGTCATACTGAGACCGAAGAAAGCGTTAATCAGATCCACAAAAGCATTGAAGGTCTCCGGCTGATCCAGTATGGGGAAGGCAATAAACAGACACATTCCGGTAGAGTCGATGGCAGCCGTGGCAATCTGCAGGTTTCTGGAAAGCTCCACCTGTCCCTGGGGTTTCAGAGGATCTACAAATCCGCCTACCTTCAGAATATTGGTGGCAATAGCATAGCCGGCTGTATGGTCGGCACCCTGGGGTGTGGTGGCATAGGTAACACCGATTCCCTGAATGGGTCTGGGATCATAGGCCGGCATGGCCTGTCCCTTGACGACAGGAGCTCTTTCAATACCGTAGGTTTTGGCTGTTACAGCCGCACCGCTGCCCAGGATTCGTCCTAAAGGTGTGCCGTCACCCACTTCCTGAAGGAGTTTAATGGCGGCATCGGCATCACCGAACTTTGCCAGCCCCGCTTCCATGGCAACCGCTATGGTGGCTCCCATTTCAATGGTATCCAGACCAAAGTCGTCATCCATTCTGTCCATCATGGCAATGGCATCCAGATCATCAATGCCGCAGTTGGGTCCGTGGGCCCAGACTGTTTCATACTCGGGCTGTTTGGTCAGATAGTTTCCATCCTTGTCCACATAGGTTCCGGAACACTGAATGACACAGCCCCTGTGGCATCCGTGAGTCGCTTTACCGCCCCGGGCAATTTCTGTTTCCGCCTGGGTTTCGCCGCTGATTTTATGCACATTGGGAAACTGCCCTTTTGAGAAGTTGTTGGTGGGGAATCCGCCGGCTTCATTGATAACATTGGAAAGGACATTGGTTCCGTAGGCCGGAAGTCCCTGGCCGGAGACACCGTGGGCTTTGATGCCCTGAACAAACAGTTTATTGGCTGCTTTAAAAGCATCGGCATTAACAGGCTGACGCATGGAACATCCTGCATCATCCAGAACAACGGCTTTGATTCCCTTGGATGCCATAACAGCTCCCACGCCCCCGCGTCCGCAGTGTCTTGTGGGTCTCAGCTCCACATCGGTACAGGCAATGGAAGAAGCAGCAAGCTTTCTTTCTCCGGCGGTACCGATGGACATATAGGCAGCTTTATCACCGTATTTGGCAACCAGTTTCTCTACGGCATCGTAGTTATTCAGGCCCGTTATATCCGAAGCCTCCACAAGGGAGATCTCATCTTTTTTCACAACAAGGGTATAGAGCTTTCCTTCGGGAGACTCTCCTTCCAGGATGATTGCAGCGTATCCGAGACGCGCCATAACCTGTGCGGCCTGTCCCCCGGCATTGGATTCTTTAATACCGCCGGTGAGAGGACTTTTACACCCTACTGAGATTCTGCCGGAAATAGCGGCTGCAGAACCTGACATCATACCGGGAGCAATAGCCAGTTTATTCTCAGGTCCCAGAGGATGACAGAGGGGAGGAACTTCTTTGTAAACGACTTTGGTAGTGAGGGCTCTTCCGCCGAGACCGGCATAATCACCAAGTTCTTCGACTGCATATTCCGGTTTGGAACCCATTTTGACGCGCAGAATCTTATCCATACATAACTCCTTTTCTCCTGAGGCCGCTTCCCGGCTTCAGTGTGTTTGATCATCAGTCCTGCAGAACCCGGCTCTGCTGTAACTTTTTTGCCGCTACAGCCTTTTTGCCTGGTTGTCTCAGGAACGATACTCCCATCCTTTTCAAACACGGAAGGCCCGGTGATTTCTCAGCCGAACCCTGTCGGTCAAAATTCCATAACCCGTCGGATCTTAGGAAATTAAGACTCGGAGAAGTATGCTTCCTATAAGTATATTACAGTTTACTCATTTGTAAATGTTAATTTATGTGAATTATAGACAAGGTGATATTCTAGAAATTTGATTTCCTGTCCCGGGAGACTTTATTCATCAAATCGGGATCTCCGGTTCTGATCAGTTCCGGAATTGATCCTGCAGCCCCGAACCTGTCATCCCGAAGGACCAGGGCACCCTGAATTCCTTTTATGGAAATAAGATGATTCAAAACAGGTTCAATATCCTCTTCCTTCTGAATGGAGTTGCAGCCCAGTGTGGCTGCTGCATCTGCCAGAGAGGCATCTTTTGAGAATACAGTGACAATATCGCAGTCTCCGAAACTGAGGGAGTGCCCCATCCGTCCCGATGAGGTACAGACCGCCAGAGGCATACTATCGGATGAAATCCGGAGTGCCAGGTTGGCAAAGGGAGAGTTTCTGCCCGGGTACAGACCGAGGACAACCTCTTCCCGGCAGTCCAGAAAGATGTCTCCCCCGTTCTCGACAATGGTCTGGTAAGAACCGGCTTTTTTGGATTGCTCTGCTGCCAGCTGGGCCATGGTTCCGGCCACAGCCGCCATAGGCCCCAGTCCCGTCAGACGGGAAGCGTTCTGCATACGCCTTACTGATTCAGGCAGCAGGTCTTCAGAGACCTCTAATGCCAGGGGGACTAAAGAGGTCTTAAAATCGGGAGACTCCCGGATAAATGATTCGAGATTCTGCCTGTCGGCTATAATTCTGCTGCAGACCTCATCCCAGACTTCCGTATGAATATGAAAATGAGCTTCTTTATAATGAAATTCTCTCAGTTGTCTGTGCATTGCCCTTCCCGGTTTTCAGAGGTTAAAAGAGGGACTTCATGGCTCCGAAGGGACAGACTTTCAGACAGCTGAGGCACTCAATACACTCTTCTGTATTAAACTCAACGTCCATGGTATTCCTGTCGGGGATGGAGAGGGCATTGGTGGGACAGTGGGGTACACAGCTGCCGCAGTGGGCACAGCGTTCCTCTTCCCGGGTCACACCTTTCTGAGTTGTATCGATCCGGATATCCAGTGACTGGATAAAACTGGTTCCTTTCTCGATATTCTCCTCAGTCCCGGTCACATCCAGAACAAGATACCCCTCTTCTTCGGGGGTCACTCTAGCCCGGAAGATATTGATAATCAGATCATAGTCTTTGACCAGGTGGTAGACAATTGGTTTTTCCGTCTCACATTCGGGAAAATAGAGCATCAGTTTTCTGGTAATTGTTTCTGCCATTGTCTTACACCTCCTTCATGGGATTCATCGACTGTTCCACCGGAAGCGGGGCAATGGGCTGAGTGACGGTGAATTTTCCGTTTCTGATCTCTTCTGCCAGGATGGAGGCAATTTTACGGGCTTTCCCGTAGGAGGAGAGTCCGCCGGCCTTCACTTTGCTGCCGTTCAGATCAATAGTACCGGATTTGAGTTCCTCATAGCTCACATTCCCCAGAACCTTGCCGGTCCGCTCAGGATAATCGGTGGAGTAGTCAATCACCTGAGCCATAATATCCCTGTCCCTAATGGTGGTCTGCAGAAGCATCTGTTCATCCAGAATGGGGATGGGAATGCCCACACCCACAGAAAGGGAAACCCCGTATCCCTTCAGGCTCACACCCCTGACAAACTCGGGATCCATCTGCTTCATATCCCCTGTCAGAGCCAGAGTTCCGGCTCCTTCCGAGGGAACACCCAGAACACCCCGTTCACATGAAGGAGAGTGCTGGGTTCCTTCCGAGTAGACATGCCCCTGGGCGCCGGCCAGCCAGACCCTGGTCCCCACACCGATGGTTCTGTAATAAGGATCATTGAGCAGAGGCGAAAGCTGCCCTGCCGAAGAGTATCCGCAGTTTTTCAGATGGGGCTTCAGATATCCCAGATAGGTGTAGATGGGTTTATCCGAAGCATTAACAGCCACGTTGTAATTCTGGTAACAGTTTCTGGGATTCACCATAATGGCCTGGTTCAGATCGTCTATGGTGATAGTGGTCCGCAGCTCCCGCCGGGGATAATCATCAGTACCGTAGGAGAGACCAAAGAGCTGAACCTCTTCACCGGCAATCAGTTTTTCCATAACATGACCGCCGCCGAATTTAAACTCTCCCGGATAATCTATATTGGCCGGATCATTGGCTCTGAGCTGAGTGGCTCCCAGAAAAAGATCCACAGCCGCAACACCGGCATAGGCGCTCACATCATCTAGCCAGGCTTCTGTGATCCGCATTTTAGGTTTGGAGTGTCCGAAGTTCAGAAAACATCCGGAGGAACACATGGGACCGAAGGTTGCCGTTGTGACCACATCAACCTCTTTGGCGGCCTGTTCCACCCCCTTTTTATCCACATAATCAATGATTTCCTCGGCGGTGAGAACAACTGCTTTCCCGGAACTGATTTTTTCATTTATCTGCTCAATGGTTTTCATGGATTACAGATTACCGGAGTTGTTTAAAAAAATCGAGTCATAATTTAGAATTGATTATACTCAGCACTACCCGGGAGGATTTACATGTTTGAAGACAGACTGATCAGAAACGGAACCACCATATCGCCCGAAGAGAGACCCCTTCTGAAACAGGAGAAAGTATTTATTGCCGGCAGCGGGGGTCTGGGGGGGAATATTCTGGAGATGATTCTGCGAGCGGGCATCGGTGAAGTCACTATAGCCGATCCCGATGTTTTTGATGAGAGTAATCTGAACAGGCAGATTCTGAGCCGGGAAGATCTGATGGGCTATCCCAAGGTTAAAGCCGCCGCCCAACGGGCTGCCCTTGTGAATAGTGAAGTGAAACTGAATGCCCTGCAGGAGAGAGTGACTGCTGAGAATGCTCTGGAATTGATTGCCGATGCAGATATTGTTATGGATGCCCTTGATTCGGCCGAAGCCAGGCTGGTTCTGGAGGATGCTGCCGAAGAAGCGGGGATTCCCATGATTCACGGGGCTATAGCCGGCTGGTACGGCCAGGTAAGCACTGTTTTTCCGGGGGACAGAACCATGCATTCCCTGTACGGAGAAACCGGCAGTACAGAGGCCACTGCAGAGCTGGGCAACCCCTCCTTTACACCCGCTGTTATCGCCGGGATTCAGGTAGCAGAAGCGGTAAAGGTTCTCCTAAACAAGGATGGGGTTCTCCGGAACAAACTTCTTTATATTGATATGCTCAGCCATACCTATACGACCCTGGATATGATCAGATCAAAGGCGTGAGACAGACCGCCGTTTCCAGAGCAAAGGGGGTGATCCATTCATCCAGGGGTAAACCTGTTGCGCAATCAATCCGGCAGATCTGAATATCATTGGAATCCTGATTGGCAATCAGCAGAAAATCTCCATCCGGACTGAAAGTGAAATCTCTGGGTGTTTTTCCCCGGCAGGAAAAGTGGGATTTTGTTCGCAACCGGATTACACCACCCCTTCTGTCAATCTCAAAAACAGTAATTGTATCTGTAAACCTGTTGGAAACATAAAGGGTACTCCCCGTGGGGTGTATTTTAACAGCTGCGGGTGCCGCTTTTGCTGAATCATCTGCTGTTTCAGTATCGTACTCATCTATTAAACTGAACTTACCCTCTTCCCTGATTTCTGCGCACAGGAGTTTGGCTTTCAGCTCGCACAGCACATAGGCAACCGGCCGTTCAGGATCAAGAACCATATGACGGGGGCCGTAACCGGAGGGAGTCAGAAATGCTGAGATCTCATCCATACCCGGAAGTTTCAGGTCATGAACCCGTACTTTATCGCTTCCCAGATCACAGACAAAAAGATATCTGCCCTCAGGGCTCAGGGTAATTTGATGGGCATGGGGAGCTTCCTGACGGATTTGATTCTCTCCCTTTCCGGTATAGCTGAAATGACAGACTTTATGTACAGGCAAGCCCTTTTCCAGTGAGAATCCTGTCATGCTGCCGTCCAGGTAGGAGGCTGTAAACAAAAGATCCCTGTCTTCCAGAGGCAGGAGATGACAGGAAGCCCGACCGGGACCGGAACACTCTTTCTGTTCATAAAAGACTCCCCCATGATCCTGACCAAATGCTCTGACCGAACCCTGCCCGGTTTCACTCTCTGAAATGGAATAGAGTTTCTGCCGGGACGGATCCCAGTGAACCCAGGAGGGATTGTCTATGCCTCCCAGTGTTTGAACCAGACGCAGTTCTCCGGTATCAGTATTTTGTGCCAGTATGGAAATACCTTTTCCGCATCCGCCGGGCGCATGGGGCAGTACAGTGGTGTAGGAGCCTGCGGCATAAAGCTGTTCTTTCATATTTTAGTCCTTCACACCCAGAGTAACCCGCCGGGGTATGATTTACAAAGAGGAAATTCGCAATCCGATTTGAGAAATGATGTTTATGTTGCCACCAGCAGACTGATGAGAACATTAAAATTTTCGTTGCTGCATTTTTTCAGGTACTTCTTTGTTCTGAACCCTGCCTGATACACATCTTTTATAACAAGATTAACAGCCGACAGAATCTCCGGGTTATTGATTGATCTGACAATATCAATCACTTTTTCCGGTTCCCGGTTCTCTGTCATTTGACGCTTCATCCTGCCCAGATGATCACTGCGGAGGTTGTTGGGAAGCTTCTCCAGATCAATAAGCCAGTTCATCATGTCATCTGAATCCACTGCTGCATCGATAAAATCAATTACATTCTGATAGGGATTTTTATTGAGTATCTTCATTTCCATCTGACTCCCTTTTTCAATATATCACAGATAGTACTGTTTTCTAAAAATCCCAATGATCCGTCTTTTAAAATTTCCGGTTATGGGCTTTCAGCTTCTTCACCGCCCAGTCATAGTGGCTGGACGTGGCAGAGACACAATAGCTTCCCAGACTGGTTGTGCCGGTCCAGTTAAAATGCTTTTTAACAAACAGTTCGTCATTGGTAAACTGGTCTATGCAGTCCAGGACTTCTGCATGGCTTGTCTTCAGCAGATCTTCGGCGGTTTCCAGGTCAGTGGACTGGTGTTTCTTCCAGAAAGCAGTATTCATTTCCCCGTAGGTCTTCCAGGTATAGGGCTCCGGGAGAAAAGGAAGATCCTTGCGGGATTGGTTTGACCGGACCCAGTGCAGAAGCAGCTGATGCCATTCATACAGATGCACCAGGACATCCCGGAGATTTTTATCACGCCCCCAATGGGCTTCTTTCTTTTTCTCATCGGCGGAGAAATCAAACTCAGCTGCCAGAGCTTCACTTTTCATAGTTTCGATGGTCTGCCAGAGTGTGCTGAACCCTGTCTCAGCGGCTGTGAGTAAGTCTTTTTTCGTTGCAGGTCGTGCCATTGGAGATGCTCCTTTTCATTCATTGTATTGTCTACTACCCGGATTATCCAGGTTAAACAGGACAGCTGTATGTCATGTTTAAAAAAAGATTTAAACAGTGAGGGATACGGAGGGGGCCGCAGGCAGACTCTGCCCCGGCAGAGGCCGGAGCGGCAGCGCAGCCCGGAGCAGCCCGCCCCCCGCCCCGGCGGGGGCACTGCCAAAAGTCTAAAGGTTTGAAATCCTACCGGCGCCCGTTTAGGGCCCCGGCGCAACAACGGTATAGCCCTAAGGGTGTAAAAAATCTGCACAATAATCTTATAGATTTTATATTGTTATCAATCGGGTTCCGTGTTAAATTTCCCCTACGCCGAGCGAAAACACCTTCACCCGTCCGGAGGGGTATGGTGTTGAGCCGATAGGGTTTGTCTGGAAACGGGCAGGCCTCCCAGTGTGGAAAGGCAGAGAAAATCATACACCGTAGCTGGACAGAGTTTTATTACAAATGAATCCTCCTGCCGGATCTCTCATGCCTTCAATATTGTATGCGCCTGCAAAATGGGGCGCTGAAAAACTATTGGAGAAATCTATGATGAAAAATCGAAAACCCGCCGCTGTACTGCTGGCTCTGAGCGTTCTGCTCAGCTGGAATCTGTCCGCCGAAGGACAGTACGAAAAAGAAGCCTCCCATATCAAACTGGCTACCACCACGAGTACGGAGAACTCCGGCCTCCTGGCCGAACTGCTACCTGTATACCAGGAAGATTCAGGTATAATTGTTGATGTAATTGCCGTGGGAACAGGGAAAGCCATTGCCCTGGGAGAAAACGGCGATGTGGATGTCATTCTCGTTCATGCCCGGAGCAGAGAAGATGCCTTTGTAGAGGGGGGATACGGTGTCAACCGCAGAGATGTTATGCACAACGACTTTGTTCTGCTGGGTCCTTCCTCTGATCCTGCCGGTATAAAAGGAATGAACACTGCGGCCGATGCTCTGGCAGCTGTGGCGGCTTCGGAGTCCGACTTTATGTCCAGAGGAGATGATTCGGGAACCCATACAAAAGAGAAGAGTCTCTGGAAAGCTGCCGGCCTGTCTCCCTCAGGAGAGTGGTACAAGGAAACCGGACAGGGAATGGGCGCCGTTCTGACCATGACCAATGAAGTTCAGGGCTATACCATGACCGACAGAGGGACCTGGCTGGCCATGAAAGACAAGCTGGATCTGGAAGTTCTGGTGGAAGGAGATCCCATTCTCTTTAACCCTTATGGTGTAATCGCTGTGAACCCCGAGCTTCACAGTCATACGGACTATGAAGGGGCTATGTCATTTATCACATTCCTCACCGGTCCCAAGGGACAGGCCATTATCCGTGACTTCAAGAAAAACGGAGAGCCCCTGTTCTACCCGGATGCGATGAAATAATGACTGTTCTGGGAGAAGCTGTCAGACTGATCCTCTCCGGAGACAGCGAGCTGTATGCCATATGCCTGACTTCACTGAAGTTTTCAGGAACCTCAATCCTCCTGGCTTCACTGGCGGGGATTCCCCTGGGATTTCTTCTGAAACTGAAGGATTTTCCCGGCAGGAGGTTCATACTGGTTGCTGTGAACAGCCTGATGGCTCTTCCCACGGTTGTGGTGGGTCTGCTGGTTTATTCCCTGCTCACCCGTTCCGGCCCCCTGGGCTCTCTGGGGCTTTTGTTCACTCCCGCTGCGGTCATCATCGGTCAGGTGGTTCTGGTTCTTCCCATAGTCACCTCCATGGTGTATGGGGCCGTTTCGGATATGGACCCCCGTCTTCCCGAGACCCTGACGACTCTGGGAGCCCGGAAACAGCACTATTACCTGATGCTGATAAAAGAGATGAAAGGGCCGGTTCTGGCGGCTGTGCTGGCCGGTTTCGGCCGGGTCATCGGAGAGGTGGGAGTGTCCATGATGCTGGGGGGGAATATCCGCTGGTATACAAGAACCATTACAACAACCATATCCCTGCAGACCAGCAAAGGGGAGTTTGAACTGGGGCTGGCATTGGGCATTATCCTGATGCTGATTGCCTTTTCCCTCAATTTTCTGATCCATATGGCGGCCCGCAATGAGTAAATATGCCGTCACCGTCCGTAATCTTTTATACAGTTATCCCGGCCAGAAAGGGAGCGGTCCCGATGAACCGGCGGTCAATATCAAAGACCTGAAACTGGAGCAGGGAAAGGTCACTGTGTTCCGGGGACATAACGGTTCGGGAAAAACAACCTTTCTGAAAATCCTGGCCGGTCTGATTCAGCCGGATCAGGGAGAGATTGTTCATACCTCAGACAGGAAGACTGTTCTGGTTCAGCAGGAACCCTACCTGTTTCACGGCTCGGTCTCTCAGAACCTTGTATGGCCGTTGAAATTTTCCGGCATAGGAATAAAAAACAGAGAGAGTCTTGTGAGGGAGAAACTCCGTCTGGTGGGGCTGGAGGGCTTTGAAAAAAGAAAAGCCAGAGAATTGTCGGGGGGCGAGAAAAAAAGGATCGCCATCGCCCGGGCTCTGATGACGGAAGCCCGGACTATACTGCTGGATGAACCGGATGCCAATGTGGACAGTGCCACGACACAGGAACTGGAAAAGCTGATCCGGACCTTGAGTGACCAGGGTATGTCCATAATCCTCTGCTCCCATCAGAAAAGCTTTGCCTACAGATGTTCAGACCGGATCATTGACCTGTTTCAGGGGAGTCCTGTCAGTCATGATGAGAATATTTTTAAAGGACAGTACAGGTACAGCGATGGAATCTACTCCGATTTTGCTGTGGGAAATCATATGATTCACTGCCCCGGTCGGCAGGGAGAGTTCTCGACGATTGTCATTCCCCCGGATAATATTTCTGTCTCCCGTGAGGCGGAAAAGGGTGCTATAATGGGCTCCGGCAAGGAGAACAGACTGCAGGGAACAATCCTGTCGGTACAAGCCTATAAAGAAGGCCGCTTTACGGTTACCGTAGACTGCGGACTCATCATGAAGGTCAGGATGAGCAGTTCCCTGATTTCCATGCTGAATCTGCGGGAATCGGATACTGTCAGGCTGCTTTTCAACCCTTCGTCAGTTAGACTATACTAACTAAGACGAATCTAACTGAGAAAGGAAGATCTGAATGATCGGATTACATGATATTTACAGAATACTGGACAGTCAGGAGCTATCTCCCCGGAGCGAAACCGTTCCTCTGGGAGAGGCTGCCGGACGACTTCTGAACCGGACAATATACTCCACTCTGGACTCCCCTCCCTTTGATAAATCCGCCATGGACGGCTGGGCCATCTGCAAAGGGGATGAGGCGGGTCCCTGGAAGGTGATGGAGACTGTAGCTGCCGGCGATGTGTCAGACAGGGCCTCTCTGCAGAAGGGAGAGTGTGCCGCCATAATGACAGGGGCTAAAATTCCTGAAGGCACCGGCAAGGTAATCAGAGTGGAATATACCCGCCGGGAGGGAGATACGGTTTTTCTGGAAACAGAGGAGCCCCTGGACAATATCATTTTTCAGGGAGAGAATCTGAAAACCGGTGATGCCGTTCTGACTCCCCGGAGGCTGAATCCGGGAGATATAGGCATTCTGGCATCTCTGGGACTGGCGGAAGTGGATGTGGCAGTGCTGCCCCGTATCGGGATTATCACAACAGGGTCGGAAATCCGGGAGCCCGGTGAGTCCCTGAGGGATGGTGAAATCTATAACAGCAACGGTCCCCAGCTGATGGCGCAGGCATCATCCCTGAACTGTCCGGTCCGGTATTACGGTATCACCGTGGATGACCGGACCTCCCTTTACAACATCATTAAGCAGGGTGTGGAGGAGAATGATATTCTTCTATTGTCCGGGGGCGTCTCCATGGGTGAGTTCGATTTTATTCCCGAAACCCTGGAGAAGCTGGGTGTTGAAAAATCCTTTCATAAAGCCATGATCAAACCGGGACGCCCTGTGTGGTTCGGCCGGAATGAAAGCTGTTTTGTCTTTGGACTGCCGGGCAATCCGGTATCCACCTATATCCTCTTTGAGGTGTTTGTAAAATATCTGGTCTACCGGTACTGCGGTCTGGATTACAGACCCGATGTGCTCAGGGGCGTTCTGGGAAAAGGGATTAAGAGAAGAACCTTTGACCGGACGGAGTTTCTTCCGGTCTACTTCCGGGATGAAAAGGTGTATCCCGTATCCTACCACGGGTCCTCCCACCTCAATGCCATGGGAGAAGCAGACGGTCTGGTCATAATTGATCAGGGAATCCAGGAAGTGAAAGAGGGAGCGGTGGTCCATGTTAGACTCCTTTAACAGGGAAATTTCCTACCTCCGCATCTCTGTTACCGACCGCTGTAATCTGCGCTGCATCTACTGCATGCCCGCAGAGGGTGTTGAGAAAAAAAGACATGAAGACTGCCTCAGTTTTGAGCAGATCACTGCCATAGCCCGGGAGGCGGCAGCCCTGGGCATCAACAAAATCCGCCTCACCGGAGGTGAACCCCTGGTGCGGAAAGGGATCTGTACTCTGGTAAAGCAGCTTAAAGGTATTGAAGGGCTGAAGACTCTGGGAATGACCACAAACGGCCATTTCCTGGAACAGTACGCTCCTGATCTGAAAAAAGCCGGGCTGGACAGCCTCAATATCTCTCTGGACACCCTGAATCCCGAACGTTACTCACACTTGACCCGGGGGGGTGATATCCGGGAGGTATTCAAGGGAATTGAGGCAGCACTGACATCAGGATTTCCTTTGAAAATCAATATGGTCGTATCCGATGACACCACTGTCTCAGAAATGAATGAGATGAAGGATTTCTGCGAAAAGAAGGGAATCCGTCTGCAGAGGATCAGGGAGTATGATCTGAAAGAGGACAAGTTCAAGGATGAGGAGATCATCTACCACCGCCCTCCCCCCTGTGCCACCTGCAACAGAATACGGCTCCTGTCCAGGGGCAGCCTGAAACCCTGTCTTCACTCGGATAATGAAATAAGAATCGATCCGGACAATCCGGACCATATAAAAGAAGCCCTTAGAAAGGCTATTACCGAAAAACCCCGCTGCGGCAGCAGCTGTTCCACCCGGAATATGGTGGAGATCGGAGGATAGATGAAATTCAGTCATATAGATGAAGCCGGACAGGCCCGGATGGTGGATGTCTCCGCCAAACCGGTCATCCACAGAACCGCCACGGCAGAAGGGAAAATCTACTGTGCTCCGGAAACTGTTAAGCTGATACAGGATAATCAGATAAAGAAAGGGGATGTTCTGACAACAGCCAATATTGCCGGCGTTATCGGAGCCAAACAGACCTCCACCCTGATTCCCCTGTGTCACAACATCGGAATTGACCAGGCGGTACTGAGCCTGGAAGTGGAAGAAGACGGTGTGAGGATCACAGCCAAAACGGTCTGTACCGACAAGACAGGAATCGAGATGGAAGCTCTCACAGCCGTCTCCGTTGCCGCCCTGACGGTGTATGACATGTGCAAGGCCGTGGACAAGAAGATGCGGATCGGCGATATACATCTGGTAGAAAAGACCAAAACCCCTGTGACAGTCCAGGGCTGATACACAGGTCAGGAAATACAGAGCCCGGCAGACGGGTCCCGAAGGAAAACGAATGAGCAGTGAAAAGCAGTTTACAATAATGTCCATAAATATTTCGGTGAAAAAAGGGGAACAGAAGGTTCCTGTAGAGAGTGCCGAGCTGAAAGTCGACCATGGTATTATGGGAGACGCCCATGCGGGGAACTGGCACCGGCAGATTTCCATGCTGGCGGATGAAGATATAGAATCCATGCGGGGCAAAGGGGTGGAACTGAACTTCGGTGATTTTGCCGAGAATATCACCACCCGGGGCATAGATCTCTCCTCCCTTCCGGTGGGAAGCAGAATGATGCTGGGAGACTGTGAAGTGGAAGTGACTCAGATCGGCAAAGAGTGCCATCACGGCTGTGCCATTTTCCAGGCCGTGGGGGACTGTGTCATGCCCCGGAAAGGGATCTTTGTTAAAGTACTCAAGGGAGGAACCATCAGCAGTGACAGTAACTGTACTTACCGTAAGTGACCGGGCCAGCCGGGGGGAATACGAAGACCTCTCAGGACCGGAAATTGAGTCCATTATCCTCGGACGGTACCCGGACTGCCGGGTCCGCCGTCATATTGTGGCGGATGAGCCGGATCAGATCCGCAGTGCCCTGGGAGAATTTCTGGGAGATGACTATATCATCACCACCGGGGGCACCGGAATCTCTCCCCGGGATGTGACACCCGATGTGTGCCGGGATTTCTGCAGCAGCGAGCTGCCGGGAATTGCCGAAATTCTGCGGAGCGAATCCTACAAAGAGACCCCCATGGCCATGCTGAGCCGGGGGTATGCCGGACTGAAGGACGGCACCATTGTGGTTAATTTTCCGGGTTCCGTCAAAGCTGTGCGTCTGTGTACTAAAGTTTTGCTTCCCATTATGGATCACAGTGGTAAAATGCTGAGAGGCGAAGGCCATTAGATCTATACGGAAAAAAAATGCCAACCCAATGTTTTTGCGTTGTTAGGATATAAAAACGAGATATCATAAACCAAAAGGAGTCACCCATGGGAACAGTCAGTGCCATTTTCATCAAAACCGACAAGGATTCACTTCGCAAAGAGATCACTGAGGGTGAGTTCAAAGAGAACCACGGTCTTGTGGGAGATTTCAATTCAGCCGAAGGCCCCCGGCAGGTCTGCCTGATGCGGAAGGAAGACCGGACCCTGGTGGAAGCCGATGAACGCAACGGTCTGTGTTTCCCCCGTTTTCTGGAAACGGTCCAGGTGGAAGGCGTCCCCCCTGAACTTCTGAACAAAGATAACTGGCTCCGCATCGGAGATGCCATTCTCAAGGTGACTGTAGTCGGTAAGAAATGCTGGCCTGAATGTGAAATCATCCAGAGCAAGTCGGTCTGTGCCCTCCCGAAGGCGGCCCGTTTTCTGGCGGTTCTGGAATCAGGCGTTATACGTGTGGGAGATGAAGTCACCCCTCTGTAATACATCCGGCTTTATGGATTAGAATACTCCCATGCAGATCCGAATCCACAGACTGTCTCTGAACTATCTGATCACCTTTCTCCTGATGGTGATGCTCCCCTTTTTTATCTTCGGCTACTTTATCAACTATTACTACGGCCGTTATCTGATTCAGCAGATGGAACAGAGAATGTCGGAAACGGTCGTTCAGGTTGCCAGAAATCTGGAAGACGAGATTAATAATATCAGCATTCTGGCCAGTTCACTGGTTCACAACTCAGAATTTCTGGAAGCTGCGGCCAGTTACAGCAGGGCCACAGGACCGGAGCAGCTGTATCTGGGGCAGGAAGCCATGGATTTTCATCTGTCCAACCTGTTCCTCTCCACCAATAAGATCGGGTCCATCTATATTTTCACAAAAAACAAGGCCCCCTATCTTTATAAAAACTTTCCGGTTCACACCAACTCCCCGGCGATTATCGAACCGGATATCGATTCCTGGATGAGCAGTGATCTCAAACACAATGTCATTCAGATTCAGGATGAGTTTTTCACCCTTGCCGGCGGTGAGATCCCGGGCAAGGAGCCTCTCCTGACACTTCTGGTACGTCCCCAGAACAGGCCGGTCAGCAGTGAGGAGGTCAAGGCATTTCTCTTCACATTCCGTATGAATCTCCTCAAACAGATGTATAATCAGAACACATCCCAGGGCTATGGGGCGATTACAAACCGCAGTGGTGACATCCTGCTGGGGAATGCGGAGAATGAGAAAACCAGACAGATCCTGGATCAGGACGACAGAACCGGCCGAAAATGGATACGCGTATCTGCTCCTATCCACACCACGGGCTGGACCGTAACCCATGCCTATGAGAGGGAATCTCTCCTCCGCCCCTTCCTCCGGATCAGAACCATCTTTAATCTGATTCTCAGCGGCATTATCATCATCTTTATTCTATACACGGTTCTCTTCTTTCAGAACATGATCAATCCGGTGAATCACCTTATCGAGTTTATGGACAAAGTGGAACAGGGAGACTATTCGGTCCGGATTCCCGACCCTGCGGGTCCGGAGGAGATGAAACATCTGCTTTTGGCCTTCAACAGTATGATCAGCCAGGTGGATCAGCTCACCCGGGACAAAGAGAGGAATGAACAGGAGAAAAACCGTCTGGAGCTGCAGGCTCTCCAGTATCAGATCAATCCCCATTTTGTAGCCAATACCCTGAACGCCATTCGTATGATGGCGGTCGTCAATAAGGATGATCATATAAAAAATATGACAGCTTCTCTCATGCAGCTGGTCAATGACAGCTTCCGGGGAGCCGGCAATACAAGCTCTCTGACCCATGAGATGGAAAGCCTGACCAGCTATGTGCACATAATGAAGGTCCGCTTCGGAAATCCCATCAGCCTCTGCTTCACCATCCCCGAAGAGCTGAAAAACTGGAAAATAAGAAAAATGATGCTCCAGCCCCTGGTGGAGAATGCCATCATCCACGGCTTTCAGGATGGCAGCCGGAAGGGGATCATACTGATCCAGGCCTTCCGGAAACAGGACAAACTGATTATAAGAATCACAGATAACGGACAGGGAATGGATCTTCAGACAGAGGGTGTTCTGCCTGAAGGCGGAGAAGAGCGTCAGGGTCTGACGGCATTGGGCATACGATCGGTCATGAGGCGAATTGAGCTGAACTACGGAGAGGATTACGGATTGAAGATTAAAAGCAGTCCCGGACATTACTGCTCTGTGACCCTGACCCTGCCGGGCAGTGAGAATGAGGAGTCACTATGATTAACCTGCTGATTGTGGACGATGAAGTTCTGGTGAGAACCTCTGTTCAATCCTTTATGGACTGGGAGTCAGAAGGATTCACCTTTATCGGTGCTGTATCCAACGGTGAGGAAGGGCTGCAGTTTCTAAACGATCATCCGGAAACCGATATTATCCTTCTGGATATTCATATGCCCCTTATGGACGGGATCTCTATGATGAGAGAGCTGAAGAAAAGGAACCTGACCCTGCCGGTTCTTATTCTGAGCGCCAACAATCAGTTTGAATATGTGAGAGAAGCCTTCCAGCTGGGAGCCGTCGATTATATTCTGAAATCGGAAATGGATGATGAGATTCTGCTGAAACAGCTGAAGGAAGCGGGGAGTAAAATCAGCAAAACCTCCGGAGAAGATCAGAGTATTAATGCGGGCGAAAAAAAACTTATCATCAATTCCCTCCTGGAAGATCTGCTGGAGGGGAAAAACCCTGAAATGAACAGAAAGCTTGTGGAAGATCTGGGATTCCGGTTTTTCTTTCCCTCTAAAATGGGAATTTTTTCCCTGGAAGAGACAGAAGCTGATGAACAGGCAGTGAAAATCATACAACTCAGAGGAGAGGAGCTGCTCAAGCAGAGAGGGGGCGGAAGTTTCCATATTCTTTCTGAAAACAGGGCTCTTTTTTTTGTAAAACCGGAAGAAGCATTCAGTTTTTCCAGTGATTTCAGTGAGATTCTGAAAGATGCCATGAACCTGACCCCTGATATAAACCTGAGTTGCATCTGTGAGGATTTCGGAGAGCTTCCGGGACAGTTCCGGTATATGAAAAAACTGGACTCCGGACAAAGCCGCATTATCAGAAAAGCCAAGTCCTATATCCGGAAGCACTACTCCTCTCCCGGCCTCTCCCTGGAGGAGGTCAGTCTCTATGTAGAGGTCAGCCGGACTCATTTGAGTGCCCAGTTCAAGAAAGAGAGCGGACAGACCTTCCGGGACTACCTGACACATGTGCGGATTGAAGCGGCTAAAAAGCTCCTGGATGAGACAAACCTGAAGGTCTATGAAATCTGTGAAAATGTGGGATATCCCAATGTGGAGCATTTTTCCAGAATCTTCAAAAAGCTGACAGGCACCACGCCCAACCGATATCACAGATAATCATAAAAAAGATCAAGATACCTGAACCAGATTCATTTTGCTCTCCGAATTTCAGTGTTAGCCTATTTATAGAACTACAACATTTCTAAAGGAGAAAATCGTGAAAAACAGTAAACTTTTAGTCTTTCTGCTCATTATGTTCGCCATAATGACACCCCTCTTCGGTTCCGGTCAGAGTGACGCTGAAGATGGAAAAGTTGTTCTGAAAATGGGAGACAACCTTCCTGACAGAACCAATACATGGGGTCTGGTTGCAGAAGAGATTAATGCCGCTTTTATTGAGGCTCATCCCAATGTGGAGTTTGAAGTAGAGAGCTATCAGGATCAGCCCTATCAGGAAAAGATCAAGATCTACGCCACTGCCGGTCAGCTTCCCGATATTATGAAATACTGGAGCTTCTCAACCCTCCTCCACCCCCTGGTTGAAAGCAATATGGTTGCCCCCCTGGACCCTGCAGACTTTGAAGGACTGGGATGGATGCCCGGTGCTCTGGAAAGCAATATGGTTGACGGAAAACTCTACGGTATTCCCGTTTCCGGTGACCTCTGGGTTATGTACTACAACAAAGCCATACTGGATGAATGCGGTGTGGGTGTTCCCACCACCATGGCTGAACTGAAAGCCGCCAGCGCCAAAATCTCTGAGATGGGATATATTCCCATGGTTACAGACGGAAAAGACGGCTGGCCTCTGAGTATTACCTTTGACAACATCTTCTGGAGAGTCACTGGTGACTACAGCATCATGCTTGATGCCCTGGCCGGAAAAAGATCTTTCACAGATCCCGAGTTCAAAAAAGCGGCTCAGGCCTACCAGGATTTTTTCAAAAACGACGGCAACTTCGGTAATGACCTTGTCACAACCGACTACGGCGCTGCCCGGAACCTCTTCGGACAGCAGCAGGCTGCCATGTACCTCATGGGTTCCTGGGAACTGGGTCTGGCTACAGATTCCAACTTCCCCGAAGAATTCAGAAGCAATGTAAGAGCCGCCAAATTCCCTGTTATGGAATCCGGAAAAGGTGTTGCCGATGATCTGGTTGCCTGGTTCGGCGGAAACTACATTATCAAAGCCGACAGTGAACACAAAGACCTGGCCTATGAGTACCTGAAAACCTATGCGGAACTCTACCCCAAACTGGTCTGGGAAAAACAGGCTGGATTCCCTGCACAGGCCGTTGCGGCCAGCGACAGTGATACTCCCGTAGCCAAAGACCTTCTGGGAATCGGTGCTGATGCAACAGCCACCAGCGGAACCACAGGTCTTGACCTGAAAACTCCCGCCTTCAAGGAAGTTCATATGAAGCTCTGTAAAGACCTTGCCGCCGGAGTCATCTCTGTAGATGAGTTCTGCGAAAGTCTGCAGGAAGCTGCTGAAATCGCAAACAAATAAAATCTGAATCGTTATACCGCCGGGAGTCTTGTCTGCCGGCGGTTTTTTTACACTTTTTTACAGAAACCTTTTAAGGTATTAATCAATGAACAGCGTATTAAATTCAAAAAAGACCATCTTTCTGCTGGTCTTCCCGGGACTGGCCATCATGGTTTTCGCCATCCTGGCCCCCATCCTCCTGAGTCTTTATTACAGCCTTACCAGCTGGTCGGGCTTCGGAGCCAAGGAATTCATCGGTCTTGCCAACTATAAAGAGATCATCACAAAGGACGCGACCTTCTGGAGATCCCTCTGGAATGCTCTCCTCCTGCTGGGAGTCACTGTTTTTATCCAGAATGTTCTGGCCTTTATTCTGGCGTCTGTCCTGATTCAGCTGACTGACAGACTTTCCCTGATCCTCAGAACCATATACTTTGTACCCGCCATTCTGACCGTAGTTGTGATCACCAAACTCTGGGTGAATATCATGAACCCCAACTTCGGTCTTCTCAATAAACTGCTTAAATCCGCAGGTCTGGAAGATCTGGCCTATGCCTGGCTGAGCGATCCCAAAACGGCCCTGGGAGCTGTTATTTTTATCACGGTTTGGCATGGATTCGGATGGGCTCTGCTCTTCTACTATTCCGGACTGACCACAGTCCCCAAAGAGCTGGAAGAGGCTGCTGTTGTGGATGGTGCAGGACCTGTTACCCGTTATCTGAAGGTTGTGATCCCTTATATGATGCCCGTCATTCAGGCGGTTATCATCATCGACATCACAGCCTGTCTGAAGCAGATGGAAATCGTTATGCTCACCACGGCGGGAGGACCGGGCAATACAACCCAGTTTGTGGCCTACCACCTTTATGAGCAGGCCTTCAAATTCTCCCGCTACGGCTATGGAAATGCCATTTCCATCCTGTTTGTGATCATTGCCCTGACCATCACCCTGCTGGCAAGAAAATATCTGTCCGGAGACAATGGAAATGAATAAACTGAATAAAAAAATAACTCCCGGCCAGATCGGCCTGTTTACCTTCCTGGGGCTCTTTGCTCTGGCTCAGCTCTTTCCTCTGGTCTGGCTGTTCAACTACTCCCTCCACAAGAGCGGAAACCTTTTCGGTAAGAAAGTTTTTGAACTGCCCGATCCTCCCCAGTGGGGCAACTATGTCCGGGCCTGGACTGACGGGCGGATTGTGCAGTATTTCTCAAATACCCTCATCGTCGTGTTCTTCTCCATAACCCTGATCATGGCCTTCTCCTTTATGCTGGCCTATGCCTGTGCCCGGATGAAATGGAAGCTGAGATCCGCCATCTACAGCATTGTGCTTCTGGGTATGGTCATCCCCATTCATACCACATTGCTGCCCAACTTTATGTGGTTCAAGCAGTTCGGTCTGATCGATACCAGAATCGGGATCATCATTCCCTATATCGCCTTTAATATGGCCTTCAGTGTGCTGATGTTTACAGGCTTTCTCCAGTCCGTGCCCTATGCCATGGAAGAATCGGCCTATATGGAAGGAGCCGGTCTGGGCCGGATACTGATCAGCATCATAGCGCCCATGGCCAAATCCGGATTTGTGACCGTGGGCATCATGGCCTTTCTGAACTGCTGGAACGAGTTCATTATGGCCAACACCTTTCTGGCCAGTGAACCCAAAAGGACCCTCCCCTTTGCGATTATCCGCTTTGAAGGGCAGTATTCCTCGGACTATGCGGTGCAGTTTGCCTGTATGATTCTGGTGGCCATCATCCCCATCATCATCTACTTCACCTTTTCCAAACGGGTGATTGCCGGTGTGACTGCCGGTTCGGTGAAAGGATAAGATATGAGCGGAACGACCATACAGAATCCCATTTTTCCCGGCTTTAATGCCGACCCCTCGGCCCTGTGGACCGAAAATGGCTGCTATGTGGCCACCAGTACCTTCAACTGGACCCCGGGGGTGAGCCTGTATCACTCAAAGGACTTTGTGAACTGGGAATTAAAAAGCAATATTCTGGACCGTGTGAGTCAGGTGGATCTGAGGGGAAACGGCGAATCCGCCGGCATCTGGGCCCCCCATATCAGCTATAACCCGGGAACCGGGCTCTACTATCTGGTGTATACGGATGTGAAAAGTCTGATGCCCAGTTTCTTTGATCTGAATAACTATGTGATAACGGCCCCGGATATGGAAGGTCCCTGGTCCGATCCTGTGTATCTGAACTCCAGCGGATTTGACCCGGCCCTGTTCCACGATGAAGACGGCCGCAGCTGGCTGACCAACCTCTCCTGGGAGTTTGAAAAACGTTTTGACCATCCCGGTTTTATCATTCTGGAAGAGATGGACGGAAACAGCTGCGAACTGAAAGGGAATCCCGTGGAAATATACCGGGGCAACCGGAAGTTCGGCTGCCTGGAAGGACCCCAGATTATCAAACGGGAAGGCTATTACTACCTGATAGCTGCCGAAGGGGGAACAGGATATGGTCATGCGGTGATCGTGTCCCGCTCCCTGAATATGGCTGGTCCCTATGAAGAAGCACCCAACGGACCTCTTATCACATCCAGGCAGAATCCCCATCCTGCTGCAGATGATTACGATATGGATTTCCTGAAGCCTCAGTTCTATAATCCCGGGCTCCGTCTTCAGAAAGCAGGGCACGGCAGCATCATTGAAGACGACAAGGGAAGGAGCTGGCTCTTTCACCTCTGCGCCCGCCCTCTGATGCCCCAGATGCGCTGTGTTCTGAACAGGGAAACCGCAATGCAGCAGATTGTCTGGACAGATGGATGGCCGGTACTGGTCTCAGGCGGCTGTTATCCGGAAGATGAAGTCAGGATAGAAGAAACTGTTGAGAAAACCATGGACATCACCTGTCAGGGTGTGCAGGAGTTTAAGGAAGATGCCCTGGGTACCCACTGGTACAGCCTGAAGGCGCCCCTGCAGGAGGACTGGTGTTCTCTGAAAAAGAGCCCGGGAGTGTTGAGCATCCGGGGACGCAATTCCATCTACTCCGCCCATGATGCCAGCGTAATCGCCAGGCGCATCCAGCACTTTAACTTTACCGTTGAAACAGAGATGGATCTGGACTGCCGGAATTTCCGCCATATGGGCGGCCTTCTTCTGCTCACAGGAAGCCGGACCTTCTACTATCTGAGAAAATACTACAGCCGCCCTCTGGGACAGACAGCTCTGGGAATACTGGTGAGCCGGAACGGCGCCCCCGATGAGCTGGTGGAAACAGAGTGCCCTGTAGATAACGATGCGGTGCTGACCCTGATCTGTCGGGTGAACCAGCCGACCCTGCAGTTCTCCTTCCGGGAAAACGGCGGAGAAGAAAAACGGATCGGCAGCATCATGGATGCTACCCTCCTCAGCGATGAGTATACCAATAACGGCCCGGGAGCCTTCGACGGCAGTTTCTGCGGTATGACTGTACAGGATCTGGACCGCCACGCCAACTGGGCTGAGTTTAAGTCCTTCAGCTACAGGGCTGACGAAAAATAAGCGGGCACCCCGGGGCTGGGGTATCCGATGCGTTCATCAGTCCCCCCCCCGGAGAAGCCCCAGAAAAGGATACAAAAACATGAATGATATATACACATTCCCGAAAGACTTTATATGGGGAACAGCCACAGCCTCCTATCAGATTGAAGGAGCCTGGAATGAAGACGGCCGGGGCCCCTCGGTCTGGGATACCTTTGCCCATACGGAAGGGAAAATCGACGACAATACGACAGGGGATAAAACCTGTGACCACTATCACAGATTCAAAGAGGATGTGGCCCTGATGAAAAAGATGGGTCTGAAGAATTACCGCCTCTCCCTCTCCTGGTCCCGGATTCTGCCGGAAGGAAAAGGGGGCGTGAATCAAAAAGGACTGGATTTCTACAATGATCTGATCGATGAACTTCTGGCTGCCGGCATCACACCCTTCATAACCCTGTTTCACTGGGATCTGCCCCAGGCGCTGCAGGATGCAGGAGGATGGGCCAACAGAGAGACTGCCTACCTGTACCGCGATTATGCGGAAATTGTAACAAAGGCCCTGGGAGACCGGGTCAAAAACTGGATGACCCATAACGAACCCTGGGTTCACACCATGTGCGGTCACTTCTTCGGGAATCACGCTCCCGGTCTGACAGATCTTAAAAAGGCTCTGCAGACGGCCCACCATATGCTTCTGGCCCACGGGCTGGCCATTCCGGTTATCCGCAAAAACTCGAAAGGCTGCCGGGTGGGACTGGTGAACAACCTGGAGTGGATAGAACCGGCGTCCTCATCGGAAAGGGACAAAGCAGCAGCGGCCCGGCACGACGGCGCCTTCAACCGCTGGTATCTGGATCCTCTTTTCTTCGGCTCCTATCCTCAGGACATGATGGAGTGGTACGGAGAGGATGTCCCTCAGATTGAAGCGGGGGATATGAAAATCATCTCCACTCCCATGGACTTTCTGGGTGTAAACTTCTACACCAGACGGATTATGGCCCACGACAGTCAGGGGAACTTCCTCAACTGCCGGCAGGTCCGCTACCCCTTTATGAGAAAATCCGACTATGAAGAGTGGGAGAATAATGCGGAAGGACTGTACCGTCTGCTGATCAGACTGAAGGAAGACTACAACTCTCCCGAATTGATGATCACAGAAAACGGGACTCCCCTTCAGGATAAAATAGAGAACGGAGAGGTTCATGACCCCGACAGGATAGACTACCTTTACCGTCATATGGGCGCTGCCTGGCAGGCCATTGCCGACGGAGTCGACCTCAAAGGGTATTTTGTCTGGTCCTTCCTGGACAACTTCGAATGGTGCCTGGGGTTCACAAAACGTTTCGGTCTGGTATACACAGACTATGAAAGCGGAAAGCGGATTGTAAAGGACAGCGGACGCTGGTATGAAAAGGTACTGAAGACCAACAGCATTTCATTGTAAAAAGGAAGGGGGAGCCGGTGGCTCCCCTTTTTTTATGATCTTATGACCTCATTAACTTTTTAAGATCCCCTTCAGAGGGTCCCCCGCTGGCATCATATCCCCGAACCCGGTAGTACTGCCTGACCATCTTTTCAATGGGAACAACCGTGTTCTTTCCTTTAAAGGCGGTCTCTTTCTCACCGGTGAAGCGCCCGGGAAGGGTATCGTCGGCCGGAGTCTGTCCCATCTGAATATTCATCCAGCGCTCCAGTTTGTTGATCCGTTCTCCGGCTTTGATAAAACCCCATTTCCCCATTTTAATCCCGGTGACAGACCAGAAGTATTTGTTCAGAATGCTCCAGTCCATCAGTGCCATAGCCACTTTAGGCATGGAAATGGTGGCTATTTTCAGCAGAAACGCCGGCAGATATTTGGGAATGACAGGTTCGGTCATAATACCGAATACCGAAAAGAGACAGACCTGAAGGGAATTGACTCCCGAATACATGTCCTCCATAAAGGCGACCCAGGAGGCTTTGCCCAGTGTCACGTGGGGAGGCATATACCCCAGGTGCTGCTCCATGGCAATCAGGTAGGAACCCAGATGACAGCCCCCCTTGTTATGCACCGCATAGCCCAGACCGTGGCCCCAGCTGGAACGGGGATCATAGGCGGCCACTTCAATTCCCTTGACCTGTATGGCAAAGTCCTCCCCGCCGTATTTCCGGCTCAGATTCCGGGAGCCCCGGGCAAGATCCTCCCCTTCCCCTTTCCTGCAGGCGATATCTCTTAAGATGGATTCTATATTGTCAAAACGGCCGAACTTCAGTTCCGTATCCCGCAGTCCCTGTTCACCGGCCTCCATGGCCCAGGCGATGGTGCCGCCGGCAGAGATGGTGTCCATTCCCAGCTCATTCATCACATCATTCCACTGTCCCACAAGATCAGGATCGTAGTTATCGATATTGCTGCCGAACATTCCCATGGTTTCATATTCGGGAATCTGCCGCATCCTGCCGTCGGGGTACGTTCCTTTATGTCCGCAGAGAACCGTGCAGTGCCGGCAGGTGGAGTGACGGGTTCTGTATTTTTCGGCCATCACTTCTCCCGAGTTTCTGACAATATCCGGATGATACCGGTCTCTGAAATTATGAACCGGAGCAAAGCCTCTCTCCATTCCCAGCTTCACATTTATATTGGTACCGTACAGACGGTAATCATTGCTCATCTTATTGCGGAGGATATATTTTCTGGCCTTTTTGACTGTGGCTTTCAGACGTTCGGGATCTGCCGCTTCGTAGCGGTACTCCTTCCCCCTGGCTACCACTGCCTTAAGGTTCTTGGAGCCCATAACGGCTCCCACTCCCCCTCTGCCGGCGAAACGGTGTCCCGAGCAGATATTGGCATAGAGCACTTTGTTCTCACCCGCAGGTCCGATAACCGCAGCACCTTCTTTGGGACTCAGATTCAGGGATTCCTGAACCTCATGGGTACCCTGTCCCCAGAGCTCTTCTGCCGATTCAAAGCTCACGCCGTCTCTGTCAATTCTCAGGGTAAGGGGCAAGGCCGCCTGTCCGGAGATAATGACCCCGTCCCAGCCGGCTGTTTTACAGGCCTCTCCGAAGGGGCCGCCGCAGGAGGAGCCCACCATCAGCCCCGTCAGGGGAGATCGGGTTACAACTTCAAAACGGGCGGAACAGGGAGCACCGGTACTCAGCATGACTCCCATGGAAAAAATCAGAAGATTATCGGCTCCCAGAGGATCAACATCCCCCAGCTGCCTCCCGGCAAAACGGTCATAATAGATTTTCAGAGCCAGCCCTTTGCCGCCGATATAGGCTTTCAGATCCATTTCTGAAATCTCATAGACAGACCAGCTCTGATCGCTCAAATTGATATCCAGGTATTTATTGGATGTACCTTTAATAATCTGCACCGGGAACCTCCATTACAATGGCATCGAACTGACAGTTATCAAAGCACCATCCGCAGGCAATGCATTTATCAGGGGAACTCAGAACGGCCGCATTCTTTATGAGAGAGAGGTTCTCATCCTTCATGGACAAGGCTCCCACAGGACAGACAGCCACACAGTTCTCACAGGCATAACATTTGTCTGCCTGGATGGCAGGTTTCAGCCACTCCGCCTTTTTAAGCCTTTGAACTGTGGTCCCCTGTTCCGTTCGCACAGCCTGTTTGGGACAGACCCGGCCGCAGGAACCGCAGTCTATGCAGAGAACCGGATTGATGAGGTGAAGTTCTTTCATTTCTCCCGTAATAGCGCTTGTGGGACAAATTCGTTTACAGGCGCCGCAGCCTATGCAGCCCGGTACGATCTGGTGTGCCATGATTCCTCCGATATTAACTGTTTCAATAGTAGGGCAATATCATCATACAGGCAGTTTGGAGATACCGCAATGAGTAATGGCTCACAGTGTTCAGAACAAAACCGTTCCGCCTCAGCCGGGGAGAAAGTTCAGTCTGATCTGCTCATCCGCCTCCTGAACCATGGAAAAATCTCCGGCGAAGTTCAGAGAAAATCCGATCCCTCCGGCCAGCTGTTCTATGAGTTGATTCTTCAGACGGCTCCTTTCGGAACCAGGGCATTCTTCATTAAAATACAGATTCAGCTCGTGTGACTCTGAGCCGAACTGAATAAGATAGGCGGAGTGATCGGGAAAAACAAGATCACTGTACACATGGGACACTTCCTGCCCCATCCGGCTCAGTCCCTCTTTCACATATCCCAGGGGTTTTTCGGGAAATGGTTCTGATGTCTTCTGCATAAAGACCTCCTGCTGCAGGAGATGCAATATCCATACCAGTTGGATTCAGGCGGGCCCCAGGGGGCTTTCAGAAGGACATTGTCCCGGTATTGAAAACAGGAATGTATGAACCGCGGAAAAAATATACCTCTGAGTAGAATTTTTTAAACAAACAGACTCATCCCGGAATCAGTTTCCGAAAATCCCACTAATAAAGGGGGATGACGAAGATATATACCGCTCCGTAGAAGAAGGCACTTCCCGCCAGAACGAAGACATGCCAGATGGCATGATAAAAGGGGATTTTCTTGGATGCGTAGAAAATAGTACCCACCGAATAGGAAAGGCCTCCCCCCAGCATCCAGAACAGAACTCTGCCCGGCAGAACAGCTGCAAAGTCCTTTATAAAGAAAACGATCAGCCATCCCATGGCCAGATAAATCAGAGTGTGCAGAACCTTCACCCGTCCCCAGAACACAAGCTTGAATACCGTCCCTAAAACAACGATAGACCACACGATAATGAGCAGCCGGTTTCTCTGATCCGGAGGAAGGGTCATACAGAAAGGTGTATAGGTACCGGCAATAAGAATATAGATATTCACATGGTCCAGTATTCTCAAAAACCGCTTCCAGTTGGAAGGTTTGATCATATGGTACACCGAAGAGGACCCATAGCTCAGAATCATGGAAATCCCGAATACAGTCAGTGCTGTAATATCAGAACTTCCGGCACCCCGGGCTTTAAACAGCAGCAGGATCATACCCGCGGCTGACAGAACGGCCCCGACACCATGGGTGATGCTGTTTGCTTTTTCTTCTATCTCAGAATCATGGGAATGTAGAGTTATGTGGGATTCCAGCCAGGTTGAAACACTGAACATATATACCTCCGGAGGGATTCATACTAACCATATTGGAAACTCACGGCAATCCATAGGCCGGAAAAAAAACAGTAAATTGCTGCGGCGAAACAGAAACACAAAAAAACATTAATAAACAGCAGCAATCATTAGTAAACATCTAAGCGTAATCGATTGTTTTTTTTCTGCGATCTGATATATAATTATAAACCAGTGTAGATTTAAGCACTGAAAGAGTAAAATGAAACCGGCACAGCAGCCGCCAAGGGGAAGTTTATGAGAAAAATGGCAATATCTGTTATTGCAGTTCTGATCTTGTTAACATCCTGTACAACTGTACAGCAGAATGAGATCTCAAGCTATTACTCAATGGTTTACGATATATGGTATGATGCATTCAGCCCTGTAGCTGAAGAGCATATCAAAACCGGCGACAGAGTTCTGATCATTAGTATGGGTCAGGGATTCAACGGCACGATGGCACGTTACGAATTCAAACAGGACGAAACCGCAGAGGCATTTGTCCTCCCGAAATACCTGGATGACCGTCCTTTTTTCACAGAATATTTTGAAAAGGGTCTTGTGAAGTCAATCATCGACAATCAGGGAAGGGGCTTTGAAAAACTGACTCTGCCTCCCCCCTCTTCAGATCCGAAACTGGCAAGCGACGTCCTTTCGGACTGGTCTCTGGCAGACTGGTATATTGATGAAGATCTGGTGTTCAACACCAATCCTCTGGATTTTGAAGACTGGGAAGAGCTGAAAAAAACCTACAATGTCAATAAAGTTCTGATGTATACGGTCAACCGGGTTGTGGAAAAAGACAACGACTACCTGGGTATTCAGGTGGGCGTGAAACTGATCGATGCGGATGAAAAAGGACTGATCCTTCACGATACAATCGAAAATGTTGTCTCTGTAGATTACCCTGATGATAAAATGAAACTGCTTCACCGTTACTACCTTGATGTTCCTTCAGAATCTCTGACCGGCTTCCAGGACAAGCTGTCTGAAGTTCTCAGCGATGAGGGAATCAGAGGCGGCATCGATGCGGTTATGATCAAGAATGATGATATCTCCACACTGGGGAACTATCCTGTCACCATAGAAGACTTCATCCTGGAGCAGACTCTCACCAACAGCCTGACCTCAGGGGACACTCTCAATATTCTTGAAAAACTCTCCAAACGTCAGTACAAGAAAAACTGGCAGCTCAGTAATGCCATTTTCAATCTCAACCCTCTGATGGGCGGTGAGTACAGTGAGTTTGAAGGATACTACAACACTCAGTATATGCTCTCCTACAAGACTCTCTTTGCCGAACAGACAGGAGAAATCAAAGAAATCAGTGATGATAAGGTTGAACTGAATAAAAAGATTTTGGGAGTTCACCTCAAGCTGATTGATATGGCAGATCACGGTAGAATCGTTATGAGCCACTTCCTGCCTCTGGCATCCCAGAATGATCTGGATTCCAACTTTCTGTATAAGAGCTTCAACAGGGTCAATGAGCTGTCACTGATCACAGATGCTCTGGAAGAACAGAGTGTACTGGCCGACTCCGAAAAAGCTGTGGTGATCAATGAAAGAATGGAAATATTCAAACACCACCTGCTGAGTAACTACAGCGCCTATGAGTACATGTTCAATCTGTTCAAGAATCCCAAAAACGCAGCTATTCTTACGGAATATGAAAAACTGTATAAGCTTCTGGATTCAGAAACAGCCGGACAGACCAATGGCGACATCTACTACATTATGGCGACTCATATTATGAACAGCTGGTTTGAAGAAGGACTGAACAATCTGCTGGTTAATCAGGGCTACTATGTTGTGGATAAACTGGAATCCTTCTATTCCCGTTATCTGATAACAGAAAAATACAAGAGGGGCGGTAACGCCAGTACGAACATCTTCCTGTCTCCCCTTCTTCTTGAAGAATGGGGCTCCGATATCAAGGATGTATATGACATAGATAAAATTCTGTATTACATCCCCATGGAAAAAGCCGTGAAAGACGGAGACTTCGTGACTCCCGGAACCGTTGCCAGCCAGACAACATCCGGCGAGATTTCACAGTACTACCCCATACTCTCCTATGAGCTGGAGAAAATGCTCTTCTCCATTCTTGATATTCAGACGGGAGATTATCTTTTCAACAGAAACTTCGATCTGGAAGGAGGAAACTAATGAAACGTATACTACTCATTACCCTTATCCTGAATACCTTTATATTCTCTGCCTTTGCCAGGGAGTACAGCTATCTTAATCCTCCCACAATTTCCATTATGGATTTTGATGTTAATATGGAGACATCCCAGTATGTGATCAATGATGATGTTGTCCGGTATGACCAGGACTATTACGGACAGCTGATTAATCAGACTCTCCTGACCGTTCTGATCCAGAAAAACAGCGCCAATGAAACCTTCGTAATCAATGAAGAGAGCTACGGTGAAGAGCTGGGCGGATTCTATGCCAATGACAAACAGTTCAGCCAGGCGACCTATTTTCCCACACTGTTCAAGATCTATGATAAAAAATATGTGGAAACAGCCCTGGGCAACAACAATTACACCGTTAATGATCTGTACTCCAAGAATGCAGATGCCTTCAACTATGCAGACCTGGACTTTGTTGTTCTGGGGAATGTCTACAGGAAGGGTGACAGTGTTGCTGTGAATGTGAGAGTTCTCAGTACAAACAGAGGAGAAGAACTCTACTCCTATATTGGAACCATAAAAAGCGATATGTCCAACCTGAACAGCGTCTGTAACGCCATTGCAGGTAATATTATTACTGATGTTCTGAAAAATTACTGCTCCCAGTTCATTATCAAGGTGCAGGAAACAGAGGATAAGGACGCTGATAAAATGGTGCCCGTGGACGAGGGGAAACAGCCTGTTTACTTCTGCCAGTCCCGTCAGGAATACGACAACAGCGATGATGTGATCTCCTACAATGACACCTATAAGAAAGCCGTGGCCGCCAATGAATACTACTGGCTCCTTCCCGGAGACTATGTCTTCACGGTGTACAGCAAGCAGAACCAGACCGTCCATGAGATTCCTGTGACCATAGAACCCAGAGAAATCGAACTGGTTGAGATCACAGAGGAACATTTCAAGGTCGAAAAAGGTTCACTCACAATTTCCGGTGTCTTCCCCACCGACGGATTCAACTTCAGAATCCAGGAGAAGGCCAAGGATGTTAAATACGTCTGGGAAATCAATCAGGGAGGCAACAAAGACACCAACGAGTACAGCTTTACCTTCCAGGACGGTGAAATCTCAAACCTTATGTTTAAATATGACGGACGTTTCTATGATGACGACGACATGAAAAGCAATGGAGATGACAACAAAACACCCAAAATCAGCTACAACGCCTTTACGAATGAGATCAAGATCAGGGATCTGAATCTGTCCAAATATGATGTTAAGGTGAATCCGGTTGCCAAATCCATACAGAGAAAAGGGGTCACCGGTATTGTATACATCTCCTCAAGGGAAATTGAAACAAGTGACAATGTCATGGCAGACCTGCATGAAGAGAAGAATGTTACCATCAGTATGTCCGACTTTGATATTAAATCTGTTGACAAGGAAGATGCCTTCCAGCAGACCAGAATCACATTCCTTTTTGACAAGGCCTTCTCAAATGAAACGGTGCATCTCTTTGTCACCAACCAGGATGTGGAAGGTTATGTTCCTATCCGGGACATAGAAAAACTGATCATTGAGGATGAGTATTCCGAAGATGACTGGGAAGCTCTGGCCGGTCAGTCTTTCCTGATATCCATGTACAGAGACGGAATGAGTCCTTATCACAGATACATTGATTTTGAAGACATCAGGGCCTCAAAAGACAAAATTATTATCCTTGATCTGTCTCAGGATACAGGAGCCTTCGAAGTCGGTTCCTCCTCCAGCAGCAGGTCCGGAGGCGGTCTGCTTGGCGGTCTGTTTAAAGGAAATTAAAGTATGAAAAAGTTTCCGGCGTTACTGTTGTTTATCGTCGTTTCGGCTTCAGCATGGAGTCAGAGTCACCAGTCCAGAGGTCTGGGGGTTATCAGAGAAACAGATATAAGGAACACCGCCGGAAACAGCGGAAAGCGCTATGCTGTGTGCATCGGTATCAACCAGTATGAGCATAGCGTCATCCAGAATCTGAACAATGCCAGAAATGATGCTCTGGCATTGGGCAGGATATTTGAAAATGAAGGTCAGTTTGATCAGGTCTTTATAATGACCGATGATATTGATCCCCGCAGCGACAGTCAGAACAACTATCCCCGGCTCAGAAATATAGAAGGACGCCTTGATTATCTGAAGGATTTTATCAATCCCGAAGACCTGGTGGTGGTCTCATTTTCCGGCCACGGCATATCCAATGAAGAGGGAGAGGGGTATCTGATTGTTGCCGACAGCGATGTCAATGATATCTACAACACCAGCTTTCCCATAAGCCGTCTGGTAGACTGGGTGGATGAACTGAAAGTTGAAAAATCACTCTTCCTTATAGATGCCTGCCGTGAAACAATTTCCAGCCAGGCCAGCAGAAGCCTGACCCGGAATACTCTGACCTCCCAGCGTTACACAGGTTCAAAGCTGGGGGCAATATTCTACTCCACTAAAACCGGATGGCTCAGTTATGAAGACCAGGAATCGGATTACGGCGTTTTTACCCGTTTCCTCCTGGAAGGGCTGAAGGGTAAAGCCGATTACCAGTACGGAGACAGTGACAGCATTGTAACCTTCCGGGAGCTGTCCGTTTTTGTCGAAGAGGCTGTCAGCAATTACTCCATGACCCTGGGACTGAAACAGAAACCCTTTACCGATGTCCATGGAGAACTCTCCGGAGATATTGGAATAAGTTCTTATTCCGCCAGTATCGATATACAGACCAGATCCAATGTGGAAGAAGGTCTGGAAGAGAACCGGGATGTGTTCGGACTTCTGTCCCTCTTTTCCAATGTAAAAGGAACCGTTCTGATTGACGGTATGGACATGGGAGAAATTGACGCCGGAGAAACTGTGATATATGAAGATATCTATGCCGGCAGCCATTTTGTAGAGATCCAGCATGAATACGGCCGTTTCCGGAATGAATTCGGTATTAAAGAGGATGAAACCAGCGAAATAGCCAATGTTGTGGTTCTGGGAGACCAGGACATCAAACGGGTTCACGGCATCAACTTTGTCTATATCAAAGGGCGGGGTTCCATGCCGGGATTCTGGATGAGCGATGCGGAAGTCACCATGGGGCAGTATGCCGACTTTATCGAAAGAAGCGAGTACAAAACCGTCAATGACTGGGATCAGTACTATGAAGAGGGGTATTACTACTACCCCGCTCACAATGTGAGCAAGATTGATGCACAAGAATTCTGCAAGTGGTTTTCAAAGAGATTCAGAGTCTCTGTTTCCCTTCCTACACTCCAGCAATGGCAGTATGCGGCGGGGGGCAAATACGGTACCAAATACTCATGGGGGAATCACTGGGATGTGAAGAACTGCCAGAATTCCAGCTCCAGGCAGCCGGGAGTCCTACCGGTCATCGGTACTCAGGGACCGACTCAGATTCAGGATTTTCAGAGAGATATAACCCTGGACGGACTGACCAATATGGCCGGAAACATGCGGGAGTGGTGCCGGGATGAGTACACCAACAGCGACGGGACGGTTATCGGCACCATCGCCGGCGGCAGCTGGAAGATGTCCCGATCCAGAAACTTCCAATCCATGTATACCGGTAAAAAACCGGCTCACCAGGCTGATGTAGACCTGGGATTCAGACTGATACTGGAGCCGTAATCAGGCGGGACAGAGAGTCCAGTACCCAGGTGGGCTGAACCGGAAGATCCTCCAGTCTGTTCGGACCCCACTGTGCAAATGCCGTATCCACACCGGCGGAACTGCCGCTGTTAATATCCACATAGGCATCCCCTATAAAAAGAGTCTCTCCGGGAGAACTTCCCGATTCCTTCAGAGCCCAGAGGACAGGTTCAGGAGACGGTTTGTGTTCAGCTGTACATTCGGGTGTGGCTATGACAGAGAAATACTTAAAAAGATCAAAGTGCTTCAGGTAGGAAACAAGGGAAGGTCTTGTCCTTGAGGTCACAACCCCCAGAGTTTTTCCCTGATCAGACAAAGTCTTCAGGGTGTCCCGGACAGCAGGGAAAATCTGAAGATATTCAGGATAGATTTCCCCCTGATAGGTCATATGAAATTTCAGAATCTCATCCAGTTCCTCTTTTGAAAGAGGCCCCAGTACCATTTCCATCTGGGTTGCCAGAGGGATTCCTATCTTTGAGAGGATATCATCCCGGTCTACTTCCATTCCCCTGTAGACACGGCATGTGTTCACGAATGTCTGATAGATCAGTTCCATAGTATCCAGAAGAGTTCCGTCTATATCAAAAAAGTAGGTTTTGTAATCTTTCATCCTGTACCGATTATAGGTGGTTCATCTTATAAAGTATATATTTAGTTCAGAACGGAACGGATCACCTCTCCCACAGTCTCTGCTCTGTAAGGTTTGATCAGGAAATCTGTTATACCCAGAGCGTGGAAGGTTTGGATCTGATGATCGGAGACCAGACCGGAACTCACAATAAATCGGGCCCTCCCGTCAATAGCCCTGATTTCCCGGATGGCTTGTTCACCATCCATAAGGGGCATATTCATATCCATTATGGTCAGAAGAATCGTCTCTTTATGGGCTTTATACAGCTGGACGGCTTCAGCCCCCCCGGAAGCCGTGAGAGCTTTATAGCCCAGCCTGGTCAGAACGGTGCGGCCCACAACCAGATTGATCTGCTCATCATCTACAAAAAGAATTGTATTCTGAGAAGATTCCGGTTCAGAACTGTGTATTGTGTCTTCACTCATACCTTATTGCATTATAAACCCGGATTCCCTTTTTTGGAACAGTTGGAACTGCATCAGGAGGGGATAATACGCTGAAGCTCAGCTTTCAGTGATTCATAGGGATGGGCTCCCTGAAGCCTCATCAGCTGTTTACCCTTGTGAAAAACCATAATCGTGGGAATGGACTGTATACCGTAACGCATAGCGATATCCTGTTTCTTTTCCGTATTGATTTTGACAGTAACCATTTTTCCCTTGTATTCTCCTGCCAGTCGGGCGATAACAGGACTGACCATTTTACAGGGACCGCACCAGTCCGCATAAAAATCAACAAGAACCGGCAGCTCACTGCTGTTAATCAGATCTTCAAAACTCGGGGGTAAGTGGGCCATGGAAACTCCTTATTGACTCCGGCATGCGTTTCTGCCGGTATAAAATCATATATAGATTTAAAATAATATATTGTAAAACAATCGGCAAATTAATTTTCTCCTGTACAATCTTAACTAGAATTTGACTTTATTATATTCTGTTATAAACTGTTATAATATAAAGATATCCACAGGAGGCTGTTATGACCCATAAAGAGAAATCTCTTACAATCAAGGAAGTGGCACAGTTTCTGGGGATATCCAATCAGATGGTCTACAACCTGATAAAAGACAAGAAGATAGAAGCCTTTAAAGTCGGCAGTGCCATCAGAATTCTATCCTCCGATCTCTATGCTTATATTGAGAGGCAGAAGGAACTGTTTCATTCGCCCCGGGAGGGTATTGAAAACTCCGATGAAAACGTCTTTATGGTGCATAATATCTGCTTCCGGAGGGAACAGTTCCAACTGGAAAACATCAGTTTTACCATACCAAGAGGCAAGATTCTCTCTGTTATCGGTCCCTCCGGTTCCGGTAAGACAATGCTCCTCAAAGCAATTGCCGGAATAAACAAGGCAGAACAGGGTGTGGTCTATCTGGGAAGCAAACGCCTGGACAACATCCCGGCAAGAGACCGGAATATCGGTTTTGTATTTGAAGACTATGCCCTGATGCCCAATAGAAACGGCCGGGGCAATATCCGTTTTCCACTGGAAATGATCAAACACCTGAAAAAAGACGAAATAGATCCGGCCGTCAGTGCTCTGGCCGAGGAACTGAAACTGAGCCGGGATGATCTGGATACGGTCATCTCGGAACTCCCTGAAGGGGTAAAGCAGATGATTGCTATTGCCAAGGCGGACATCCGTAATATTGATCTTCTGATTATGGACGAACCTCTGGCCAGACTGGATGCCCAGGTCAGGCTTCAGATGCGCAGTTTTCTTAAAGAACTTGTTGTGAAACTCGGAAAAACAACAATTCTGAGTCTACATGACCCTGAGACAGCTCTGGCCATGAGTGACTATATTGCGGTTCTGGACAAGGGGAAGCTGATCCAGTTCGGCACAGCCACCGAAGTATACGGCCATCCTGAAACAGAAATTGTATTGGAGATGACCTCCCGCTATGCAGTGAATGATATTCCTGTACAGGTTCTAAAAGGGAAAACAGATCCTTTGAACCTTGAAACAGACAGGGAAGACGGCCGGTACAAGCTCTTTTTCAGAGCAGATGAGATAGAACTGCACAAGGATGGTATGGAAGTGGAGGTTCAGGACAGGCATGTACTGGACGGCAGCAGAGTCCTTGCCGGCTGCAGCAGTCCCGAGGGAAGCCTGCAGCTGGTCGTCCCGGCAGAGTATGGAGAGATTTTCAGCTTTCGGCCGAAATCCTTCTTTCTGTCGGGCCCGGAGAATTCATAAGAGCGGAATAAAGATGGAAAGTGTTCCTTTGTTCAGACTATATTGTGTATATGAGAATAGAGGCAGTCAGTATTGAAGATCTTTTTCAGAAATCAGGAAACAAGGAAGAACTGATCCGGCTTCTGGACAGGATTATCACAGAAGAAGCTCCCGGCCTGGAAAGACAGTTTTTCTCTGGCCCCAGTATAACCATGATCGGATATGGAGAAATGCCCTGGAATACAGCTTCCGCATCAGGGACCTGGCCCGTCATCTCTCTAGCCCCTCAAAAAGATACGGTGAACCTTTATATTGCAGCCGAAAAAGAGGGCAAACCTCTCCCCTCCTTTTATATTGAGGATTTCGGAAAATCTGCTGTCGGTAAAAGCTGTGTCAGAATTCGCTCTGTTAAAACTCTGAAAAAAGAGGCTCTTATCTCTCTGATCAGAGAAACAGTTCAGTGGGCAGATGCTGAAAAGAACAGATACGGGCGCCGCTGTGCAGCAAAAACAGAATAAAATTCCTTCAGGACTGGACTTTTGTCTGCAATTACATATATTTTTCTATATATACAATATTACATATGGAGAATTATATGTGGAAAATCCTTTCATACCTTCAGAAAAACCTCAGCCTGGCAGTGCCTGTATTTATGGCTGCCGGATTCATTACCGGTTTAACCATTGAAAAAACAGCTGTCCTTAAAGAGTTCATTCTCCCCTTAACCTTTCTGATGGTATACCCCATGATGGTCACCATGCAGTTCAAAAAAATATTTGAAGCCGGAGACAGCAAGCTGCAGATTGTGACCCAATTCATAAATTTTGCCCTGATCCCCTTTATAGCCTTTCTGATCGGAAAAGTGTTCTTCTCCGGTCAGCCGTACCTGGCGCTGGGATTTCTTCTGGTATCCCTGCTCCCGACTTCAGGAATGACAATCTCCTGGACCGGGATGTCCAAAGGAAATATGGAAGCAGCAGTCAAAATGACTGTGTTCGGACTTCTGGCCGGCTCCTTTCTGACCCCCTTTTATATCAAGGGACTTATGGGAACCTCCATATCCATCCCCATGACAAAGATATTCCTGCAGATCGGAACAATCGTTCTTTTACCCATGATTCTGGGAGCTGTGACCCAGCATCTGATAATCCGGAGAAAAGGGATGGAGGCCTGGAAGAACAGAATCAAGAAAAAGTTCCCCCCTTTTTCCACCTTGGGTGTTCTGTCGGTCGTTTTTATAGCCATGGCTCTCAAGGCTGAATCAATTATGGCTGATCCTGCCGCATTCTTCGCTCTGATTCCGTCCCTGCTGATTCTCTATGGCGTCAATATTCTCATAAGCACTTTCATAGCAAAAAGATTTTTCAACAGGGCAGATGGCCTTGCTCTGGTGTACGGTACGGTCCTCAGAAACCTTTCTATTGCTCTGGCCATAGCCATGACCTCCTTCGGGAAGGAAGGCTCAGAGATCGCTCTGATTATAGCCCTGGGATATATTGTCCAGATTCAGATATCAGCATGGTATGTAAGGCTATCGGGAAAGATATTCGGTCCCCCACAGGAGTTGGAAGCCGGGACAGGACAGACTGGAAACAAAACCATTGCCCCTGCTGAATCGGGAAAAGGATAAATACTCATTTCTGCCTATGGAAAATGCACCTTATCCATACAAAATCCTCTTTAAGGGTTCAAAATAGACTATAACTATTAATAGAAAACATTTTGACTTTTACGGATATAAATGCAATCGTATGCAGGAAAATAATCCAAGATGTAAAGGATAAACCGATGTACAAGTCCATTCTGGAAATTCCCTTTGAAACGGTAAAACACTTTCCCAACAGAATATCCCATCAGTATATGACTCGAGACGGGGAGAAAACCCGCACCTTTGCCGAGTTTACCAGATATATCAGAGTCCTCACAGCCGGACTGGCGGATGCGGGAATCCAGCGGAAAGACCATATCGGTTTCTTTATGAACAACCGTTATGAATGGATTTCCACAGATATGGCGATTATGGCTCTGGGAGCTGTATCGGTGCCCAGGGGATCGGACACGACTCCCAGGGAAGTTCAGTTCATCTATAATCATTCCGATTCAAGCTACCTTATTCTGGAGAATATGAACCAGCTCAATGATCTGCTGGAAGTCTTCACAAAGGAAGACTGGAAAAAATGTATCAAGATTTTTATTCTGGACAGACCGGAAGAGAGCAAAATTCCATTAAAAATCAGGTCGAAAACATTTTTCTATGATCAGATTCTTGAGGCGGGTGAGAAAAAACTGGCCCAGGAGCCTGATATGATCGAAACTCTGATGAAAGAGATCAATGAGGACGATCTTCTCACCATTGTGTACACATCCGGTACCACAGGGAATCCCAAGGGAGTGATGCTCACTCACAGAAACTTTATTCAGAATGTGGTAGCCAACACCCCCCGTCTGGAGATTGATTCCTCCAAAGCGGAAAAAACCGTCGTTATGCTCCCGTCCTGGCATGTGTATGAACGGGCATTCGAATACTGTGCCCTGGATTCCGCTCTGACCCTGGTCTATTCATCAGCTGGCCGTTTTGCTTCGGACCTACTGAGAATCAAACCGGAAATCATGATTTCCGTTCCCCGGGTATGGGAGTCCATATACCAGAAAATGATCAAAGCCATCAGTCAGATGCCTGCGTTTAAGCGTTATCTCATTTTCTTTTTCATCAAAGTCAATCAAAGCTATTTATCATCTGCACTCTATATCAAGGGCTGTTACATCTCTTTGAAAAAACGGTCAGCCCTGAAAAAAGGGATTGTCTGGTTCCTTCATCTGCTTCGTTTTATATTCCTGTATCCGGGCCATAGGATGGCGGGAGTCCTTTTTAAGCCCTTCCGGGAAAAAGTGGGAGGCCGTTTGAGGGGAGCCACATCGGCAGCCGGGTCTCTGCCCAAGTATCTGGATGAGCTGTTCAATGCCATTGGCATAACCCTTGTAAATGCCTATGGAATGACAGAATGTGCTCCCGGTATCCTTTCCCGGACATTTCCCCGGAATACCTTCGGAACAACGGGAGTTCCCTTCGACAATACAGAGGTACAGATCAGACGGGAAGACGGCAGTGAAACGGATATCGGAGAGAAGGGAATAATCTTTGCCAGAGGTCCCCAGGTGATGCTGGGGTACTATAAGAATCCTGAGGCTACAGCCGCAGTACTGGACAGTGAAGGCTGGATGAATACCGGAGATCTGGCGGTACGATCAGAAAATGGTGAGATAATTATTGTAGGACGCGCCAAAGATACCATTGTCCTTATGGGCGGGGAGAATGTGGAACCCGAACCCATTGAAGACAAAATGAAAGAAAGCCTCTACATCGACCATGCCGTTGTTCTGGGACAGGATCAAAAACAGCTTTCCGCCATTGTGGCGGTGAATGAGGAAGAGCTGATGAAGCTGGCATCCGAACTGAAACTGAAGGATTTTGATATCCATATGTCCGGTAAGGATTCCATAGAACACGATCATATCTATGAAGTGATCATGAAGGAAGTGAACCAGCTCATATCAAAGGAACACGGATTCAAGCGTTTTGAGTTCATCACAAAAATACTGCCGGTGAAGAATGATTTTTCAATCGGCAGAGAACTGACCCAGACCCTCAAGGTCAAACGCCAGTTCATCGAGGAAAAATATAAATCTCTGATCAGCCGCCTGATGGATGATACGGATAAGAAAAGAAAGAAAAAATAGTATTCTCCTGTGAGAAAACCTCCCCTCCCCTGGAAGGGCTATCAGGACGCCTGCTTCAGAGAGTGGCTGATCCGGCGCACCTGCTTCTCATCCAGAGGCCTGAACCTGAAAAGAAGAAAAGCAGTAATCAGAGTCAGACCTTCTGCAAAGACAGCCGTCAGCCACAGACCGTCATCCCCCAGAAACAGGGGCAGGACAAAGAGGCCTGTCATAAAAAACAGAAGGCTTCTGCAAAATGCAATAACCGCCGAATCTGCCGCTCTGTGGACTGCAGTGAAAAACATGGACATCACAAAGTTGGAACCTGTCAGCAACAGGGAGAAACTGTACAACAGGGCAATTCTGGCGGTCAGTTCCACAACATCCGTCCGGGTTCCTGCAAACAGGAGGGCCAGGGGCCGTCTGAGACTGATCATAACGGTACAGGCCATAAGGCCGGCCCCGATATTGACCAGCAGCCCCAGTTTGAGGAATGATCTGATCCGGTCCAGTTTCCCGGCACCCAGATTATAGCTGATCCCCGGCTGTACGGCCTGGGCAATTCCGCCGAAAATCATCTTGGCCAGCATGGCACCGTAACCCACGACACTGAAGGCGGCTACACCGGGACTGCCCAGCCGGGTCAGGAGAATATAATTGAACACAAGGGTCGAGATCCCCAGGGAAAGTTCATTCACCAGCTCTGAAGAACCGTTAAACATCATTTTACCCAGGCGTCTGAACTCAAAGCGGGGCCGCACCAGCCTGTATCGGGTTTGTCCAGAAATCATATAGCTCCCAAGCAGGACAACAGCTCCCGCCTGGCTGAACCCCGTGGCAAAGGCGGCGCCTCTCAGTCCCCATCCGAAACGGCCGACAAACAGATAATCCAGAACTATATTCAACAGGGAAGAGCCCAAAAGTACGGTAACAGAGAAAACCGGCGACCCGTCGCTCCGGATAAAGGAATCCAGAAGAAAACTGAGCATAAAAAAGAGAAAAAAGAGGATAATAGAGCCCAGGTATTCCTTTACATCTGCCGCCAGAGCCCCTTCGGCTCCCAGCAACCGGACAAGAGGGTCCATAAAGATCAGTCCGGCAACGGTAATAATCAGGGCCAGGGCCGATATGAGAAGTACAGTGACGGTGTAGCTGTTCCGGGCTCCCTGTATATTGCCAGCTCCCAGCTCGGCGGCAGCGGTGGTGGCTCCTCCGACTCCGATCATTATACTGAGGCCGATGGCCAGTGACGCCAGAGGATTGATCAGATTCACAGCTGCCAGGGCTGAGGTTCCCACAAAACGGCCTATAAAGATACCGTCGATGATTCCGGCGGCAGACATGGCAATCATTCCCATCACACCCGGAAGAGCATAAGCGATGAATATCTTTCCAATGGGATCTTTCCCCAGGTCAAAAGTCTTGTTCATACTTTAAAAGGTAAACCCTGGAGCAAGTCCAGGGTCAAGAAAAGATGTTCAGTTTCTAAAAAATAGTGGATGTATCCTGCTTATGTCTGCACTACCTGTCTGATAAAAATCTGCATCTCATTCACCCAGTCCTGTTTCCGGTGGGAGTGGAAGTCATCAATCTGCCACAGCTGGTATACCGGCCCATCTCCCTCCAGACCCTTCTGATCCATCCAGATTTTCATCTTATCCAGCCGTTCGGAAAAACTGCTCTGTTCAATGCCTTTGTAAAGATAGGAGACATAGGAGCCGGGATCGATATGCCTGTCTGCTGAGGGAAAATACTCATAGCAGTAGTAGGCCAGATGATATAACCCCGAGTCATCAGGACGGAATTCAGTCCCCAGATGCCCGGAAATATACCAGTCCTCCGGAATCTGTTCCTCTGCCGCATTCAGGTAACTTCTGACAAGAGCCATCTCATCGATTTCATCATTGATATGAAGATCCTTCTTTATATAGAAAACCGAACGGGTCCGGCGGCTTTCTCTCAGAATAATCTGCCCCGCATTATCCCTGTAGTCCTTCAGATAGGTCATCTGGCTTTGAACTGAATCACGGATATAACTCAGTTCCTGAATCTGATGGTCAAGAAAAGAGATACGGGACTCAAGGAGATCCATGGTGTCGTCAATGCTGTAATCCTCCAGAAACGCAGCAATCTCTTTTAAGGGGAGATCCATTTTCCGTAACAGAAGTACAGCTGTCAGCCTGGAAATATCCTGATAATTGTAGAGGCGGTAGTTGTTGCCCCTCCTTTCCGAGGGGCTGAGTATTCCTTTTTTGTCATAGAATCGAAGGGTGTCTGCAGAGATGCGGAACAGACGGGCCACTTCACTGATAAGGAGTCCTCCGGGATTCATGTCATGTTAGTTCCCGGCTCCAGGGGACGGCATCCATGGCTCCGGGTCTGGACACAGTTATAGAGGCAGCACCCGCCGCCCGGATCATGGCCTCTTTGACTCCCAGGCCTTTCAGCCTGCCAGCCAGAAAATAACCAAAATAGGTATCTCCGGCGGCTGTTGTATCCACCACTGTGGCTTTGGCGACAGGAGCAAACTCACGAAACTCATCCTTCCCGTACCAGGAGCCGTCAGCCCCTGCGGTCAGAATGATGTCCAGTCCGGGATACCGGGAGCAGAGGGTGTTCAGGGTCTCTTCATAGCTTCCCGTACTACCGGCCAGATCCTGGCCTTCAATCTCATTCACAACCAGCATATCCAGCTTCTCCAGAGACCAGGTTTTCACTTCTTCCGTATAAGGAGCCGGATTCAGGCAGATGTTCATGCCCCGCTCATAGGCTTTCTCAATAATATAGGGCGTCAGGTTCACCTCATTCTGAAGCACCAGATAATCCCCTTCTTCAAAATGAGAGAGGGTGTCATCAATATCCTCACGGCGGTTGTTTGCGTTTCCGCCTCCCACAAGAACTATGGAATTCTGTCCCTCTTCGCTGACCTGGATAATAGCCTGTCCTGTGATTCCCTCATAACTGCGGATAAAATCCGTCTTTACCGTATAGCTTTCCAGAAGTTCTTTCAGCCATTCCCCGTCACTGCCGATGGTGCCGGCATGCCAGACAGAGGCTCCCGCCTTGGCAAGAGCCACAGACTGGTTAGCCCCTTTGCCTCCGGCATTCTTACTGACATCAGAAGCCGGAATTGTCTCACCGGGTTTAACAATATGGGGTACTTGATACACAATATCTATATTCAAAGATCCATAATTCAGTATTTTCATCATATCCAATCTATTCTGTATTTGAAAAATGGACAAGTTTTTTTTATGCCGCTGCTGTAAGGGAGTTCAGAAAAGAATAAGACATATATGTAATAAAAAAATCATTAAAACCCTGATATCGGGGGGATTAAATGCATAAATATACAGAACAATTGACATATTCTTACACCATACGTATGATTGGTATACATTTTCGATTTCTTTTTTTAAAGAAACTAAATAATCTAAACCTCAGGAGTAACACATGACAATTCTCTATGTGCAGTTTGCACTGTATCTGATTCTGATGCTCGGAATCGGTTACTATTATATGAAAAAAACCGGTAGCAACGCAGATTATCTGATTGGTGGAAGAACCATAGGTCCTTTTACATCTGCCATCTCCGCAGGGGCATCGGATATGTCCAGCTGGCTTCTGCTGGGTCTTCCCGGTGCTGTTTTTGCCAGCGGTCTGATTGAAGGTGTATGGATATCTCTGGGTCTTTCCATAGGTGCCTATCTCAACTGGCTGATTGTAGCCGGCCGCCTGAGGTCCATGTCTGAAAAGATGGATGCCCTGACTCTGCCGAGTTTTATCTCCAGTCGTTTTGATGACAAAGCGGGTGTCCTGAAAATTGTATCTACACTGGTTATCCTCTTTTTCTTTACACTGTATGTGGCCTCCGGACTTAAGGGTGGAACACTCCTGTTTGCCCACACCTTCGGAGCATCCGAGCAGGCGGGACTGATTATTACCACTCTGGTGGTTGTATCCTATACCTTTCTGGGGGGATATATGGCTGTCTGCTGGACCGACCTGATTCAGGGACTCCTTATGCTGACAGCTCTTGTGTTCTGTGCCCTCCTTGGTTTTTTTGCCATTACCGGCTCTGGTGTGGATATCAGCAGCATCAATCCCGATGCCTTCAGTATCTCCACAGGCTGGATCACAGCCATATCTCTGATGGCCTGGGGATTCGGATACTTCGGCCAGCCCCATATCCTCACCAGATTTATCGGAATCAAGGATGTTCAGTCTGTAAAAAGCGCCAGAAGAATCGGTATCAGCTGGATGGTGATCTGCCTGATTCTCGCAACTCTGATCGGTATTATCGGAATCGGATACAATGCAATCCATCCCATGGAAGGGATTGCCGGACCTGACGGAAACAGTGAACGGATTTTCCTTGCCCTGACCACGGCTCTTTTTCATCCTGTATTCGGCGGATTTGTTCTGGCTGCCGTTCTGGCTGCGGTTATGTCCACTGCCGACTCTCAGCTTCTTGTTCTGACCTCCTCTCTGACAGAAGATATTCCTTTTATTCAGAAGAAGGATGAAAAAACAAAAGCTCTGATCAGCCGTCTGGGTGTTATCGGTTTTGCGATTGTGGCTTTTCTTATTTCCGCCAGAGATTCGGGCAATATTCTGAATATGGTGGGCTACGCCTGGGGCGGATTCGGTGCCGCTTTCGGTCCCCTTGTCATCCTGGCCCTCTGCTGGAGATCCATGACCGCCGCCGGGGCACTCGCCGGAATGATCAGCGGATCTGTGACCATCTTTATTATCAAGAATTACATATCCATTGAGGGTGAATATTTCTATGAACTTCTTCCCGGATTTATCATCGCCTTTGCCGCCATTGTTGTTGTCAGTCTTCTTACCAAAAAACCATCGGAAGAGACACTCAAAAAGTTTGATGAGACCAATGCCGAGATAAAAGCCCTCTCCTGAGGGAACCCTTTATAATAAACAGAGGCCCCTTTCCGAAAAGGAAACGGGGCCTTTTTTTAGTTCATAAAAAAGTTGAACAAAAATACCAGGGCCAAAGACCTGAAAGTTATCTGGATTTAGAGGGAATCATATTGTGCTTTTCCGCGTCATAAAGGGTCACTCTGTTTTTACCGTTTTTCTTTGATACATACAGAGCCCGGTCGGCTCCTTCAATCAGGTCGGCTGTGGTATTAATATCTTCAGAAACACAGGCCAGACCAATACTGACTGTGACAGAGAGGCTCTGTCCATCCTCATTGGTGACGACCATTTCTTCTATGGCTCTGCGAAGTCGTTCAGCAAAAGTGAGAGCCCCATCGGGAGGTGTATCCAGCAGTACAACAGCAAATTCTTCTCCGCCGAAACGGGCGGCTATATCGCTGCCTCTGATAATACCTGAACAGACAGTCCCCAGTTCTTTCAGAACCAGATCTCCAAAGGGATGTCCCAGGTTATCATTCACTTTCTTGAAATTATCAATATCCAGCATAAGAAAACTGAAGTCCCGATGACTTCTGTTATACCTTTTGATCTCCTCATCCAGCCTGCTGTCCAGATATCGTCTGTTATACAGTCCTGTCAGAGCATCCTGACGTGTCATCATTTTCAGATTCTGTTCCAGGTAAACACTCTCTGTCACGTTCTGTACAGTGATGACAACCTTTCCCCTGCTGTCTTCATTATCCGGCAGAGGCACGAGTGAACAACTTTGCTGCATATACTCAAACTGCTTTGCATAGATACCCTTGGCGGGAAAGGGAAAAAGAAAGTTATGCAGTTTCTGTGACAGATAGACATGATTTTTAAATTTCAAAACAGACTTTATGCTTCTGGTAAAAAAAGGTGTATTCAGATGGGTAAAATGATTAAAAAGGTGGGTACCTTCAATATCTTGTCTTTTGATACCGCTGTTAATTTCCATCCAGTGATTCCAGAGGATCACCGTATAATGGCTGTCCAGAATGACAATTCCCGAATTCAGGACATCTAGTATACTCCGTTCCAAATGTCTATTCTCCAATAAACTTTGCGAGTGCTTTTTTAAGATGGGGAATAGAATTCTGGCTGTTAATCAGAATCAGATATCCCTTGGTATTTCTGTCTTCGAAGCTGAAGAAAGTGTTCATTGTTATGGCCAGATCATTTCCAACCAGTTCAGAAGAGACAAAGCTTTCATCAAAATCAGTCCCTGAGAGGATCTGGGGAGGCTGGTAGGAGATGCGGCTGTTGAGCATCTCAAAGATTCTGCCGATGCAGGCTCCGATGAGTATATTGCTTATTTCAAGGAGAACCTCTTTTTCCAGATCAATAAGCTGATCAGACTTAAAGGTATCAGCATCGCTGTCCTGAAAATAGGAAATCAGTTCCTTTTCATTTCCATAGGGAAATATAAGAAAAGCCATACCCTCAAAGTCCCCGTCATATTTCTGCTGAACCACAGAACTGGTAGAGAAGTCTGTAATTTCCCTGTTAACAAAATCCGGCAGATGGGATACATCCACAGACGAGATACTGGGAACTGTCAGCTGGATGAAAATATCCATGATGTCAGCCAAATCAGCTGCTGCCGAACCAAATGAGATATTCATGGTCTCTCTGAGAGCGTCCAGCTCCATATCTGTTAGCATAAATGCATTATCCGTCATCAGACAGACTCCGTAGATTTCTGTTTTATTTCATCAATAAGATCATAAACTACTTCTTTATTAGGAAGTTTTTTCAATACCCGGTAGGCTCCCAGACTCATACAGCGTTCAATGGACTTCTGCTGAATATCCGCTGTAAGTACAACAACGACTGCTTCTGAATTAATTTTAATGATTTTTTCAAGAGCTTCGTATCCATCCATGACAGGCATAGTCAGATCCAGAAAGACAAGATCCGGTCTTTCCTGAGTATAAATATCAACGGCGATTGCACCATTTTCTGCTTCAGACAGCTCAAAACCTGAGTCATAATCCAATAGTATGGATTTAATTAGCATTCTGGCTGCCCTCGAGTCATCAACAATCAGAAGTTTCATGAACCATCCTTAGTATATGCCTCTCCTGAAGGAAAGAACACTTGTCATATATGTATAAATACTATGCGAGTCTTTATCAAAAGTCAAAAGAACTAATATAATTACTCCCTGGGAAGCATTATGACTCTTTTTATAGACAGATTCCCATAAATTTGAGGAGACCTTTTTTGATGAGTGAACTGTATCTGATCAGACACGCCCAGAGTGTGGCAAACGAAAAACGGATTATGGCCAGCCGGCAGGCATTCCCTTTGACGGAAGCAGGAAAGGCCGATGCGGCTCTGATCGCCTCACAACTGTCAGAAATAACAGAAATTGACAGAATAATCTCTTCCCCTCTGATCAGGGCGAAGCAGACAGCCGGCGCTTTCGCTTCTGTTTATAATCTGGAGGTCGAGGAAGATGAACGGATTTCTGAACAGGAACTGGGCCGCTACTCCGGCATGACCTACGATCAGGTAAAAACAGAAGAACAGTATGAGACGGTAACCTCCAGAAGATGGAACTGGATACCCGAAGGAGGAGGAGAGTCCTACAGCATGATTGCCTCACGGGTACAGGGATTCTTCCAGTCAGTTCCCGCCGGAAAACAGGAGAAGATTCTGATTGTCACCCATGCGGTTACCTTCCGGCTGATCCGGGCTGTTCTGGAGAATACCCTGCCGGCCTACCCCGACAGCTTCCCCAATAACGGAGAGATCTGGAAAGTGGATTTCAAAGGGCTCGGTGTGTATCACCCCATTGAATCCCTGCTATTGGGAAACAGCAGAGATTTTGTACACAACCCCTGATCAGAACTCTTTTTTCAGGATTTCTGACTGTTCGGCAAGAGAATTGGCCATACTGAGAACCTTGTCGGAAGACAGTTTGATCTCATCCGCATCTTTTTTGATTTCATGGGCCACCTGTTCCAGATCTTCAGACAGCTGCTTATTACTGCCCAGATTGGTGTCGATAGTAGCCTTGTCATCGGAGACTTCATTCACACTGTCCATAACACTTGTTGTCAGTTCGTTCAGACTCATTGTGGAACGGAGTATCTCTTCACTTCCCGTGTTCAGTTCTTCGGTGCTGTTGTAGATATCATCCATGGCCCGCGCCACAGTATCGACCTCTTCTCTGATCTCTTCAAAGGAATGACCCGACTGTTTAACCTGGGCTCCCGTATTCTCGATCGAAGCAATCATGGTCTTCAGATTCTCGGAGATCTTTTTGGCATTCCCAGAACTGCTCTCGGCCAGCTTTCTGATTTCGTCGGCAACAACCGCAAATCCCCGGCCTGCATCACCGGCGTGGGCCGCCTCAATAGCCGCATTCATGGCAAGCAGGTTCGTCTGTGCCGCGATTCCGCTGATAAGGCTGGTCATGTCCCGGATGCTGCTGATCTGGTCAATTACATCATTAAAGGAACTCTCGGTCTGTCGGATGACCTCTTCTCCGCTTTTTGAGGTTACAATGAGACTTTCCACACTTTTTTTCCTGTTCTGAATGGTGCTGGAAACACTCTTGATGGACGCGACCATCTGTTCTATGGCGGCACTGGATTCTGTTACGTTGGCAGACTGGTTCTGGGCATTGTTTTTCAGCTCTTCCAGGCTGTTGCCGATGGCTTCCAGAGCCCGGCCGGTACTGGTATATCCGTTATTCAGATTTTCAATGGACTTCATAATCCCCTGAACCCGGTTCTCAATAAGAACCACTGCCATTCCAGTCTCTTCCGCTGACTCTCTTAAGCCCAGAGCCTGATCGATCTGGGAAGAAACCGAACTCACAAGGGAGATCATTCTCTTGCTGTGCTCCTCGCTCTCATCGTACTTTCTCAGTGTATCTTCGGTGACCTTAATAAAGACGTCCTTCTGAATCAGGGCCATAAAAATTCCGATTACCATTATGACAGTACTGGTGGTAAGCTGTCCGGAAAGAGGGTGTTCCACCGCTTTATAGGCTCCGGATATGATAACCATAGCTGTATACACTATGAACAGCAGCACAGAACTAAGCACGGCTATCCGGACATGCTTTCTGTTTCTGAGCTGAAAAGAAACAACCTGTGAAAAGGCTACCAGGATTATGGATGTCTGGGAAAAGGAATTGGCCCCGTGATAACCGCCGGTAAACCGTTCGGCACATATCAGAAAAAAGAGGGCAAAGGAAAAAATATAGGATGAGAGATCATACTTGCCCTTTCTCAGCAGTAACAGGGTCACAAGAAAAACAAGATCCATCAGCAGAATCAAAGAGCCGATGATTGTTTCTCCCTGAAAAAAAACCAGTATGGTAAGAGGAATCAGCATTATTGTTATAAAAAGCTGGATAAAAAAATTGTAACCCGCTTTGATACGGATCTCATAACTGGCATCCCTGTATGCCTCTGACAGCATGTTCATATACTCTCCATTTTTTGTTATCTGATATATAATTTATCTTTAATATACGTTTTGGAACTAATAGAATATACTCTGCTCCGGGAAAAAGCCAGTTATTATTCACTTTTTCCCGGATCATTTGAAAATTCTACAGATTATCTGCAGAAAGGGAATCGATCAGAGTATTCAGAGTTGCCGAAGGCCGCATGGCTCTGTCAGCCAGCTCTTCATCGGGAAAATAGTATCCTCCTATATCAACAGCATGTCCCTGGGCTTCCAGGAGTTCGGACAGAATGATGTCCTCTTTGGCGGCAAGACCAGCGGCAAGGGGGGTAAAAATCTTTTTCAGGGGAAGGTCCTCATCCTGACGGGCCAGAGCCTCCGCCCAGTACAGAGCCAGATAAAAATGGCTGCCCCGGTTGTCCAGTTCATTGACTTTTCTGGAGGGCGATTTTCTTTTTTCCAGGAGTTCGGCTGTTGCCTGATCCAGGGTTCCGGCCAGTATCCGGGCTTTGTCATTGTCAAAGACAGAAGCCAGATGCTCGAGAGACACAGCCAGTGCCAGGAATTCTCCCAGAGAATCCCAGCGGAGATGCCCCTCCGCATTGAACTGCTGCACATGTTTGGGAGCAGATCCGCCTGCACCTGTTTCAAAGAGCCCTCCCCCCTCCATAAGGGGAACGATAGAGAGCATTTTGGCACTGGTGCCCAGCTCAAGAATGGGAAACAGGTCTGTGAGATAATCCCTGAGAACATTACCGGTCACAGAAACGGCATCCCGACCCTGACGGATTTCTTCAAGAGAAAAGAGGGTTGCCTCAACAGGCGACATGATTCTGATATCAAGCCCCTCAGTATTATATTCAGAAAGATAAGTATTCACTTTGCTGATCAGCTGAGCATCATGAGCCCGCTGAGGATCAAGCCAGAACACAGTGGCGGCCTTTGTAGCAGCGGCTCTTTTAACAGCCAGTCCCACCCAGTCACGGACAGGAGCATCCTTTACCTGACAGGCTCTGAAAATATCCCCTTCTTCCACATTCTGAGAGAGAAGAACTGAACCGTCCCCCCCGACGATGTCAATAACACCACTTCCGGGAGCCGTAAAAGTCTTATCGTGAGAGCCGTATTCCTCGGCTTTCTGAGCCATCAGCCCCACATTGGAGACAGAGCCCATAACGGAAGGATCAAAGGCGCCGTGTTTTTTACAGAAGTCGATTGTACTGCTGTACACGCCGGCATAAGAGCGGTCGGGAATCACAAACTTGGTGTCCTGCAGTTCTCCGTTCTTGTTCCACATACAGCCGGAACTCCGGATGGCTGCGGGCATGGACGCATCAATAATCACATCACTGGGAACATGAAGGTTTGTAATGCCCTTATCAGAGTTAACCATGGCCAGGTCGGCTTTTTCATTCAGAATGCGCTTCAAATCGGCTTCCAGAGCTTCTCTGGTTTCTGAATCAAGGGCATCCAGCCGGGAATAGAGATCTCCCAGCCCCATATTGGGATCCACACCGATTTCACCAAGCTGGTGGGAATATTTTTCGAATACCTCTTCAAAAAATACGGAAACCGCATGACCGAATATGACAGGGTCGGACACTTTCATCATAGTTGCTTTCAGGTGTATGGAGAAAAGTACGCCCCTGGCTGCCGCATCCTCTGCCTGTTCTTTCAAAAAAAGGCGGAGGGCCTTCCGGCTCATAACTGCTGCATCGATAATTTCACTTTTCTGAAGGGGAAAACTCTCTTTGAGAACCGATGATGTTCCATCAGAGCCTTTGTAAATGATTTTAACAGAATCTTCAGACTCCAGGGTAACGGATTTTTCACTGCCGTAGAAATCTCCTTCTGTCATACTGGCCACATGGGAGGCGGAATCAGATTTCCAGGGGCCCATGGAATGGGGGTTGTTCTTTGCATAGCTTTTCACAGAGGCGGGAGCTCTTCTATCCGAGTTCCCTTCCCTTAATACAGGATTGACCGCACTTCCCTTGATTTTGTCATATCTGGACTGAATGGAAAGCTCTTCGGGAGTTTCAGCCTCTCCGGGATAGTCGGGAACCTTGTATCCCCGGGCCTGGAGTTCGGCAATAGCGGCTTTCAGCTGGGGAATGGAGGCGGAAATGTTGGGAAGTTTTATGATATTGGCATCTTTCTGATGCACCATATCTCCCAGTTCGGCCAGAGCATCGGCAATTCTCTTGTCTTCATCCAGATACTCGGGAAAGGAGGCTATGATTCTGCCTGCCAGAGAGATATCTCTGGTTTCGACTTTAACACCCGCAGCACCTGTAAATGCCGAAATGACGGGGAGCAGAGAACGCGTAGCCAGAGCCGGCGCCTCATCTGTTTTTGTGTAAATGATTCTTGCTTGCATATGATTTCCTGATGGTTTGCTGTGATGAACACCATATTACCATAGAGGGGGGAAGAGTTTAAATAGGAGCCGCGGCAAAGGTTAAGAGGAAAATATTATGAGAAAATCAGAGATTTGTGATTAGCAAATATAATGAATACGTATATACTTATAGTATGCCTGAAGCTGAAAAAAAATATGAATACATCATCAACACCTCATCTGACCTGATCACACTGATCAATAAGGACTACTGCTACGAAGTTGTGAATAAATCATACTGTAATATGCTGGGCAAGGAACATGAGGGTATTGTAAACACTCATGTTTCCGATATCTGGGGCGTTGAGAGATTTAATAACTCCATTAAAAATTATCTGGACCGCTGTTTCAACGGTGAGGAGATTCACTATGTAGATCAGTTTCAGTTTGGTGATTCTGTCAGGCAGATGCATGTATCCTTCTATCCCTACAGTGAAGACAACACACAAACCAGCCATGCTCTGGTTTTTTCCCACGACATCAGCAAACTGGGTGAGATTGAATCCAAGCTGCTCAATTATGAATTCCGGGACCCCGTCACAGGCCTTTTCAATGACCGTTCCCTGGATATTATTCTGGATATGGAGCTGGAAAAAGGGAAAAGGTCCCAATCGGAAAGCCGGCGCAGCCTGTTGATTCTCTCGGTGGATAACTATCAGAAAATATGTCTGGAACACGGGATTTCCACGGGTAATATGCTCCTTGAGAATACCGGGATCAGAGTCAAGGACTGTCTCAGATCAACAGATTACGTTTTCCGGTATAACGGAAATGAACTGGCCATTCTGCTGACCACAATGGCCCGTGACACGGAACCTTTGATTGTTGCCCAGAAACTGATCAATACGGTTTCCATTCCCTACAGAAAGAATGAAACCAATATTACCTTGAACTGTACAATAGGAATTGCCGTATCCCCTGATGACGGCAACAGCTGTGAAGAGCTGGTCCGGAATGCCTCAAAAGCCCTGTCCTCAGCCATGAGTGAAGGAAAAGAGTTCCGTCTTTATGACCAGGACATTCAGAAGGTGACCATGTCCAGGCTGGAAATGGAGAATGATCTGAACCGGGCCTTTGATCTGAACCAGTTTGAGCTCTATTATCAGGCCATTGTGGATGAAAACAGAACCATCTGTGGATGTGAAACCCTGCTCCGCTGGAATCATCCCTCCCGAGGTATGGTGCCTCCCAGTCTGTTTATACCGATCTCGGAGCAGAACGGGCTGATTTCGGCCATTTCAAAATGGGTCCTGTTCAAAACGGCCAGGCAGATCAGAAAGTGGAGTGAAAAATACGGCATATATACTTCGGTGAATCTGACAGCCCGGGAATATGCGAATCCCGATCTCCCGGTGATTCTGGCGGCTGCCTTGAAACAGGCAGACAAACTGTCTCCCCGTTACCTCCATCTGGAAATCACCGAATCAGAAACCATGGAAAACCCGGAGAACAGCATTCGTCAGATGCAGGCCATACGGGATATGGGCTTTGAAATCTTCATGGATGACTTCGGAACCGGTCATTCCAGCCTGAGCTACCTGAAAAATCTTCCCGCTGACACCCTGAAACTGGACAAAGCCTTTATAGACAATCTGACCACGGAAAAAGACAGCCGTGATTTTCTGGAACTGATTATCCATCTGGCAAGGAACAGAAAGAAGTCCCTCATTGTGGAAGGCGTTGAGACAGAAGAGCAGTTTACAATTCTTCTGGATGCCGGGTGCAGCCGGTTCCAGGGATATCTGTTCTCTCCCCCCCTGCCGCCTGCCCAGTTTGAGAATCTCCTGAGAAAAAATCTGAACATTCTATAGATGTCCTTCCGGAGAAGGGTTCTCTGTAATTCTCATTTATCTTTGCAGTCTGACTGCTTTCATAAAAAAAAGAATATTCGGAAAAAATAATGATCAAAGCTTAACTGATATGTTAGTATTATATTGTGAATCACAAAAAAACCGCCGCCGCACTTCTGTTTATTTTTCTGATCTCACTTCACATATTTCCCCAGGCAGACCGAAGCCGGAACAGCCGGGATGTGGTCATTGGTATTTTCTCTTTCTCACCCATTAATTTCATAAATGAAGCCGGTCAGCCGGATGGTCTTTTCCCGTCAATAATAGAAGAAATTGCCCGGGAATCGGGCTGGAAGGTCCGGTATCGGGAAGGAAGCTTCAGCCAGGGAATGGAAAGGCTGCAGAATGGGGAGATTGACCTGATGGTTTCCACGGCCTGGTCGGAAAGCCGGGCGGAGAGAATGGACTATTCCGGAGAATCTGTAGTGGAACTGTGGGGGCAGGTATTTATACCCGGCAGCAGTAAAATCAGGAACATAAATGATCTGCAGGGTAAAACTGTAGGGGTGGTGAAAAAGGATATTACCGGACAAAACCTCATAAGAACAGCCGAAATTTTCGATATCACATTCAATATCAGGGAGTACAGTACTTTTTTCGAGGTCTTTGAGGCCGTTGAGGCCGGCCATATCCACGCAGGGGCGGCGCCTCATCATTTCGGGCTCCGGTACGGCCCGGCATACGGACTCGTTGGAAGCAGCATTATGTTTTCACCCTTTTCTATCTATTTCACAGTAAAAAAGGGAACAAACCGGGATCTTCTGGATGACATTGACAGAAACCTGGCCGCCTGGAAACAGGACCGGAGTTCTGTCTATTACGATGCACTCAAATACTGGATGACACCGGAAGAACTGAGGCAAAGGACCGTCCCCCCCTGGGTCAGAATCATTATTCCCTTCTTCTCATTCCTGATTCTCTTCATACTGGTGACCAGTATACTTATAAGAAACTCATTAAATAGAAGAATAAAACAGATTTTCAGCCGGGAGCAGCGCTACCGCAGCCTGGTTCAGAAAATTGAGGCCTTCATTCTGCGGATTACTCCCGAAGGAACGGTAACCGTCGCCAGTGACTACACACAGTCTCTGCTGAAAACAGGAGACCTGACAGGTCAGAATATTTTCGACCTGAACATCCTTCCGGACAATCTGACCGCCGGGAACCTGCAGGAAATTGTAAATCTCAACCAGAAAGAGAAAGAGAATATCAGCTGTATTCCCGTTGACGGCGGGGAGCAATATTTTCAATGGCATCTGCATTCAGTCGGCACAGAGGAAAATGATAATATAATCTGTATAGGAATCAATGTGACCGACAGAATCAGAGTGGAATCGGCTCTGAAGGTAAGCGACGAGAGATTTATCTCATTTATGAACAATATCCCGGCCTTTGCCTATATCAGAGACAGTCAGGGCAAACTGGTGTACACCAATCCGGCAGTTGCTGCCATGATGAGTAATCCCGACAGCGATAGTCTGGAAGATTACATATCCGATCCTGAACTGATCAGGAAGATTAATGATGGGGATCAAAGAATAATCAACAGAGAATCGGAGATGGAAACACTGGAGTATGAAGTTCAGCTGCCCGGTGAGGGAAGACCGATACATATTCATAATATACGCTTCCCCATCAATATGCCCCATAACGAAATGCTCATCGGAGGATTCGCCATTGATGTGAGTGAGTCCAAAGAGATTGAGGAACAGCTGAATCAGTCCCGCAAAATGGAAGCCATAGGAGAGCTGGCCGGGGGCATTGCCCATGATTTTAATAATCAGCTGGCCGGTATTATGGGGTATACAGACCTGCTGAGCCACGGTATAAACGACGAACGTCAGGAAAAGTATATCAGCAAACTGAAAAGTGCCATTGAAGGAGCCTCGGAACTGACAAGCCAGCTTCTCAGTTTCAGCCGCAAGAGTGACCGGGAACACAGAGCTCTTGATATTAATGATCTTACCGAAGAACTGATCAGCCTGCTGTCCCACAGTATCGGCATACAGATCAAAATCCATTTCAATGACAAGGCAGACCGTTCGGTGATTGTGGGAGACAAGAACCGGATTCAGAACGCCCTTCTGAATATTTCAATCAATGCCAGGGATGCCATGGACAATCAGGGAGATCTGTACTTTTCCACTCAGAATATTTTTGTGGATGAAAAAATGAGTGCCCTCCAGGGTTATGTCTTGGAACCGGGACCCTATGTGAAAGTGTCAGTGGAAGATTCGGGCAATGGAATCCCGAAAGAGATCAGAGACAAAATATTCGAACCCTTTTTTACAACAAAAAGTGAAGGCCGGGGAACCGGCATGGGGCTGGCCCAGGTGTATGGAACCATGCAGGAACACAAAGGAAATATCACAGTGCAAAGCACCAGAGACAGGGGAACCGTATTCAGTCTCTACTTTCCCGGCAGTGAAGAACACCGGACGGAAGCAGAGACGGAAGTCAATCTGGTGGAGGATAAAAAAAACTACACCATTGCTGTGGTGGATGATGAATCCATGATCAGAGAATTTCTGAAACTGACCCTTTCCGGCAGTGGTCACACCCTCAGGCTTTTCGAAAAGGGAGAGGACTTTATAGACACTCTGAAAGAAGATAAAAACAGGTATGATCTTGTGATTCTGGATATGATAATGCCTGGCATGAGCGGTGTTGAATGCTACAGGGAAATGATGAAAATCAACAGCAGGATGCGGGTGCTTCTTTCAAGCGGATACAGCCGAAAAGAGGAAGCGGAAGAGATAATGGCCAATAAAAATGTTCTGTATATCCAGAAACCCTTCAGTATTACAGAACTGACGACGGCAATCCGGAACCTGATGGCAGGACGAAATGATCACTGAAATAAACGAATACAAAGATGAAATTGACAAAGAACTGAAGAAGATTCTGTCTCATACCCTTTTCAAGGGAGCCAGACGCTCCAGCAGCTTTCTTCGTTATGTCTGTGAAAAAGCCATAGCCGGTGAGAGTCACCAGATTAAGGAATTCTCCATAGCTGTTGATGCCTTCGGCCTGGAAATGACCTTTGACCAGCAGATGGACCCCCGCATCAGAGTGGAAGCTAAAAGACTGAGAGACAGACTCAAGCAATACTATGAGGGTCCCGGCTGTGATGATCCCATACAGATCCGCCTGGAAAAAGGAAGCTATGTTCCTGTTTTTCAAAAAAGTGAAACCGCAGCGGCTGTGACGCAAGAGGAAGGGGCCGGGAGCCCGGGAGTCCTTCGGTCCCAAACAGATAAAAGTTCCCTTCTCCTGGAAAACCGCTTTCTCATATCACTGGATCTGCCGGAAACAAAGGGAGACGAAGGGGCGGATTTTTTTGTGTCCTGTTTTGTACAGGAACTGTTTGACAGAACAAAGCCCCCTTCCCTCTCTCTGGATGAAATTATCCGGGTTCAAAAAGAGGCCTACCCCCTGGTTCTTTCAATCGGGCTGAATATAATCGGAGACAATGTATATTTCATACTCCGTCTCAAACTGAAAGAGGAAGGAACACTTCTCCACAGTGAGAAAAAAGTATTTACCCGTCAGGACCTTGAAAACAGTGACTATGTTGAGAACATGGTGCACAGACAGGCAGAAGAACTTCTTGATTTCTGCAGGAGCGTAAACGCATGACCAAAGAGAATGCCAAAATTCTGATTGTAGATGATAATGAGATGATACGGGATGTTCTGGAAGAGATTCTCTCCATGGAAGGGTATGACGTGCAGTGCTGTTCCAATGCCACAGAGGGTCTGGAATGCGGACACTCAGATCCTCCTGACCTGTTTATTCTGGATATAACCATGCCCGACATTGACGGTCTGGAACTGTGCCGAAGACTTAAATCGGATCCGGCTACCATGGATATACCTGTGATATTCATCAGCGGGCTTATCGGAATGGAAGAGAAGATAGCCGGGTTTAAAGCCGGGGGAGTCGACTATATTACCAAACCCTTCCAGAATCTGGATGTTCTGATCAGAGTGAAAACCCATGTTGAACTCAGAAAGAAAACACAGATTCTTGAATCCATGAATGAGTGGCTGGAAGAAAAGGTGGAAAAACGGACCCGGGAACTGAGGCTGGCCAAAGAATCAGCAGAAAAAGCCAATAATGCCAAGTCAGAGTTTCTGGCCAATATCAATCATGAAATAAGAACACCTTTGAACGGCGTACTGGGAATGCTTAAACTGATGGGAAACTGTGAGATGAACGATGATCTGGAGATGTACCACAATCTTGCTGATTTCTCGGCCCGTCACCTGTCTGCGGTCTTCTCGGATATTCTGGATTATACCCAGCTGGACTCGGATTCCATGAGATTCAACTATGAGTCTCTGGATATTCATAAGCTGGTTGAAAATGTCTGCCTTTTGCAGAGAGAGCATGCCCAGAACAAAGGGCTGGAACTGAAATGGGAACTGACGGGAGACAGAACAGAGTTTGTATGTGATGAAATCAGACTGGTACAGATTCTGAACAACCTTCTGGGAAACGCTGTGAAGTACAGCAATAAAGGGGAAATTACCCTCCGCTGCCATCTTTCTGATGATCTGAACATTGAAGTGGAAGATCAGGGAGTGGGCATTCCTTCTGAACGGACAGAGGAAATTTTTACCCCTTTTCTACAGCTGGAATCCCCCTATACAAAGGAACACAGCGGAACAGGTCTGGGACTGGCCATCAGCAGAAACCTCTGCCAGGCCATGAACGGAGCCCTGTCGGTCAACTCAAAGCCGGGAAAAGGGAGCTGCTTTACCCTGAAGCTTCCGGAGCAGAAAGCCCGATTCCCCAAACCTCCTGTTGAGCACAATAAAGGGGGAGCAGAAAATCTGAGGATTCTGGTTGTTGAGGACAATACAATCAACCTCTACCTGCTGGAGAATATTCTGGAAGCCGCAGGATGCCGTGTTTTTCAGGCTCTCAATGGAGAAGAAGCCATGGAAGAGCTGGAAGCATCAGATCCTGACATTGTCCTGCTGGATATGGGGCTCCCCCGGAAAAGCGGTCTGGAAGTGATCAGAGAGATCAGAGCCCGGGAGAAGTACCGGAATCTTCCGGTCATAGCCGTAACCGCCTATTCCCATAAAGATGATCTTGACCGCTTCGAGGATGCCGGAATCAATGCGGTAATAACCAAGCCCGTTTCTGAAGATGTCCTGATTGATACAATTATGCTTCACAGTGCCAGAGACTGAGTTGTAACGGTTACATCATATTTTCCGCTGTTCCCCCTGTGTATGAAAGGCTATAATGTAAAAGTAAATAGTTATAATTTTATTGAATTTACTATTTGAAATTGAGACTCCTGAACAGCTATATACAATTGTTCCCTATTAAAATTTGCGTCAGGAATGGGAGAGTATTAAAATAATACTCAACAGATATTTATTTTAGGAGTCATTTTTTAAACAAAAGGAGTGTTCCTGTGAAACGTTGGAAAGATGTTAAGATTATGGGCAAGCTGCTCATTGGCTTCGGAACAGTCATGTTTCTCCTTATCATTGTTGCTACCTGGACTTTTTTCGGAATATCAGAAATTGTTGGCAATGCAGAAGAAGTGATCATGGGAAACGAGCTCAACGGAAATTTGGCTCAAAGAGAAGTTGACCATCTGAACTGGGCCAATGAGGTGAATCTTCTGCTCACAAATGATGAAGTAACGGAGCTGAACGTCCAGCTGGATGACCATCAGTGCGCCTTTGGAAAATGGCTTTATGGTATGGAGCGGGAAGAGGCGGAAGCCCTTATGCCCAACCTGGGCCCCTTATTCAAGGCAATAGAAGAACCCCACTTTCATCTGCACCAGTCTGCAGCCGAGATAAAAGACGTATTTGTACAGGCAGACAATCAGCTCCCCGCCAGACTGGCCCAAAGGGAAATTGAGCATCTGGTCTGGGCGGCATCCATCAGAGACAGCCTGCTTCAGGGCAGCAGACAACTGCAAGTCGAACTGGATCCGGACAAATGCAATCTGGGCCGGTGGATCAACTCCCCGGAAGCCCGGAATCTGTACAACAGCCAGAGTCCCGAATTCAGGGCCATTTGGGATAAGATGCTCGAAGACCATGTCGCCCTCCACAACTCGGCCGCCTCCCTGGAACCGATTATGGCAGTCAGTCAGCCCCGGAGCCTGACATTCTTCAACAATACAGTTCTTCCCAATCTGGATAGCACCATCGAAAGTCTCGGCGGCCTCAAAGCCATAGCCGAAGAGGATCTCAGACAGATGGGAGCGGCATTTCAGATTTACAGCACCAAAACGAGCCCTTCCCTGTCAGAAGTCCAGAGGCTTCTCAACGAAATCAGAGACAGCGCGGCCTCGCAGATTATGACGGACGTGCAGATGCTGGAAGCCGCACAGCGGACCAGAGAGCTTATAATGGCCGGTAGTGTTGTGGCTGTCATTACGGCGATACTCCTTGCCTTCATTATTTCCAGAGGAATCACGGGAGCCATGACCAAGGGGATCAAATTTGCCATCAGTCTTTCAGAAGGAGACCTGACGGCTACGATTGATATGGATCAGAAGGATGAAGTGGGACAGCTGGCTGCTGCTCTTAAGGAAATGAGAAACAGTCTGAACCATGTGGTCTCTCAGGTCATGATCAGCTCCCAGAATGTGAGCTCCGGCAGCCATCAGCTCAGCTCCACATCACAGCAGCTCTCCCAGGGAGCCACAGAACAGGCGGCATCCGCCGAAGAAGTCTCCTCCTCCATGGAGCAGATGATGTCCAATATTGAACAGTCCAGTGACAATGCCCATCAGACAGAACAGATATCCTCAAAGGCGGCTGTGCAGATAGAGGAAAGCGGTAAGGCCGTAATGGAAACTGTGGATGCTATGAAGAATATCGCAGAAAAAATATCCATCATCCAGAGCATCGCCAGCCAGACCAATATGCTCAGCCTGAATGCTGCCATAGAGGCGGCCAGGGCCGGAGAACACGGCAAAGGCTTTGCCGTTGTTGCCGCTGAGGTGGGAAAACTGGCAGCCAGCAGTAAAAAAGCGGCAGAAGAGATATCAGAGCTTACAGGCAGGAGCGTATCCCAGGCCAACAACAGCGGCGAACTGATGGATGAGCTGGTTCCCCAGATAAAAAACACAGCCGGTCTGATTCAGGAAATTTCCGCCTCCAACAAGGAGCAGCGCACCGGTGCCGAACAGATCAACCTGGCGGTGACCCAGCTGGATCAGGTTGTACAGCAGAATGCCTCTGCCGCAGAAGAGGCGGCAGCCATGTCGGAAGAACTGTCGGCACAGGCCAGCCACCTGCAGCAGCTGATCAGTTTTTTCAAACTGGATGAGCAGTACAAACTGAACTCGGAGAACAGACAGCTGCTGGAAGAATAAGAAAAGGGGCGGGCAGCAGAGAAAGATAAGACCGGACCGGTTCCAGGCATATTGCACAATACGGGATCATACATTACATTTCACACAATGCACTTTATAAGGAATATGTATGAATCAAAATGAGGGAACTCCCGTTCCCAGACGATATGGATTTTGGACGGCTTCGGCCATGGTTGTGGGAATCACAATCGGATCAGGGGTCTTTTTCAAGGCAGATGATGTTCTCTCGGCAGCCGGAGGGAGTCTTCCCATGGCTCTTCTGGCCTGGCTGATCGGAGGGGCAATCATGGTTGTAACCGCCTATGTATTTGCCCGTATAGCCTCCCGGATTGAGAAAGTCAACGGAATGGTGGACTACTTTGAGGCCGCCTATGGTGAAAAGGCCGCCTATCTGGTGGCCTGGTTTATGACAATCATCTACTACCCTTCACTGGTGGCCGTTCTCTCCTGGGTTTCCGCCAACTATACTCTGGCCCTCACAGGCTGGGAACAGGGACTCTGGAGCCTGGCTCTGATTTACATGCTCCTCTTTAACATCCTGAATGTTCTGTCCCCCATGATGGCCGGACGCTGGCAGGTGAGTGCGACAATTATCAAACTGATACCGCTTCTGCTGGTCGGTGTTTTCGGGACAATCAGCGGAATCATCAGCGGTCAGACCGTGGACAGCTTTACCAGAACCGCCGGTTCCCTGGCAACACAGGGCGGAGGACTGGCTCTGGCAACAGTATCCACCGCTTTTGCCTATGAAGGATGGATCATTGCCACCTCTATCAATTCAGAAATACGGGACGCCCGGAGAGTCCTGCCCCGGGCTCTGATAACAGGAACCCTGGCCATTATGCTGATCTATATGCTGTATTATCTGGGTCTTTCGGGAGTTCTTTCCAACGAAGCCATACTCCAGGCAGGGGACAAGGCACCGGTTCTTGTGGTTTCCAAAATTTTCGGTTCTGTGGGGGGCTCCCTGCTGACGGCCTTCGTTGTTGTCTCCTGTCTGGGAACTCTCAACGGTCTGGTGATGGCCACATCAAGGGGTATGTATTCCATAGCCGTCAGAGGCAGAGGCCCGGCGGTGGATTTCTTCAGCCGCATCAACAAAAAAACTGCTTCCACACTGAACTCGGCACTGGCCGGTCTGGGGATATCCCTTTTCTGGCTGCTGGTATGGTATGGTAATTTTCAGGGATGGTGGGGAGGATTCCTGGACATTTCCGAGCTGCCCATAGTCTTTCTCTATTCCATCTATTTATCTCTGTATTTCTGGTATGTCAGACATTTCAAAGATTTCAGCTTTGTTCAGAGGTATGTCGCTCCCGCTCTGGCAGGAATAGGTTCTGTTTATATTCTTATAGGAGGACTGAGAAAGGATATGGTAATCCAGTTCCTGATCCTCTCCTGTCTCATATTCGGAGCCGCTCTGCTGCTGGACAGAAAAAAGAAATAATGCATTTCTCTTCCGTCCCCCTCGGGGGGCGGAACGCTCCGGATAAGACCACCAGAACCACCCTACAATTCTGTAGGACGAACCCCTTTTAACAACATATCTGTAACTTTCAGTCAATATCTATTTTTTTACATATACGTATATTATACGTTTGTGTATCTTTTTCAAAATATAGATATTTCCTTTGTATAAATGATTTTAACATAATTCAATAATCTGTATTAATACTTTTTTGTAAAAGATTGGTATATTTATTGCATTTCTGAAAAGCAAATACTTTTTGGAGAACACAAAACAATGAACAGATCTTTTCTAAGGAAAGTCAGCGCTGCAGCCCTGCTGCTGCTACTCCCCCTTTCCTCACTCTGGGCTGCAGATGACGGCCTGGCTTCGGTCATAGCCGGCCTGGATACATTCTGGGTTCTTATGGCTGCCTTTATGGTATTTTTCATGCAGGCCGGTTTCGGTATGGTAGAGGCCGGATTTATCCGGGCAAAAAATGCCACTAATATCCTTACGAAAAACTTCCTGGACTTCTGTATGGCGTCTCTGGGCTACTTTGCCTTCGGATACGCCCTGATGTTCGGTACAGGCAATGGCTTTATGGGCATGGAAGGCTGGTTTCTGGCAGGAGCTGAAAGTGCCGCGGATGTTCCTCTTTTCGCTTTCTGGCTGTTTCAGGCGGCCTTCTGCGGAGCTGCCGCAACCATCGTAGCCGGAGGGATGGCAGAGAGAATGAAATTTCAGGCCTACCTGATCTACTCCTTTCTGATTTCCGCTTTTATCTATCCCATTATCGGTCACTGGGTCTGGGGCGGCGGCTGGCTGGCCGCTATGGGCTTCAATGACTTTGCCGGCTCCGGTGTTGTTCATACAACAGGTGGTGTGGCTGCCCTGATCGGAACCATTCTACTGAAACCCAGAACCGGGAAATACAGACCCGACGGTTCAGTGAAAATGATTGCCGGACACAATATCCCTCTGGCATCTCTTGGTGTATTTATCCTCTGGTTCGGCTGGTTCGGATTCAACCCCGGCTCCACCCTGTCAGTAGGCAATGGCGATCTGATTGCACGGATAGCCATCAACACAAACCTGGCGGCAGCAGCCGGCGGTGTGGCTGCCATGCTTACAATCTGGAGAATCTCCGGCAAACCAGACCTTTCCATGGCTCTCAATGGAGCTCTGGCCGGACTGGTCGCCGTTACTGCTCCCTGTGCTTTTGTTGACCCCTGGGCCGCCATCGTCATTGGATTCATCGGTGGAATACTGGTTGTTCTGGCAGCCATCCTTCTGGATAAAATGAGAATTGATGATCCTGTGGGTGCCTTCCCTGTTCACGGAGTAAACGGTATATGGGGGACTATCTCAGTTGGTATTTTCGGAAAAGCAGCTCTTGGACTTCCCTCTGACGGTCTGGTCTACGGCGGCGGCTTTGCTCAGCTGGGCATTCAGGTTCTGGGAATCGCTGCGATTATTGCCTTCGTACTGCTGACCATGGGTGCTATCTTCAAGATAATTGATATGACCATTGGACTGAGGGTCACAAGAGACGAAGAGAATCTTGGTCTGGACATCGGCGAACACGGACTGGAATCCTACACCGGTTTTCAGATTATCGAATAAAGCCGCGGGGCTTTGAAATTATTATGGGAGATGAAATGATGTTTTTAGTAACAGCACTGATACAGCCTCAGAAATTTGAGGATGTCAAAAAAGCCCTTTTTGAAGCGGATGTACATAAAATGACAGTAACATCAGCCAAAGGATGCGGTCAGCAGAAAGGTTATGACGAGTCCTTCAGAGGGGTTCACTCGGAAATTATTTTGAGAAATAAAATTCAGATTGAAATTGCGGTAAACAAGGAATTTGTAGAGCCCACAATCGATGCAATTGTCGAAGGAGCCAGAACCGGAACCATCGGTGACGGAAAAATCTTTGTCACAGAACTCAAAGAATGCGTTCGAATCAGAACCGGAGAACGGGGACACGACGCCATCGGCTGATTTTCCCGTTCAAATATGCAACATATTTAAAAGATACCTTCCCTGCTGAAGAAATTCAGCAGGGAAATTTCCCAGCCCTCAGGCAGCACAGTCTTCACAGAATTTCGAAGGTATCCACCCCCGGTGCATTAGAAATGCAAATATCTTACATCCTGCACAGAAACCGAATCCCGACTCCAGAAATGAAAACAGTCCCAGAACCGAAATAACCAGTACAGCTGTCAGATTCAGACCGCTGAGAGCCAGAACAAGGGCTCCCGAACTGAGGAACAGACCGATGAGCGCGGCAAATCTTTTGGGAGTAAAAAAGATGGGTCTGTACTTCAGTTTCAGAACTTGACTCAGGATCACTCCCGTCCGGGCCAGAAGGCTGAACCGGGGATACCCCAGGGCTCTTACAGCAAAATCAGCAATAAGAAAAACAGGGATCAGAGGATGAGCCGTCACTATATAAAGAAGGGAGAGGAGGAACACCTGGCCTCCCACCAGCCTGACAACAGAGGCATTTACTTTTTTTGGTATACTTACAACTTTCATATACTAGTAATATTATAGTAATACTAGTAATTGTCAATATAAAAAGGATAACTTCCCTTAAAAAGTCTACAATATTCGATGGGCAATCTCTTCGGAAGGCTCTCCCAGGAGTATGCCCTTCTCCAGTATTTTGGATTGATCCTTGCTCAATCCTTCCATTAGAGCGGCAACACTCCGGCCCTGCCTCTCGAATATTTTCAGATACACCTCTTCACTGTCTGAGTAGACTGTCCCCTTGTCATCCTCCCGGAGATCCTGGAGGGCCATGGAAAAATAGAATTTCCCGAAGGGTTCACATTTAAGCCGGGTGGCTCTGTTTTCGAGACTTTCGGATTCACCGCTCATATTCAAAGCGGCTGTCCGTCCCTGGTATTCCGCCCAGTGCCAGAGCCCCCGGGGCCATCCTGGGAGAGACTCCACCGCATCGCCGGCGGCATAGATATCCGGCAGCCCTGTTTCCAGACGGAGATTACAGAGGATGCCTCTGTCTCCGTATATTCCCAGAGGCAGAGCCAGAGAAGGGTTCCCCCTTATCCCGGTTGAAGCCAGAATCAGATCCGTTTCCATAAGCTCCCCGTCACTGAACACTGTATAGACAGAGCCCTGCCGGCTCAATTTACTTATATTCTGAGAAAGACGGCAGTCTATCCCCTCCTGTTTCAGAAGGCCCAGCAGTTTAGCGGAGAGAGTCTCATCCAGCCAGCGCTCCATGATCCGGCTGTCCCGGCCGGCCAGAACAACGTCCAGCCCCATTCTGCAGCACTGCTCTGCAATTTCTACAGCCTCCACTCCCAGTCCCAACACGGTAACTCTCTTACAACTCTCCAGAAGATTTCTGATTCTCTCGGTATCTTCTGCCGTTCTCAAGTGATGCACATGCTCCCACCCCGGAATATCCGGATGAAAAGGAACAGCACCGGTGGCAAGAAGCAGCTTTCCCCAACCGTACCGGCTGCCGTCTGAACACACCAGTTCACGGGAATCAGGAAACACGGAGCTTACTGTGATTCCGTTGAGCAGATCGATCCCCTGCTCTGCGTACCAGCCGGGCTTCTGGAGGGCAAAATCCTCTTTTCCGAAGCCTGCAGCCATTTTTTTTGTGAGATGAGTCCGTTTATAGGGATACCTGTCTTCTCCGTTGATCAGAAGAATCCGGGCATCCGGATTCCGTTCCCGCAATGTTTCAGCCGCCGACAGCCCGGCTTTGGAGGCACCGATAATTACAAATTCATATTTCATCTTTTATTTCCCGGTATTTTACTCATATATATTCATTTTAATGATTCTCAGTTCAGATGCCAGTTTATATTTGACAAAGCAACAAACATAGGTTATTAATAACATAGATACTAAATAACAGGAGAGCAAAATGTCACTGGAATTAACAATACTCGGATTATTAAGCTGGAATCCTCAAAGCGGATACGACCTGAAGAAAAGCTTCAGCGCTGTAGAGTTCATCCCCTGGTCCGGAAACAACAACCAGATTTACAGAACTCTTCTGCGCCTCCACTCTGAAGGCCTTGTGGACTCACAAATCACGCAGCCCGAAAGCGGTCCCGCCAAAAAGATCTACACCCTTACAGAGAAGGGCTATACGAGTCTGAAGGCTCAGCTTCTCGGAGCTCCCGAACTGGAGCAGGTCAAAAATACGTTTCTCATACAGCTTGCCTTTGCGGAAATACTGGAAACCAGACTGATCCTGCAGCTTCTTGAGGACTATTGCACCCAGATTACTGAACGAAAAGTGCTACTGACTGAGGAGTTCCGGAGAGCCGAAGGATACCCCGGACGGTCGGAAAGAGAGACACTCATTTGGACGCGGATTACGGACCGGCGCCTGGAATCTCTGGACAATGAGAAGAAATGGGCTGAGAGCCTCATGGAGGAACTGAAGGAGACCTTCCATGAATAAAGTATTTAAAAGCACAGAAGGCCGCGGGGCGGTACTCTCCCTGTATGACAGAGCCCTTCAGGAGTCCGGGCTGGATCTCATCACTCATAATATGGAGACCCCCTTGGGAAAAACCCATGTACTGGAATACGGCAACCCTGATAATCCTCCCCTTCTACTGATCCACGGAACGGGAAGCAGCGCTGCCTTTTTTCTGTATGCCCTGCCGGAACTGGCTGTCAGGTACCATGTATTTCTCCCGGACATCCCCGGGGAGCCCGGAAAAAGTGAAGACAGCCGCTTTTCCTGCCGGGGAGATGGGTTTTCCCGCTGGTTACAGGCAATCCTGGAGACTCTTTCAATTGAAAAAGTTCATATGGCCGGTCAGTCTCTGGGTGCCTGGGCCTCCCTCCGCTTCGCCCTGGACCATCCCGAACGGGTAAAGTCAGTACGGCTTATAAGCCCCTCGGGTCTGGCTTCACCGAAAATAAGCTATATTCCTTTATTCATCTGGTCCCTTGCGAGGGGAGATAAGGGAGTTAAAGACATGATTGCCCGTTTGCATAACTCTTCTGCGGAAGAGATTTCTCCTGAAGAAATGGAAGCCTTCCGGGTGATGATGAAACACTGCCGTCCCAGAGAAGAGGCTCCACCCCTGTTTACAGATACTGAACTCTCCTCTCTTGCTGTTCCCCTCCTCTACCTGGCCGGAGACAAAGACATTCTTCTGAATACGGAAAAAAGTGTCCGCCGTCTCAAATCTCTTGTCCCCGGAGCGGTCTGTTCGGTCTATCCCGATGGCGGCCATGCCCTCACCCTGTGGAGGACAGACTTTATGGCCTTTGATTGCTAGGTTATTGACATTTTCTATAATATTGTCAAAATAAAGACTGAATAATAATTTCTCTCAGCGGGAGACCCCTGCACGTATGAAAAGCAGGCTTATTCAATTTTAAAAGGACGGTATATGCAGAAGGTAATCCTTAAAGACAATGCAAGAATCGGAATCATCAACAGGGGTGAAGCAGCCCTCCGTTTTATCAGAGCAGTCAGAGAGTACAACACTCTCCACGGAACAGAACTTACAACTGTTGCATTTTATATAGAAGCTGAAGAGGAGGCTCCCTTTGTCAAAATGGCAGATGACGTTCTTCTCCTCTCCGACCTGTCCGGATTTCCGGGCAAACAGAAATCTCCCTATCTCGATCATGATCTGATGATCGAAGGGATTCAGACCAAAAACTGTGATGCCATCTGGGTGGGTTGGGGATTCGTCTCCGAGGATGCCCCTTTTGTGGAAAAGATAGAAGCCCTGGGAATCAGCTTTATGGGTCCCTCCAGTGAAGCCATGGCTGTACTGGGAGACAAAATCCAGGCCAAAGACCTGGCCGAATCGGCGGATGTACCCATTCTCCCCTGGAGCCGCAGAGCCGTTAAGGATGTTGCGGATGCCGAAAAGATATCTCTGGAAATCGGATACCCTGTCATTGTTAAAGCCTCCAATGCCGGAGGGGGACGGGGAATCCGCTTTGTCAGGACTCCCGGAGAACTGGCTCCCCAGTTCAAGTCGGCCCAGGAGGAAACTGTCAGGATCACCGGTAACGACATCGTCTTTATCGAGGCTCTTGTTGAACGGGGTCGCCACCTGGAAGTGCAGTGTCTGGCTGACAGCCACGGAACGGTGAATACATTCGGGGTCAGAGACTGTTCCGTCCAGAGAAAAAATCAGAAAATCATTGAAGAAACACCCCCCGTAGGCCTTCCGGCGGATGTTCTGAAAGGGATGGAGGAAGCAGCACAGCGTCTGATCAAAGCCGCATCCTATGTGGGAGCCGGTACGGTGGAGTACCTGTACGATCTGAACCGGAAAGAGTACTACTTTATGGAAGTGAATACCCGCCTGCAGGTGGAGCACCCCATTACCGAAACCCTCTACTCCGTCGATCTGGTCAAAGGACAGATTGATGTGGCCCGGGGAAAAGTTGTGGACCTGAGAGACAGACAGCCCGGAGGAGCCGTGGCGGAAGTGCGTCTCAACGCAGAAGATCCCGACAGAGATTTCAGCCCCGCACCGGGACATGTCAAACTCTTTAAAGCCCCTGCAGGCCCCGGAATCCGTGTGGACTCGGGAATTGAAGAAGGAAGTGAGATTCCCTCTGATTTCGACTCCATGGTCGCTAAGATCATTGCCCATGCCCCCACCCGTCCGGAAGCTCTGGCCCGGCTGGAACAGGCTCTCCACTCCCTGAAAATCAATATCCACAACGGAACCACCAACAGGGCCTTTCTCCTTGAACTGCTGAACCTGAAAGAGATCAAGGAAGGAGGTGTTCATACCGGTTTTGTGGAAGAACTTCTTGAGAACAGAACCGTCAGCGCTGACAGTGAAAAGACAAGAGCAGCCCTCCTGGCCGGAGCCATTGAGCTCTACAATACACAATTTGATACGGATTTTCTTAATTTTGCAGAAGAGATCAACCGGATCGGACGTCCCAGAACTCTGGCCGATGCCAAAGGGTATGAAATTAATCTGTCCAGCGGCGGCAACGGATATAAATTCCAGGTGCGCAGCGTCGATAATGATACCTACCATATCCGCCATGAGGATACTGAGATCATCTGCAGCTACCGCAAGGGTAAACAGGAATCCCTGCTTATCTACGGCGGCAGACGCTATAACATTCTTATGGTCAACAGAGCCGACATGCTTCAGTGTGAGGTGGACGGCTATCCGGTGATGCTGGAAAGCGACTCCGGAGGATATGTGAAATCCCCCTCCCCGGCCATTGTCCTCTCCCTCCAGTGTAAACCGGGAGACAAGGTGAGCAAGGGTGATGTTCTGGTGGTTCTGGAAGCCATGAAAATGGAAATGCTCGTTGAATCTCCCGGAGACGGTGTGGTGAGCGAGATCTGCGTCTCCGACGGTGCCCAGATTACCGCCGGACAGCCTCTGGTGCTTCTGGACATAAAAGAACAGAACGGCGAAGAAGAACAGAGCAGCAGTCCTGCTGTCAGTTTTTCTGTCAGCGAAGAGAGCATGGAAGAGCAGACCGGAAGGCTCCTGACCGAACTGGACGCACTGTTCAGAGGATACGATTACGGCGGAAACCAGACGAGTGCTTTCAATAACATCGAAAGCCATATCAGAAAGAATCCGGCTCAGAGCAGCAGGGTGATCGAACCGCTTTTCAATATACTCAACAGTTTCTCTGCTGTAGAAAAGCTCTTTACCACCATCGAGGTCAGTTCTGAGAGTTTTGCCCGTCCTGTGAGCTATCAGGAGATGCTGACCCACTACTTCCTGAGACATGATGACAAAAAGAAGGGTCTCCCCGAAGAGTTTCTGAAGGATCTGGAAACCTGTACGGCCTACTATCATAAAGAGGATGCCTCCCAGGAAGAGAGCAACCGGGCTCTGTACAGAATTTTCCAATCCCACGACAGACTGAAACTGAAGATGGATGTTCTTAAGAAGATTTTCTTCGCCATTCCCGATATGGAAATTCCTGAAGAGAAACTGGGAGAACTGTCTGCCATTATCACGTCTGTTGTCGAACTGACCCAGACTAAAGACCCCTCCACAGCCGATGCAGCCCTCTATGCCCGGTACAGGATCATTGACTCCCTGACTGTGGCTAAAATAAGAGAGAAACAGAGCCTGGCCATTGAAAGCATGCTCAGTAAAATTACCGAAGCCGGTGCGTCCAAAAAGAAAATTGCCCATGAGATGCAGACGATTATCGATTCTTCTGCAGAAATCAAGGACCGCCTGTGTGAACTGGCCCTGAGTGCTGATGACAACAGCAGAGCCCTGGGTGTGGAAGCTCTTGGCCGCCGTATGAACCGGGACAGGGATTTCATCACGGGCCGCCTCCTGAAAAACGACAGCTATACAGCTTATTACTGTGAAAGCCGGAATCTGGACCATGATATTATTCACCGCAATATGACCACAGTTCTCAGAGTAGAGAATCTGAAAGACTCCCTAGCCGCCGATCTGGCAGATCTCTGCGGCGATAAGCAGATCAAAATAAACTGCTTCGTAATGGCTGACAAAGAAGCGGATATAGATTATCTGAACAAGGCCCCCTGGAAAACAGACAGCCGGGTGGAAGCCTTGAGAATAGGATGGTTCTGCCCCGGAGAACCCAAGTTCTACCGCAGCTACGACAATGTGAAGGACAGCTGGGAAGAGAATGTTCTGGCCAGAGGCTTCAACCCTCTTGAGTTCAGAGAGCTGAGAGTTACACGCCTGAGCAACTTCGACAGTAAAATACTGTATAAATCAGATACCGTAACCCTCCTGGAATCTGCTGAAAAGAACAATCCCAAAGACAAGAGACTCTTTGCCCTGGGAAGCTTCTCCGATCCCAAACCCGAATGGGAAGATGAGAGCATCAGCCGTATGGTTATGTTTGAATCGGTTTTTATGGACTGCGTATTTGCCATGAGATCGGTTCAGGCCCGGTACAAATTCCGTCTCCAGTGGAACAGAATCATCCTCCACAACAGATCTCTCCAGAACCTGAAGCTCAGGCAGATGCAGGATTACGGAAAAAAGATCATCCCCATGACCCACGACCTGGGACTGGAGAAGGTTGTCGTCTATACCAGACGGAAACGCTGGAGCGAAGACGCGGTGAGAGAACTGGAACTGATCATGTCCAACATCTCCCAGGACCAGTTCACCATGCGCTCCCGAAAGCCCCAGGATTCAGCTCTTGTGACTCAGAACAACTACACAAGCAAGGTTGTCCGGGCCCGTCAGCGGAACATGGTCTACCCCTATGAATTCATCAAAATGATCACCTATGCCGGCCTGCCCCTGTACAAGGGATTCCCCAGAGGAGATTTTGAGGAATTCGATATTGAGATCGGAGCAGAGGGCACACAGAAAGTCATTTCCGTCAAAGACAGGGAGTACGGTGAAAACCAGGCCAATGTTGTTTTCGGTCTGATCCGCCACCCCCACCCCGACCAGAAATCCCAGCTGGAGAGGGTCATCATCCTCTCGGATCCCACCAAGGATCTGGGCTCTCTGGCCGAAGCTGAGTGCCGCCGCGTGATTGCCGCACTGGACCTGGCACAGGAAAGAAACATACCCGTTGAATGGCTGCCCATCTCCTCGGGAGCCAAAATCGATATGAATACGGGTACGGAAAACCTGGACTGGACCGCATCGGCCCTGCAGAGAATCATACAGTTCACCCAGGACGGGGGAGAGATCAATATCATCGTTCCCGGAGTCAATGTGGGAGCCCAGTCTTACTGGAATGCGGAAGCCACCATGCTCATGCACACAAGAGGGCTTCTGATTATGACCGACGATGCCTCCATGCTTCTGACCGGTAAAAGAGCCCTGGACTTCTCAGGTTCCGTTTCCGGAGAAACCAACCTGGATATCGGGGGAGCGGAAAAGATTATGGGGCCCAACGGACAGTCCCAGATCAGAGCCCGGAACCTGGCGGAAGCCTATGGAATCCTTCTGGACCACTACGGCTATACCTACACAGTGGCCGGAGAAGCCTGGCCACCCCGTCTGCAGAGCAGCGACCCTGCCGACCGTGATGTAACTGTTGAAAAATACAATGACTTCCTGGATCAGGGATTCACCACCATTGGTGACATTTTCAGCCGGGAAAAGAATCCTGAACGGAAAAAGCCCTTCGATATCCGACAGGTTATGGAGTCGGTCATAGACCGGGATGCCGGGTACTTTGAGCGCTGGCAGAGAATGAAAGACGCCGACACCTCCATTATTTGGGAGACCAGAGTGGGGGGCATTGCCACAGCCATGATCGGTATAGAGAGCCGTCCCCTGAACAGAATGGGAGCCATCCCCCATGACGGACCCGAAATGTGGACCGGAGGAACCCTCTTTCCCCAGTCCTCCAAAAAGGTGGCCCGGGGAATCAACGCCTTTTCCGGCCGGATGCCTCTGATTATCATGGCCAACCTCTCCGGATTTGACGGTTCCCCCGAAAGCCTGAGAAACCTGCAGCTGGAATACGGTGCGGAAATAGGCCGGGCCATTGTCAACTTCAAGGGTCCCATAGCCTTTCTGGTGGTGGCCCGCTACCACGGAGGAGCCTATGTTGTGTTCTCCAAATCCCTGAATCCCAATCTGAAGGCGGCGGCCCTGGAAGGGTCCTTCGCATCCGTACTGGGAGGAGCCCCCGCAGCAGCGGTAGTCTTCCCCAGGGAGGTTCAGAAAGAGACCTTCTCGGATGAGCGGATCACAACCATGCTGGACTGCCTGAACAAGGGAGCCTGCTCCCAGAAGGAGTACGATGAGCTGGTGAGCAAAGTGTATAACGAAAAGCAGACGGCTCTGGGACAGAAGTTTGACCAGATCCATTCGGTCAGCAGAGCCAGGGAAGTAGGTTCCATTGATGATATCATCAAGCCCTCAGAAATAAGGCCGTATCTGATCAGAACCATAGAAGAGGGAATGAAATAATTCGCCCCGACTGAATCGGCAGCCGCTGACTGACTCAGATCATGCCGTTAACAGGCAGTCTTCCAAAAGGGAGGCTGCCTTTTTTTTTGCCGGAGGTATCCCCTGTTTGTAAATATTTGATAAAAAATTACCGAAGTGATTGAACAGTTCCTTTATATATGTTATTTAATATATTGATCTAAATATATCTATATTTTTTGATCGAATTATAAAATAACCTTCAACAGGGAGATACAACATGAAAGTACTGATCATCGGAGGAGTTGCCGGAGGGGCAACCACCGCAGCCAGACTCAGACGTCTTGACGAGTCTGCAGAAATAACAATATTTGAACGGGGAGCCTACATTTCCTATGCGAACTGCGGACTGCCCTATTACATAGGCGGAACTATTGCAGAGAGGGAGAGACTGTTTGTCCAGACTCCCCAAAGTTTTTCCGAACTTCTGAATGTGACCGTCAAAGTCAGACATGAAGTGATCAATATCAACAGAGACAGCAAAACTGTTTCTGTCAAAAATCTTGAAACCCATGAAATTTTTGAAGAGAGCTATGACAAGCTGGTTCTCTCCCCGGGTGCCGAGCCCCTGAAACCGGGAATTCCGGGAATCAATTCACCCCGGATTTTCACATTGCGCAATGTTCCTGACACAGACCGCATCAAATCTTTTGTGGAAGAGAAGAAGCCCAAAAGAGCCGTTATCATCGGTGCCGGATTCATCGGTCTGGAAATGGCGGAAAACCTCCATGAAAAAGGTGTTTTTGTCACCATAGTGGAGGCCGCTGAACAGGTTATGAATATCCTGGATTATGAAATGGCCGCAGAAGTTCACCAGCACCTGAAAGTCAAGGGAGTTGAGTTCTACCTGAAAGACGGAGTGTCCTCCTTTTCAGACAGTGACAGCGGCGTCAATATTGCCCTTCAGAGCGGCCGGGTTATCGAAGCGGACCTGATCATCCTCTCCATAGGAGTCAAGCCCGATGTCAAACTGGCATCCGAAGCAGGAATCGAACTGGGCAGCACCGGGGGAATAAAGATCAACAGCCATCTTTTGACCAATGATGAAAATATCTATGCTCTGGGGGATGCTACAGAGTATCCCAACCCCATAACAGGAGATCCCTTGAGAGTTCCCCTGGCCGGTCCTGCCAACAAGCAGGGACGCATGGTGGCGGACAATATTATTGAGGGAAACAAACGGAGCTACCGGGGAACCATCGCCACAGGGATTGCCAAGGTATTTGATCTGACAGTGGCCTCAACAGGCCTCAGCGAAAAGCAGCTGGACCGGCTGGGCCGGACAAAAGGAAAGGACTACCGCACCCTGGTGATCCACGGCACCAGTCATGCCGGGTACTACCCCGAAGCCGACCCCATGACCATTAAAGTGATATTCGATGACAGCAGAAAGCTTCTGGGCGCCCAGATTGTCGGATACAGCGGTGTGGACAAAAGGATTGATCTCTTTGCCTCTGTACTGGGGTTCAAGGGAACCATTGACGACCTTCAGGAAATTGAACATGCCTATGCACCCCCCTTCTCCTCTGCCAAAGATCCCGTCAATATTGCCGGATTTGTGGCTGAGAATATCCTCAACGGTTCCTCCCGTCATCTGGGATGGAACGAACTGAAGGATATCCCCCGGGACAGTCTTTTTCTGATGGATGTCAGAACAGAGGATGAGTATGGGATCGGTACCATTGACGGTGCGGTCAATATCCCGCAGACCGAGGTACGCAGCCGTCTGTCGGAGATTCCCCGGGATAAAACCATTGTCCTCTTCTGCGGTGTGGGTAAAAGAGCCTATATGACAGAGCGTGTCCTGCGGCAGAACGGATTTGAAGAGGTTTACAATCTCTCAGGCGGAATGAAGACCTATGAACTGAGTACGCAGAAACAGAGCAATGAAGACATATTTGAAAAAGACTTCATCGGCGATGACGATACAATTTACCAGAGTGATCCCAAAACCCATCAGACCGTTGCCGGTCCTCTTAAGACCATCGATGTGGATGCCTGCGGCCTCCAGTGCCCTGGTCCCGTTCTTAAATTGAAAGAAGAGATGGAAAAGCTGAAGCCCGGTGAAATGATCAAGGAAACAGCCACAGATCCCGGCTTTGCCAAGGATGTGTATGCCTGGGCCAAGATGACCGGGAACAGCGTTGTCTCTGTTGAACAGAATGGCCCCAGGGTTGTGGCAACCATCAGGAAAGGCGGCGCCTCAGCCCCTGCCTCAATGGGCGGAGGGGGGCCTCAGAAGGGAACCAGTCTGATCCTTTTCTCCGACGACCTGGATAAGGCTCTGGCAACAATGGTGATTGCCAATGGAGCTATTTCAGCAGGGAAGGAAGTCACCGTGTTTTTCACCTTCTGGGGACTGACCTTTCTTAAAAAACATAAACAAACCGGAAAAGTCAAAAAAGACCTGATGGGAAAAATGTTCGGAATGATGCTTCCGGACCATTCCGGAAAAATGGGACTTTCCAAGATGAATTTCGGCGGCATGGGAGCCAGAATGATGAAGGCCCGGATGAAGGCTCTGGGCATAGACAGTGTGGAAGAGATGCTCGCTTCAGCCATGAAAAACGGTATTCGCCTTGTTGCCTGCCAGATGTCCATGGATGTTATGGGCGTGAAGGAAGAGGAACTGATGGACGGTGTTGAAATCGGAGGAGTGGCCTCCTTCCTGGGAGCCGCAGACGATTCTCAGACAAATATGTTTATCTGATTTTCAAAAGCAGAACGTCACAACAAGACAGCCTCTCCGGGGGCTGTCTTTTCTTTATAAAGCCCCTCACGGCAGGAAAATATTTGAACTGCAGATAGAAGTATACTAATCTGAATTCAGGGGACTGCTTTTCTTCCTTAGCTCATTTCATACATTTCACCCAGTCCTGAAAAAACCGCTATCGGGAGACAGAAACAGATCAATTGATATTTTTTGTTCTATAAAAAAATATTGACATCTGCTCAAGATAGTGTATAAACAATATAATGATTCTTAATTATATATTATTCCTGATATTGAGTTTTCCAAATATTATGAAATCCTAATTATATCTGAAATAATCATATTTTTCAGGATTCATTATTCGACCAAAAAGCAATTACAAGATTAAAACTGTTAAAATGGAGGAAAATTGTGAAGATTAAAGCCGCCGTCATCTCGGTCGTGTTGGGTCTTCTCTTCTGGCTGGGACTGAACACCAGTCTGGAGAATGAGGTTCTGATCATCGGCGCCGCTGTCGTTGTACTGACGGCTGTGTTTGCTGTCAGCAACCCTGTGCTCAAAGATCTGAAGCTGGGCCCCAAGGCTCTGGCTGCCATGATCGCCTGGCTCTTTGTATTCCTTGTAGAGCTGATTAAATCAAATATCGATGTCATGTTCCGAGTCATTTCACCACGGGTCAGGATCAACCCTGCCATCGTTGAGGTAAAGACCGCACTGAAGTCCCCTGCCGGACGGATGGCCCTGGCCAATTCCATAACCCTGACTCCCGGAACCCTGACCGTGGACCTGGTGGATGACAAACTGTTCATCCACTGGATTGATGCCTCCTCCACCGATGTGGAAGAAGCGACAAAGGCTATTGCCGCCAAATTCGAGAAGTATCTGGAGGTGTTCCTTGGCTGAGACTATTTTATTGACAGCAGTTCTGATCTCTCTGCTCAGTATCGCTCTGATACTGATTCGTTTTATCAAAGGCCCCAGTATTCTGGACAGAGTTGTCGCCTTTGATACTGCCGGAATTATCGCCATATCCCTGATTGTCCTGCTGGCTCATATGGCAGACCGGTTTATCTATGTGGATGTGGCGCTGGTCTACGGACTTCTGAGCTTCATCGGTGTTCTGGTCGTGGCCCGATACCACGAAAGGGGGTTGTGATGGAAATGGCCGGCGCCATATTGGCATTGATCGGATCAGTTATTTTTCTGCTGAGCGCCCTGGGACTTCTGCGGATGCCCGACCTTTATAACAGAATACAGACCGGAACCAAGGCGACCACCCTGGGAACTTTGGTTCTTCTGATTGGTATGTCTTTGTACCATCCCGACTGGGCTCCCAAACTGGTTATCCTGATGCTCTTCATCCTGCTGACCAACCCGGTATCCTCCCATGTTGTGGCTAGAGCCGCACACTATATCCATCAGAAAATGACAGACAGAACTGTTGCGGATGCCCTTGAGAATGACGAGTTCATTGAGGAGGAAATTGTATGACTGACATAATTTTTCTGATTATTGCTCTGTTTACCGTAACAGCAGCCCTCTACGCCATGCTGACAAAAGACAGAACCGTATCTGTTCTTTCTGCCGGTGCGGCCGGACTTTTCGCCTCCATTCTGTTTCTGATGATGGCAGCCCCCGACGTTGCCATGACAGAAGCGGCTATAGGCAGCGGTCTGACCACATTCATCTTCTTCTTTGCCCTGCGCAAAATAAGGAGCAGCAGAAATGGTTAAAAAAGTGTTTATTCTTCTGATGATTATTCTCACAGGGCTTATTCTGTGGAGTTTCGTACCCGGGTATGAGAGCAGAACCGCTCTGCCCGAAGTATCCGCCCATTATGTGGAGAAAGGACCTGAAGAACTGGGTGCCGCCAATATTGTCACCGCCGTCGTGGTGACCTACCGGGGACTGGATACCCTGGGAGAGGTGACCATCCTCTTTGCTGCTTCTGCGGTGGTGGGTCTTCTGATCCATCTGAATAAAAACGAGAATAAGCGGCGCCGGGAAGGGAGCGAGATCCTCCGGACCGGAACAGCTCTTCTGTTTCCCCTGATCCTTCTGTTTGGAATCTATGTCTTTATCAACGGGCATCTGACTCCCGGTGGAGGATTCCAGGGAGGAGCCATAATAGCCTCGGCTGTTGTGCTTCAGGTTCTGGCCTATCCCAACAGAAAAATCGGCCATGGTCTACTGTCAGTCATAGAGTCCCTTTCGGGCTTCACCTATGTACTGCTGGGTGCAGCAGGTGTCTTTTTGACGGTCAACGGTTTTCTGGATAACCGGATTCTTCCTCTGGGAGAGTACGGTTCCCTTCTGAGTGCCGGCCTGATCCCCGTGATCTACACCCTGGTGGGACTGAAAGTCGGCTCTGAACTGAGTTCAGTGGTTATATCCCTGAATGGAGAATCCGAGGAGGAACAGCTATGACTGGAACAATTGCACTGATCACTGGAATTCTCCTGGTTCTTATCGGACTGTGGGGAATTCTCACAAACCGGGACATCATACGGATGATTGTCGGATTTTCCCTCTTTGATGTGGGGATTCATATCATCATGCTCAGCATCGGCTATGTGGCCGGCGGCACGGCTCCCATCATTGAGAATCTCTCGGATATAGGAAAATCCTATGTGGACCCCGTCCCCCAGGCACTGGTGCTGACAGCCATTGTCATAGGTCTGGGAATTACTGCTTTTATGCTCACCTACGCGGTGAATATGTACGAAAAAAAGGGAACTTTGGAAATTGACAAGTTCGAGGAGTTGAAATGGTAGACCCTATTTACCTCATCGTTATCGCCCTGGCTACGGCCTTTGCACTGGGGCTCTTCAGAAAAGCTCCATCCCTGCTCCCCTACGGACTGACTCTGGCAGCTCTAGCGGTTATGACAGTCATCTCCGGCAGTTGGGCCTACGGAATCCTGTCCGGCTCCCTGGAGGGGACAGATATCTTCACAGCCGGCTTTACACCGCCGGTGTCCATCAATCTGTATATGGGATCACTGGAAGCAGTACTGCTCCTGCTGGTGAATCTGACAGCTCTGATGACCGCCCTGGTCCTCAGGAAGGAAGTGAAGGATACATCGGTGTATATGCTGATGCTCCTGCTGGTCTTCGTCATGGGACTCAACGGCGTTATTATGACCCGGGACCTGTTCAACCTCTTTGTCTTCATTGAGATTGTGAGCATCGCCTCCGCCGGACTCATTGCCCTGCGCAGCAATCTGGAGCAGCTGGGCGCAGGATTCAAGTTCGTCATAGCCGGCGCCCTGACCAGCGGTTTTATGCTGATCGGGATTATCTTCACCTATTACACCACCGGTTCACTGAATATGGATGTGATTGCCTCTCAGATGTCTCCTGCTCTGGCGGCAACCGGCTACACCGGACTTTTTCTGATCTTTATCGGTATGATCATGGAATTAAAGCCCTTTCCGGTCAACGGATGGGGTCTGGATACCTATGAGGCTTCCGTACCCGCCGTCAGCGCTCTGGTGGCTGCCGGAACCACTTCGGCCATGTTCTACGCCTTTCTGAAAACAAGTTATATGTCCGGCGGACTTTTTGTTCAGGCTGCCGCCGTTATCGGTGGAATGACCTTTATAGGCATGAATGTACTGGCTCTGCAGCAGGATAAATCCCGCAGACTTCTGGGGTATTCCTCCATTGCCCAGATCGGTCTGGCCGTACTGGCCTATGCCCTTGTAGCCCTCTACCGCATTGAAAACGGAGAGTTTATCGTTTTTGCCCTGATTCTGACCCATGCTCTGGCCAAGGCTCTGCTGTTCTGGCTTGCAGGCATCGTCGGTAAGGATTCGATCCACGACTGGGGTGTTATCAAAAAGAAGATGATCCTCATCGCCCCCTTTGCCGTAGCCGTCAGCGCTCTTCTGGGACTGCCCCCCTTCCCCTCCTTTTTTGCCAAATGGGATCTGGTAATGGGACTGGCTGCCCGGGGCGGAATGGTCTGGATTATTCTGATCCTTTCCGGCTCCCTCCTGGAAGCGGTCTATCTGATGCGCTGGTTCGGCAATGCCTTTAAAGACAGTTTCAATGAAGAAGATACACTTGACTGGCGCTTCGGCACGGTCCTCCCTGTCTTTTTCAATATGACCGTTCTTCTGGCTCTGGGGTACCTCAGTGCCTCCCAGTCCTCTTTCTCCATGGGATTCAACTGGATTCTTCTGGGTGCCGTTGCTGTTCTTATGGTTCTGGACTTCCTGCCGGGGATTATCAAAAACCTCCTGCTTATGGGAGCCATCGGATACTACGGCTACGGTTTTGTCATGGCCGCCGAAAGCTACCGTTCGGTCTTTGCCTGGATCTTTGCTCTGGGAGCCCTGATCACCCTGCTTCCCGGTTTCGGTGTGAAAGGAAAAAGGATGGGATTCTATCCCTCTGCAGCTCTGATGTTCGCCGGTCTGATCGGTCTGATTGAGGCTGTTGATTTTATGGGATTTTTCCTCTCCTGGGAAATCATGACCCTGGGGTCCTACTTCCTGATTCTCAGAGGCAAGGATTCCAAACCCCATGCCCTCTCCTACATGCTCTTCAGCCTGGGTGGGGCCTACCTGCTGATGACCGGTTTTGCCATGACCTATGCGGGCACCGGTTCCATAGCCCTGGGAGCCCTGGTGAAAGCGGCGATCATCCCGCACTCGGGAATCATCTTCGCCCTTCTGGCCGTCGGTTTTATGACCAAGATGGCTTCCGCGGGTCTTCATATCTGGCTCCCCGGTGCCCATGCGGAAGCGGAGACTGACGTTTCCCCCATGGTATCGGGTATTCTGCTGAAAGCCGGTGTCTTCGGCCTGCTGATGACAGCCATCTCCATGGGAGAGCAGTCCATCGGTCCGGTCAGCCTGCCTTACGTTCTAAGTTGGGTTGCGGTGATCACCGCACTGGTGGCCAACTATATGGCGGCCATGCAGGAGGATGCCAAACGGCTTCTGGCCTATTCCTCCATCGGACAGATGGGATACGCCCTTTTCGGCATATCCCTGATGAGCCATCTGGGCTGGCTGTCGGCTCTGGTCATCTCCATAGTACACTTTATCTATAAAGTGACTCTGTTCCTGGCCATCGGCAGTGTGGCTAAAAGAACAGGTACCAGAAACATGTACCAGATGGGTGGTCTGATCACAAAGATGCCCTTTACCTTCTTCAGTGTTCTGATCTGTATCATAGCCCTGTCAGGTATACCTCCCCTGGCCGGATTCAGCGGAAAATGGATTGTCTACAATGCGGTTCTGGAAAAACGCTGGATGCTCCAGGGTGCCGTGGCGGGAGCGGCGGGAATCATAGCCTTCCTCTACCTGTTCCGCCTGATCTTTGCCATCTTCCTGGGACAGTTGAAGGACAATCACCGCAAGGTCAAAGAGGCGCCCTTTTTCCTGATACTGCCCCAGGCTCTGCTGCTTGGTCTGGTTATGTTTTTCTCCTTCCTCCCCGGCAGTCTGCTGCGTCCTGTGGGAGAGATACTGGAAGAGTTCACCACCGCGGGAGCCCTGGAATGGCAGGGTAACATGGCCATCAGTGATTATGGCTACTGGAACGGAGTAGCGGTGATGTGGGTTTTTATGGCTCTCTTTGCCGTGTTCTTCCTGATTCTGACCATAAACGGCCGCAGGGCTCAGTGGATCAAACAGTTTAATATCGTCTTCGCCGCCGAGCGACCCGCCCGGCCTGAAACGACCCATTTTTCTTACAACTTCTTTGCTCCGGTAAGGAAGGCTTTGGGATTCCTTGAGTATCCCTTCACCACTAATTTCTGGAACCGGGTATCCGATTTTCTCCATGCTGTGGCCGGTTTCTGCCGGAGGATCTATACCGGAAACGGTCAGACCTATCTTCTGCAGATGGTTATCTTCGTGGTACTCAGCTACATGCTTACAAAGGGAGGCTTCTAGATGGACGGCTTCAGTTACAACAAAATACTCTTTGCCGCACTGACCATCTTCTTTACTATCAACTACGGTCTGATCCTGCAGGGAATCATCGGCAAGATCTACGCCCGGGTGGGAAGAAGAATCGGCATACGGCTTTTTCAGCCCTACTTCAATATCATCAGACAGTGGGCGACCCGTTCGGCCATTTCCCATGGGGTTATGTACTATCTGGGACCTGTCTTCCGTTTTACCGGGGGCGCGGGGATTCTGATTTTTACTCCCCTCATCCTGGATGCTCCCCTGTTCAACAGTTTCACCTATGCAGGGGACGTTGTTCTGGTGTCCTACTTTATCTTTCTGGGAACCCTGGGAATGGCTCTGGGAGGCGGAGAAGCGGGACACCCCTACTCGGCGATTGCCGTTACAAGGGGTCTGGCCCAGACCGCAGCCTTTGAGATTTCCCTGATGCTGGCCATCTACTCCATTGCGGTGCAGTACAATACCATCAGCATTACCGAGATTATCAGAGCCCAGCAGGGAGGAGTTCTGAACTGGACCCTCTTTACCAACCCCATCGCCACAGCGGCGGCCATGCTGGCCTTTCTGGGCTCCATGATGCGCAGCCCCTTTGATGTAGTACTGGCTCCCCAGGAGATTCCCGTGGGCCCCCCCACCGAGTATCAGTCCCAGTTCCTGGCCATGCTCATGACCAACCGGACCATTTTTCCCGTGGCCAAGACAGTTCTGTACGTGAATCTGTTTTTCGGGGGCGTGGCCCTGTACGACAGCTATCTGCTGACCTTCGTTGTGTTCTTCCTGAAAACCTTCTTCGTTTACCTGTGGTCGGTTTTCGTGGGTGTCTCCTTTCCCCGTTTCCGGGTGGATCAGAGTATCCGCTTCTTTATCAAGTGGCCCCTTCTGATCGGTGTGATTGCCGTTGTCGCGGCGAATATAAGGTATTAATTATGGCAAAAATGAATTACAAGAAACGCTGGGCCGATCTGGAAAAACGTATCGTTGTCTCTCCCGAGGGGGAAGAGTTCGAAGTGGATCCCATGCAGGATTACTTCTGCGATGCCAAACCCAGAGTTCACCCCCCCAATAAGATTGCTCCTCTGGAAAAATTCGCCAACTGGTGCCGGGCCGAGTCCATCTATATCCTCGGTTTCGGTACAGGATGCGGCGCCATTGAGATGCGCCCTCTGTCCAGTGCGATGTACGACGCCTACCGCTTCGGCGTCAACTGGAGAGCCACACCCCGACAGGCCACTGTATTCGTCATCGGGGGATACGCTTCGGTAAAAACAATGAAGAGAATCGTCCGTTCCTATGAGCAGATGCAGGGTCCCAAGTTTGTCCTGGGTCTGTGCTCCTGCACCATTAACGGCGGTATGTACTGGGACTCCTATAATACGGTAAACCGTCTGGACCACTACATCCCCGTGGATGTGTATATCACAGGCTGCATGCCCCGTCCAGAAGCCCTTCTGGATGCCATTGATCAGCTGAAAAAGCGCATCAAATCCGGCCGGGCGGAAGGACAGAACAAATATGCGGAAAACTTTGAATGGTACAAGGCAAACCAGAAAAAAATCATAAAGAACTGGGATATGCCGGATTACAGCTGGTAGGGGAGAATCAATGGAACAGATAATAGAGAACATAAAAAAACAGTTCACCCTCTCTGATGTGACCACCGCTCATGGAACTTACATCACATGTGAGAAGAAAGACACCGTCAGCCTCCTCACATACCTCAAAGATGTGGAGGGCTTCAAGCACCTGGTGCTGATCACTGCCGTGGACTGGATCGAAGACAATAAATTTCAGCTGACCTATCTGCTGAACAGTCCGAAACTGAAAACCGAACTGGGAGTCCGGACCTTTATAGAACGGAGCGTCTGGCCCGAGGAATCGGAAATGCAGAGCGCCCACCACCTCTGGCCGGCTGCCAAAACCTACCAGAGAGAACTTCATGAAATGTTCGGTATCGATTTTCCCGGCAGCCCCGAGATCAACGATCCCCTCATTCTGGAGTGGTGGGACGACATCCCTCCCTACAGAAGGGATTTTGACACAAAGAAATACTCGGAAGAGACCTATTACCCCCGGGAAGGACGCAGCACCAATGATCCTTCGGACTATATGAAAGATCAGCTCTATCCCAGGGAAGGAGAGAAGAATGCTTGATTACGGAGTAAACAACAGGGAACTTTTCCCCGAAACCAAAAGCGACGGAACCGTGGATATTGATCTCTCCAGCGGCAAGTTTGTCAAAGTCTGGCAGGGACCCCAGCACCCCGGTATCACGGGAAACATGTCTCTGGAACTGACCATACTGGGAGATGAGGTAATGGAATCCAAAACCCATGTGGGCTACCTCCACAGAGGGTTTGAAAAACTGATGGAGCGCCGCCGCTTTATCAACAATTTTCCCCTGGTCTGCCGGATCTGCGTTCCCGAACCGGACTTCAACGAGTACTGCTATGCAGCGGCTCTGGAGGAGCTGGCGGGGATCGAAATCCCTGAAAATGCCCAGTGGATACGAACCCTGATTCTTGAAATGGCCCGCCTCCAGTCCTATATGATGTGGATGGGCGGTCAGGCCGGATCACTGGGAATGGGAATGATCGGCCAGTGGGTCTACTGGGCGCGGGACCGGGTTCTTCAGCTTTTTGAAGAGCTCTCGGGAGCCCGTATCTATCATATCTACATCATCCCCGGGGGGGTCCGGGAGAACCTTCCTGAAGGTTTTAAAGGCCGCATGGAACAGATGCTCCAGGATGTGGAGAATGTCCTGAAGGATGTGGACCGGGTCCTCTTTCACAATGCGGTATTCAAAAAAAGAACCATAGGCCTGGGATATATAGACCCCGACTGGGTGGATGAGTACGGTATTACCGGCCCCAATGCCCGGGCTGCAGGATTCAACCGGGACATCCGGAAAAACTATCCCTATGCCAAGTACGGAGAACTGGACTTTGAACCCATCGTCAAAAAGGACTCTGATGTCTTCACCAGAGCCCGTCTCCGCTTCGAGGATGCCCGTCTGTCCATTGATCTGATCCGGCAGATTCTGGCAAAGACCCCCGACAAGGGAGAGTTCAAGGCGAAAATGCCCTCCATGCTCCATTGGAAGATCCCCCCCGGAGAGACCTATGTAAAAGCTGAATGTACCCGCGGGGAATACGGCTATTATGTCGTAACAGACGGCTCAGGATATCCCCGGCGGATCAATGTCAGAGGCCCCTCCTACACCCATGCGGTGACTCTGGCCGAAAAACTGATGGTCAATGTAAACCTGGCGGATGTGGCGGGAACCCTGGTTTCCATCCACACCTATCCGCCCGAGATTGAGAGATAGGAGAACAGCTATGGATGATTTAAAGAAAAAGAGCGTCAAGGATGTTCTCTATCCCTTTACGGCATGGAAGAACATATTCCGGGAGCCCGTAACCATCAGGCACCCGGAAAAAGTGGAAGGTTCCGAGCGGTACAGGGGCCTGTTTGCGTGTTTCAAACGGCAGGTTTGCCGCCCGGTTCGGCCACAGATGATCCAAAAGCTTGGTCTGGGAGGCATGCATGCGATCCAGAATGCTTTGTTTGGTATCCCCATAGGAGAATTGATAGG
>JAQQAM010000098.1 GCA_028532905.1 Spirochaetales bacterium
TAGTGGAAACCATTAAAAGCGGTGAATATGACCTGATTAAACTGAACTTCCCCAACGGGGATATGGTCGGCCACACCGGTGTATTCCAGGCGGTTGTCTGCTCCATGGAAGCTATGGACTTGAGCATCGGCCGGATCAAAGCTGCAGTTGAAGCAGCCGGAGGTGTTCTGATCCTCACGGCAGACCATGGTAATTCTGATGACATGTATGAGCATAACAAGAAAACCGGAGATGTGGTGATCAAGGAAGACGGAAAACCCAAAGCCAAGACATCCCACTCTCTGAATCCCGTTCCCTGCATTATCTATGATGCCGACTACAAGGGGGATTACTCCAAGACTCTGAAAGAAGGACTGGGAATCAGCTCTGTGGCTGCTACGACCATCAACCTTCTGGGATATGAAGCACCTGCAGATTATGATGCTTCTGTTCTTGAGAAAAACTAAGTAAATCTCTGATCAATAAGAGACGAGGGCCGGTTAATCCTTTACAGGGATGCCGGCCTTTTCTTTTCTGGATGCCGCCCAGGCCGCCAGACGCCGTATTTTACGGTTCTCATGATTACTGAATCTGCTGATCATCCCCTCCTTCTCCTCCGCCCGGATCAGTGCCTGAAGAGAAAGAGCACGAATGGTGGAACTGATGTCTCTGGCAGATGTGAGCAGGGCACGGCAGGCCTCCTCAGTGGCGATGAGACAGAGAGCTTCCACGGCGCTCTTCCGTTTTCTGTATAAAGGACTGGAGGATTGTGCAATCATTCTGTCAGTAAAACCTGTAGCCTTGAGTATGTCTCTGACCGCATGGGAAAACATATCCTGAGAAAGCATGCTCAAAAGCACAGACTCTCCCTTCTCTTTCATAAGGCGGATCAGATTCTGCAGACAGGTCCGGCTGAAGGCGCCGGCCTTTTCGTAAAGGGGCAGAAGTACTCTGATGTCCTCAAAGGAAGACTTGTCTTTCAATGTCTCTGTGATATAGTCATTGAGCATGCCCCCTTCACGGTACAGCCGGGCTGTTATGGGTATCAGTCTGACATTGGAGGACTGTTTTACAGCATCCAGTATCACTTTATGGATCTCTTCCAGTTCCTCTGTGTTCTGCAGAGTGCTTTCTATCTCCTGAAAGCAATCCTCTTTGTCCCAGTCTATAAGTACCGAAGCACACACGGCTCTGACTGACGGTTCCGGATCATATAAAAGACCTTTCATTTTCATAAGAGAGGCTGTGTGATTCAGTTCCATCAGAGCTTTCAAAGCCGCAGTGCGGGAAGCAGCCTGGGGGGACAGAAGTTTTTCCTCTATTTCATCAATGAAATCCCGGTTTCCTGACGCCGCCAGAAGGGCAATCACTCTCTGGTGTAAAGATGCGTCATACTGGGCAAAGAGTATGGATATTTCCGCATTCAGGCTTTCCCTGTTCCACTGTCTGACAGACTCAGAGAGAATTTTCATCTCCTTTGTATTCAGAAGATGAAGGTTTTCCAGTATGAACAGAATACAGCTGTCTTCACAGAAGCGGGACAGTATGATCAGAGCCCGGCCTCTTACCGCCATATCAAGGGCATCACTGCGGACAATCTGATTCAGCTCAGACAGACAGAGGGCGGGGGGGAGTGTGGAAAAAGCTTTTATCAGACTGTTTGTGAAAGGGAAATCCTTGTTCTGCAGGTGATTTTTCAGTTCCGGATAATAGATAAGCCCACCCTCAACCGGCAGATGTTCCAGTAGATAGGGCAGGATGGAAGACCGGCCGTCTTTCAGTAAATCCCTTATCAGGAAAAGGGTTTCCGGATCTTTTCTGCTGCAGACCGTCTGGAGTGCCCGTTCTCTCATTTCGATATTGACGGGACTGTTTCCCGGAAGACTGAATATCTGCTCCATAGTCCAGGAAAACAGGGGACTGGTGCATCCGGATTCATAAAGACTGAGAGCCGTAAAGAGGGCTCCTCTTTTTTGCAGGTTTTCCTTTTTCTCCAGAAAAGAGAGCACCTGATGGTCCGCTGCTTTCTGCAGCAGTCTGATCCGCCGTTCCAGATCTTCCCTGTCCCGGAGTGTGGATTTTCTGAGCAGTTTATCAAGAGATCCGGCTTTTTCAAGGTACAGCGCTGCAGAGAGAACAACCGCTTTACGGCTGTCTTTCATCATCTCCAGGGCAATATTATGATCGTGGGAGGATCTGGTATTTAAAAGCTCAAGGCAGTGAACTTTTTCCTCAAAGTTCAGAGCATCAGGGTTTATGGAATAAAGATCGGAAAAATCCTTTTTTATCCGTCTGTAGGCAGCTGTCCGAACGGTCCGGACAGGATCATTGAGATAGATTCTGAAAAGGGTATTGTACAGTCTGTGTCTGTCGGCAGACTGGAACCGTTCCAGCATAAGTATGCGAATCGCTGCACAACTGTCGGAAAACATATCCCACAGCTGACGTCTGCTGTCCTCATTCAGTGAATACAGAAGGACACTACAGCCCTGCCGGCGCAGTGCATCATCCCTGTGCATGGACAGAATGCGAATATCCTGTTCATAGTTCAGAAGAAGTTTCTTCCAGGGGGCATCTGTATCATCATATTTCATTCCCGAGAACTCCCGGACTATCCACTTAAGCCGGTCTTCGGATGATTTAAATGCATTAAGGAGATCACGTCCCCTGGGGTTGTTTTTCAGTTTCTGCAGTCTGGACATGCCCCTATAATAACTACATCAGGCATTTTTTAACAGCTTCTTTCCACCCTTTATAAAGGTCTTCTCTCTCTTCTTCTTCCATGGCAGGCTTAAAAACCCGGTCTTCCTGCCAGATTGTACTGATTTCATCGATCGAATCCCAGTATCCCACAGCCAGTCCCGCCAGATAGGCTGCCCCCAGGGCGGTTGTTTCGATAGATTTGGGCCGGATGACTTCACTTTTGGAGATGTCGCTCTGAATCTGCATCAGAATATTGCTTCTGGAGGCACCGCCGTCCACCCGGATGCTTTTCAGAGACAGGCCTGATTCTTCAGCCATAACATCGATAACATCTCTGGAACGGTAGGCAATGGATTCCAGGGCGGCCCGGCAGATGTGTCTTTTGTCACTGCCTCTGGTCAGTCCGCTGATGGAGGCCCGGGCTTCCATTCCCCAGTAGGGGGCACCCAGTCCCTGGAAGGCGGAAACAAGATAGACCCCGCCGTTATTGTCAACAGATTCTGCCAGTGTATCGCATTGGGGAGCGCTCTCAATGATGCCCAGATTATCTCTGAGCCATTGAATAACAGCACCGCCCATAAAAATACTGCCTTCCAGAGCATAGCTTGTTTTTCCATCCCGGTTCATGGCAATGGTTGTGAGCAGACCTTTCGTTGACATGATGGGTTTGTCTCCTGTATTCATTAAAAGGAAACAGCCCGTACCGTATGTGTTTTTCACATCTCCCTTTTCAAGGCACATCTGGCCGAAGAGGGCAGATTGCTGATCTCCTGCAATTCCGGCAATGGGAACTTCATAACCGAAAATTTCCTTGTCTGTATGCCCGTATACTTCACTGCAGGATTTCACTTCCGGCAGCAGGGAAGAAGGAATCTTCAGAATATCCAGAAGCTCCTGATCCCACTGTCCCGTATGTATGTTGAATAAAAGGGTACGGCAGGCATTGGTCATGTCGGTTACATGTACCCTGCCGGCTGTCAGTTTCCAGATAAGCCAGGTATCGATGGTGCCGAACAGAAGTTCTCCCGCTTCGGCTTTCTCTCTGGCACCATCCACATTATCCAGTATCCAGCGGATCTTGGTGCCTGAGAAATACGCATCCACAGGGAGTCCGGTTTTTTCTTTGAAAACAGGCTCATACCCTTCTTTTTTAAGTTCATTACAGAGCCCGGAGGTCCTTCTGCACTGCCAGACAATGGCATTGTAAACGGGTTTTCCTGTTTTTTTGTCCCAGACAACAGTGGTTTCTCTCTGATTTGTTATTCCGATAGCTGCTATTTCAGAGAGGGAAAGATCTTCGTCCTTCAGGACTTTCTGCATCATATCCTTCTGGCATTTCCAGATGGTTTCAGGATCATGTTCCACCCATTGTTCCCGGGGGAAAATCTGGGGGAATTCCTGCTGAGCCATTGCTCTGATCGAGCCTTTCTGTCCGATAAGTAAAGCTCTTGAACTTGTTGTTCCCTGATCTAATGCCATAATATAAGCCATGTTCACCTCTGAAACGATCAAATATATATCAAAAATATATCAATAAAGATCAAATAAAGTATTTTTTCTAACATTATCAGGGACATTATGGAATTTGTCTAGAAAATTGTGACAGGAAGTAAAAAATAATAGATACTAATCAAAAATGAGCCGATAATAAATTATTATGAATCTAGTTAAGGTTACCACCGGTTTATACTGGCTGGAAATACCGGAAAAAGATCTGTATCTCATGTGCGGATGTCCCATGGACAGCATCAAGCATCTGGAGAATAAGAATATTATTCACAGAGTGGACCGGGATGACTGTTATATGGAAACCGGTCCCAATGCCATACTCCTTTCTGATCTGGCCGTGCAGAATGGTTATTTCTGTAATCTGGCCGAGTTCCCCATCCTTCATATGATGTATAAACAGGGCATGGCTCTGCCAGGGCATCCCGGCAACAAGGGACAGAGTCCCTGGCTTATCGGTACGGAAGATCAGGTGGAGTCTCAGAAAAATTACATTTTCAGAGGCAATTACGGTCTGGCCTCCAGGGACGAACTCCGGGACTCAGGCTGCACCGAAGATGAACTTGACGTTATGTGGAACCTTAAAATGAAGTTCAACTTCAACACCATCCTTGAACCCTCCGAGCTGATAGATACAACGGTCATCGATAAAGAGGAAGTGGAACTCCGTCCCGATGTCTACCTCAAACGGACAGGATTAAACTGTTATACCCTCCGGTATAATGGAGAAACCGCAGAGATTGATCTGAACCTGAAGCCGGAAGAACTCTATGAGCCTCCCTATACCCTTGATTCCAGAAAACTGGACAGGGAATATTTTTCCATCATTCATGTGGGTGAAGGGAACGGCTGGGACAACAACCGGCCCTGTATGGGCAGCATCCTCTGTTATCAGGGAAAGATTTATCTTATTGATGCCGGACCCAATATAGAATATTCACTCAATGCCATGGGCCTGTCGGTGAACAATGTTGAGGGTATTTTCCATACCCATATTCATGATGATCACTTTGCCGGTCTTACCTATCTAATCATGGCCGATCATAAAATCAAATATTATGCCACGTCCTCGGTTATGGCTACGGCAAAAAAGAAACTGTCTGCCCTTATGGGACAGGATGAATCCATGTTCGACAATGTGTTCCATCCTGTGGAGCTCAATTGCGGCAGCTGGAATGATATTGCCGGACTGGAAGTCAGACCGCTTTTTTCTCCTCATCCTGTGGAGACCTCAGTTTTCTATTTCAGAGTTATGGGGGCGGACGGGTATAAATCCTATGCCCATCTGGCGGATGTTATTTCCGACCGGGTTCTGAAAAATTACATCTCTGAAAAGCCGGACCAGGGAATCAGTAAGGAGTTTTACGACAAGGTCTGGCAGGACTACAGAGAATATGCGGACATCAAGAAAATAGATGTAGGGGGAGGGCTGATCCACGGAGATGCCGCGGATTTTAAAGATGATCCCTCTGAACTTGTGATTCTCAGCCATCTTGACCGGGCTCTGGTGAACGAAGAGAAAGAAATCGGCAGCAATGTGGAGTTCGGTACACAGCATGTTCTTATTTCATCCAATCAGAACTACAGTATGATTCAGGCATCCAGTATTTTAAGCTCCTACTTTCCTGAAACATCGGAATCTGATCAGCAGATGCTTCTGAACGGGGGAACCCTCAGAGAATTCACCGCCGGGACAATCATAGCCAAAGACAGTACCAAAATGGATCATGTATTTCTGATCCTTTCGGGAAAGGTTGATTACATATTTTCTGAAACAGGTACCTATCATGAAATGACCGCCGGCAGCACTGTGGGCCTGATGAACGGATTATGGGATGAGCCGATCCGGGGCACATACAGAGCCTCCGCCCATGTGGAAGCCCTTGTGATCACCAAAGAAGTCTTTCTGCGCTTTCTTAACAAATACAATGAACTGGAAAACCTGAAGAAGGCCAGCCGGAGAATCTTTGATCTGCGCTGTTCCCATCTTTTCGGTTCCCGGATCTCCAATACCAACCTGGTGAAACTGGCACAGCGGGCGGGAACAGTGAATTTCCTGCCCGGCGATGTTATTCCCGGCGGCTGGTCCCGCGATCTGTACCTGATCAAGAAAGGGGAACTGGAAATCCGCATGAAGGGGAAAACAATCGGTTCCCTGGGCAAATGGGATTCCTGGGGAGGATACCCTGTGTATCCCATCTGGAAGGATCTGGATATTGAAGCTGTGGTCAGTGGAAACAGAGCCGCTGAGTTCTATAGGATCTCCTATGAAGTCCTTAAGGATATTCCTGTGGTACAGTGGAAACTCTATCAGCTGTGGTCCTGCTGGGGAGCCCGTTGCTGAGTCCTTTTTCAAGTCAGTCCGGCTCTGGAAATTAATTCAAAATTAGAATAAAGTCCTCCCTATGAATCAAATAATAAAATACGACTGTATCATTGTCGGAACAGGGCCTGCCGGACTGGGGGCTGCGTTTAAACTGATCAATGAAAAACCGGGCATGAAAATTCTCATGCTGGATAAATCCAATTACTCAACAGGCGGTCTCCGGAACGACTGTAAAATGAATTTCACCTATCCCATAGGCTTTACCCAGGGAAACTGGGAGAAAGAGGAAGCCGAATACTACATGGATCAGGTGGAAGCCATACTGAATCCCGATCTGATGGATAAAAAGAATATTGATGTCTATGAGAAGAGGGCCTCTTCTCTGGGAGTGGAGCTGCTGAATATAAGACAGTCCCATCTGGGAACAGACGGCGGGCTGGCTCTGATCAAAAAACTGTGTGCTCAGCTTGAGAGTCTGGGTATTGAATTTTCACTTGGCAATGAGGCTCAGCAGGTTCTGCCGGAAGGCAAAATTCTAAAAACCGCCAAGGGGGAGTATGAATACGGTTCCCTGATCATTGCCCCGGGACGCCAGGGATTCAATTTCCTGCAGAAGGTAATGAAGGATCTGGACATCTATTATATTGATAATATTGTGGATATCGGCATCCGAGTGGAGACCCGTCTGGATCATTATCCCATTGTTAAGGATTACTACGATCCCAAGTTTCATTTTCCCGGAAAGGTAAGAACCTTCTGCACCAACAGCGGAAATGCCCATGTGGTTCAGGAAAAATACAAGACCCATGACGGCAAAGATTTCTATTCGGTGAACGGCCATGCCTGGTCCAAGCAGAAGAAGGGCGAGAACGGTCTGGTTAACTTTGCCATGCTTAAGACCATCCGTTTGACAGCCCCCCTGGCCAGCGGTCATAATTATGCCGAGATCATCGGACTCCAGGCTGCACTTCTGGGTGGGGGAAAGCCCATCATGCAGAGGGTGGGAGACTTCAGACTGTCCAAGCGTTCCTATGATCACAGTTTTAATGATGACTACTACGATTTTGAACCCACTCTGAAAAGCTGTTCTCCCGGAGATATTGCTCTGGCCATGCCCAGTAAGATTATGAGGGCTATCTGGAAGTCCATGAAGCAGCTGGATACCATCATTCCGGGAGTTCTTCATCCTTCCACCATCATGTACTATCCTGAAATCAAGATGTACGCCAATAAACCCGAATTCAAAGACCGTCATTTTGCGGTAAAAGAAGATATTTATATGATTGGAGACGGTGCCGGAACCAGCCGGGGCATCACCGGAGCCTGGGCCAGCGGAATCAGAGCGGCCGAAGGAATACTGCAGTAAATGATTGAAAACAAAAGACTCACATTCGCCATCATCAGCCATCCTGATGCGGGTAAGACAACTATGACAGAAAAGCTTCTCCTTTTCGGAGGAGCAATCCATGCGGCAGGAGCTGTAAAATCGGGCAAGACAGCCCGGAAAACTGTTTCCGACTTTATGGAAATGGAAAAAAACAGAGGTATTTCCATCTCCACATCGGTAATGGGATTTGATTATCGGGAACGGAAGGTCAATATTCTGGATACTCCCGGGCATGCGGACTTCTCGGAAGATACCTACCGAACCCTGACCGCCGTGGACAGTACCCTGATGGTGATCGATTCGGTCAAAGGGGTTGAGGAAAGAACCCGGAAACTCTGTGAAATCTGCCGGATGCGGAAAACTCCCATTATCACCTTTGTCAACAAATTTGACCGGGAGGGGAAAGATCCTGTAGAGCTCCTGGATGAGATCGAGGCAGAGCTGAATGTGACCGTCTGTCCCATGAGCTGGCCAGTAGGTCAGGGACAGAACTTCAAGGGTGTTTACAGCCTTTATGAGAAAAGACTGATTCTCTTTTCGGCTCATGGTGTTCAGGAAGATCAGGATATTTTTGAAATTTCCGATATCAACACCAAAGATCTGGATCATAAAATCGGAGAGTTCGAGGCGGCCAAACTGAGAGAGGATCTGGAACTGATCACCGAGATTTATCCCGATTTTGATCATGATCTGTATATGAGCGGTGAACTGACCCCCGTCTTTTTCGGTTCCGCCATCAATAACTTCGGAATCAGAGAGCTTCTGGACTGTTTTGTGGATATTGCCCCCGGACCCGGCGAGTTTGAAGCCGAAAGCCGTATCGTGGAACCCGGTGAGAAGGGCTTTTCCGGATTTATCTTTAAAATCCACGCCAACCTGGATCCCCGCCACCGGGACAGAATCGCCTTTATGCGAATTGTGTCGGGAGAATTTGAAAAGAATAAAAGCTATACCCACGTGCGCACGGGCAAGGGGTTTAAAACATCCAATCCTACGGCCTTTATGGCTCAGAGCCGGAATGTGGTGGACACAGCGGTTCCCGGTGATATTATCGGCCTTCATGATACAGGGACCTTTAAAATCGGAGATACCCTGACAGAAGGGGAAGATATCCAGTTCAAGGGAATCCCCAGTTTTGCCCCCCAGATCTTCCGTTCGGTGGTCAATAAGGACCCCCTGAAGGATAAACAGTTCCGGAACGGTCTGGATCAGCTGGCCGAAGAGGGAGTTGTTCAGATTTTCACCAAGGTATCCACAAAAACCAAACTCATCGGTGTGGTGGGAGCCCTTCAGCTTGATGTTATCCAGCACAGACTGGCCAATGAGTACAAGGCCACCTGTATATTCGAACCCGTTGATTTTCAGACGGCCTGCTGGATCAATGCGGAAGACAGGAAGGTCCTTGACAAGTTTGTGGCTGAAAATCAGAATAAAATTGCCGAGGATGTCCGGGGACAGCTGATCTATCTGGCCCCCAGCCGCTGGATGCTGGACAGAACAGTGGAAGACTATCCCGGATTGAAATACTACTTTACATCAGACCTCAAATAAGGAAGCTGCCCCATGACCCCCACCGAGTTCAAAACCAAGGATGTTGATATCAGACGCTGTGCCCGTCCCCGAAAAATGGGCTCCGGAAAGGAAGCGGTTCTGGGACTCCATGGCTATATGGGATACCCGGGAGAGCTGGTCTATCCGGCACAGCAGCTGGCGGATGCCGGGTTCACTGTGTCTCTTCCCCGGTTTCCCGGGCATGGCACCTGTGGAGAAGACTTCAACAATTCCAACGGTGGCCAGTGGCTCCGGGCAGCGGTTGACGCCTACCTGGAACTGAAAACCGATCACGAAAAAGTGCATCTTATGGGGCATTCCATGGGGGGGATTCTCTCCATCATACTGGCGTCCATGTTCCCGGTTGAGAAGATGGTCCTTATGGCTCCTGCGGTTAAAATCAAAGGTCCTCTTCTGCTGGCGGAACCCCTCAGCCTTTTTGTGAACAAGGCCATGAACCGTCCCCCCTGGAAGTCAGATCCGTCCATTCAGTTTTTTGACGACAGGGATGAAGATGATGATCAGTACCTGGGACAGGAATACTGGACCTGGTCCTATTTTAAAAGACTGGCCGACCTGTCCCGTCTGAGACGGCGGTCTGTCAGAGCCCTTCCGGCAGTACAGGCGGAAACCCTGACCATTATGGGCAGCAAGGACCCTACCGTGGATCCCGCTGCCGCGTCGGTCATAGAGAAGAGGGCGGGAGGCAGAACAGAAACAGTCTTTCTGGAAAACAGTGCCCATCTTGTTCCCTATGAGAAAGATTACAAAAAAAATGCGGAGTTAACTGTATCCTGGATGCTGCCATCCGCTTTTAATAAATAGTAAAAAAACAGTTGATATACCGGAGTCAATCATCATGAATACACAAACAGAATCACTACCGGAATCATGTCTTTCCATCATTCAGTCCATACAGAATGAAATGGGAAAGGTGATTGTTGGACAGAAGCATGTTCTGGACCGGATGATGATCGGTCTAATCTGCAATCAGCATGTGCTGCTGGAAGGTGTTCCCGGACTGGCAAAAACCCTTATAGTCAGCACTTTGGCAAAGATCATTTCAGCCGAATCCTCACGCATACAGTTTACCCCCGATCTGCTCCCTGCGGACCTGACGGGAACCATGATCTACAATCCCGGAAAAGGGGACTTCTACTCCCGGAAAGGACCGGTTTTCACCAATATTCTCCTGGCAGATGAAGTAAACCGGGCTCCGGCCAAGGTGCAGAGTGCCCTTCTGGAAGCCATGCAGGAGAGACAGGTGACCATTGGAGAGGAGAGTTATCCTCTGGACGATCCTTTTATGGTTCTGGCTACCCAGAACCCCGTGGAACAGGTGGGAACCTATCCTCTCCCGGAAGCCCAGGTAGACCGTTTTATGCTCAAAATTCTGGTGGATTATCCCGAAAGGGAGGAAGAACTGGCCATCCTCAGGGCCCAGAGGAAACTCAGTTCCCGCCCGGAAGCCGATTCAGTATGTACCGTAGAGGACATTAAATCCCTCAGGCAGATGGCGGAAGAACTGTATATGGATCCGAAGCTGGAGGAATACATTATTGATCTGATCCAGGCCACAAGACATCCGGAGCAGTGGAAGCTGGATTTTTCTTCCTATATTCAGTTCGGAGCATCCCCCAGGGCCTCTATCTTCCTGTCCCAGGCCGCCAGAGCCCTGGCTCTTCTTAAAGGACGGTCTTATGTGACCCCTTCTGATATCAAGGAGATTGCTCCCGATATACTGAGACACAGAATTATTTTAAGTTATGAGGCGGAAGCAGAGGGCAGAAATGCCGACTGGATTATCGCCCGTATACTGGAGACTGTTCCCGTACTATGATTGATTCCAAACTGGCCGCCCGGCTGGAGCGGATCCGAGTCCTCACAAGAAGAAAGATAACAGCCGCCTTTGCAGGAGATTATCTGTCAGCCTTCAAGGGAAGGGGGATGGAGTTCGAGGAGGTCCGTCCCTATCAGCCGGGAGATGAAGTGAAATTCATTGACTGGAATGTGACCGCCCGGAGTTCAGAACCCTATGTCAAGGTGTACAGGGAGGAGCGGGAGCTGTCCATGATGCTGCTTCTGGACCTGTCTCCCTCCGGTCTGTTCTCATCTCAGGAAAAGAGTAAGAACCAGCTGGCGGCTGAGCTCTGTGCCATGCTGGCCTATACGGCCGTTTCCAATCAGGACCGGGTGGGTCTGGCTGTTCTCACAGATTATGTTGAGAAAGTCATTCCCCCGGCCAGAGGGAACCGCCATGTGATGCATCTGATCCGGGATGTTCTCACCTATGAACCGGAAGGGTCCGCTACATCCATCAGTGCCGCCCTGGAGTATGTGAACAATATTCTCAAGAAAAAAAGCATTCTCTTTCTTATTTCCGATTTTCATGATGAGGGTTATGAGCACCATCTGGCAGCGGCAGCCGAAAAGCATGACCTAGTGTGTATACAGCTACTTGATCCCCGGGAGGAAAAGGCTCCGGACAGAGGTCTGTACCGCTTCAAAGATCCTGAAACCGGCAGCACCAGGCTGTATGACGGCCGAAGTCCCCGGTCCAGAAAGGTGTGGGAAGATCTTTATAGAATCCGTCAGGATCGTCTCAGGAAAATGATGCACGAAAAAGGAGCCGATTTTCTGACCCTCCACGCTGGTGAAGACTGGGTGCTCCCCTTGAGCCGTTTCTTTATGAAAAGAGGGGGCCTGATTTGAAAATACTCCCCTCAGCCCTGCTTCTCTTTGTGATCATCCCGCTGATTTCCTGTTCTCCTGCCGACCTGCCGGATGAGGAAAAAAGGGTGCTCTTCGAAACAGAAACAGAGTCAGGATCACTGAGTCTGTACACCGGAGACAGAGAGTACAGATATACGGACCGAATTCCATTTTATCTGGAGTTTACAGAAGCCCCGGATGTTTCTGAGTCCGGCAGTGTTCGGGCTTTCCTTGAACCGGGAATCTCCTGGGGAGATTTTAAAGTCTATTCTGTGAGACAGATGAGTCTGCACAGTTTCGAAGTCCTTATGCTTCCTCTGAGTACAGGAACCCTGGCATTGAATGCCCCTTCAGGATTTCCCTTTGATGTGGATGCCCGTATTCCGGTGGATTCGGTTCTGGAGCCGGGGGATGAGGGACGGGAACTGTCTCCTCTTCTGGAGGAAGAACAGTCTTCTATTCTCTTTATATCTCTATCAGCCGCCGGGGCTCTTACAGCAGCAGGGCTCTTGGTCTTTGTATTGTTGAAAAAGAAAAAAAAATCCTTGCCCGCCGCAGAAGAACCGACGCTGGCGGCTTTTCTGGAACAGACCTTCTCTCTGCCTGCCGAGCAAAAGGACAGCGTTCATTACCGGGAACTGTACAGACTGCTTTTGAAGGATCTGGCCGCCCTCCACACCGGTGTTTCCCTGTCCGCCGGTCCGGTGGAGCTGATAGAGCAGCTGGAAGGTCCCTCTCCTTTAAATCAGTGGGCTCTTCGGGAACTGTATCCCTTTCTGGAAGAGCTGGAGAGAGCCTTTTTTGCCCCTTCGGAAGGTCTGGCCCTTTTCAGTCATCAGAGAAACAGGGACATTCTGTATCACTGGGTTCAGTTTGTGGCTGATGAAAAGAAGAGGGGGGCATTATGATCCGCTTTGAATCTCCCTTCTATTTTGCATTGATCCTTGTTATTCCTCTGCTCATCTATCTGCAAAGGCGCTCCCGGCCGGCACTCATATATCCGAGCCTCAAGACTCTGCCTTTTGTTAAAAGCATTAGAATCAGGCTTTTCTTTTTCAGGGATCTGTTTTTCTATCTGGCTGTTCTGACAATGATCACAGCTCTGGCCGGCCCTTATACCATACTGGGTGAAGAAAAAGACTACAGCAGGGGATATATGCTGCAACTCGTGGTCGACCGGAGCGGCAGTATGGGCAGCTTTATGGATAAAAAGGGAGAATCAAACCGTCTGGATGTAGTTAAATCCGTTCTGGATGATTTTATCAACGGAAACGGTTCTTCCCTGGAAGGGCGGGGCAGTGACCGGATCGGATTGATTACATTTGCCCTGTATGCCGATACCATGGCGCCCCTGACTGTCAGCCACGGCATTGTTACAGAACTGCTGTCTACAGTCTCCCTTGCCCGGGAGGAGGAAGACGGAACGGCCATAGGCGATGCCCTGGCTCTGGCGGTTGCCAGGCTGACGGCCTATCAGCAGAAAGCGGGAATCGATTCATCCGGTTCGGTCATCATTCTTTTGACAGACGGACAGAATAACAGCGGCTCTGTCGACCCTGAAGAGGCCGCCGAAATGGCAGCCCGTTATGGGATCAAAGTGTATACCATCGGTTTCGGGGGAGGGTATTACAGGAATGCCTTCGGTTTGATCCGGGAAATTCCTCCGGAATACGGAATTGATGAAGTGACCCTGCAGGCCATTGCCGAGACAACCGGGGGAGCCTACTTCAACGCCGGGGATGAAAAATCACTGGCCGCTGTCTACAGGGAAATTGACCGGCTTGAAAAAGTGGATACCCAGGAACTGAGGAGTACGGAAAAAAAGCTCTATTTTGAAATCCTGTTGAAGCTCTCTCTGATCCTGCTTCTGGCGGGCGGGATCAGCAGGTACCTGTTTCTGAATCTGGTAGAGGGGGAAGGATGAGTTTTCTGAATCCCGGAGCCCTTCTGTGGGGGTTGCCGGCAATAGTCATACTGGCACTGTATCTGACGGGTAAGATCAGAGGAAGACGGTACACTGTTCTCATGAGGGGAAAATCGGCTTCCCGAAGGGGCGGCTCTCTCCGGTCTGTCCTTGTTCCCGTATTCCTGTCCTTCTCTTTCCTGTTTCTCATTGTCGCGGTGATGCGTCCTGTGTCCAATCCAAGACTCAAGAGCGTGGAACAGTCCGGCAGGAATCTGGTCTTTGTGGTGGATGTGTCCCGCAGTATGCTGGCGGAAGATCTTGTTCCCAACAGGCTGGAACGGGCCAAATATGATATCCTCAATTCCATACAAAGCCTGTCAGGAAACCGTGTCGCCCTGGTCGCCTTTGCAGGCAATCCTGTCCTGAAGTGTCCTCTGACTCTGGATTACAGTTATTTTTCCCAGGCTGTTTCTGATCTGGGACCGGCCAGCGTAAGCCGGGGAGGAACAAACCTGGGAGATGCTGTACGCATTGTAATGGATGACCTCTTTGACCCGGAAGACAGGCAGTCTATGGATATTATTCTGATTACCGACGGAGAAGATCAGGAAAGTTTTCCCCTTCAATCTGCAGCCAGAGCCGGTCAGGCGGGTGTCCGGATTATTGCCCTGGGTCTGGGAAATCAGAAAGACGGAGCGGCCGTACCAGATGAGGAAGGGACTCTGGAATATCAGAATGAACCGGTCTATTCCAGGGCCGATATGGATACATTGAATAAAATGGCCGCTGCCTCAAGGGACGGATGGGCTGTGGCTGTGGAAAGCGGCCGTCTGCCCCTTGACTCCCTTCTGTTCCGGCTGAACAGAAAAGGTGAAAATACAAGTACAGGGACTGCAGATCAATACCTGTATGATGAGCATTACAGATGGGCACTGCTGCCGGGAGTCCTCTTTTTTCTTCTCTACCTTCTCGCTGAAAATACGGCTTTCTTTTCCGGTGAAAAGCAGGGCAGCAGGAGGAGGAAGGCATGAAAACCTCTTTTATGGTTTCTCTGACTAAGATCCTTTGTCTGGTGATTCTGACCCTGTCCTTTTCAGTTCCCGCCCTTCAGGCTCAGGCCGCCGGGGCAGCCGCCTCCGGGACAGATCCGACAGAAACAGAGGGAGGCGATTTGAATACCCCTGCCGGTTTATATGCTGCGGGACAGTACACTGAGGCCGCCCGTCTCTATCTGGAAACATCGGGCAGACAGAAAGTCCCCTCCTATTACAACGCCGCCCGATGCTATCATCAGGATTATGTGGAGAACAGCAATATTGAATCCCTTGCCGCCGCCGTTGACGGTTACTTCAGAGTTCTGGATCTGGACCCTGCCCATCCTCAGGCTCTGAGGAATCTGGAGCTTGCCAGAAGGGAACTGGAGCAGTATGAATCAGACAATCAGAAGAATGAGTCCCCTGACAGTCAGAGTGATCAGAAGGAATCACAGAACAAGGATCAGTCAGAGGGGGCGGACAATAAGATGAGCTCTGATGATCTGAACAATCTGGCGGAAGAACAGGAAAAGCTGGCAGATTCAGCAGGAAAGGAACAGAACCGGCAGGATCAGTCTGAACTGACAGAAAAGACTGAACAAGCCGCCTCCCGAGCCGGGGAAGAGAGTCCGGAAAAAGATACTCTGGACCGGGCTGTTGAAAAACAGAAGGAAGCCCTGGAGAAAATGGATCAGGGAGACAGCGGGGCTGCAGCTCAGGCACAGAAGGAAGCGGCCTCTTTACTCAGAGAAGCGGCCCGGCAGGCGGAACAGTTAGAATCGGAAACAGAAGATGAGGGCGACCCCCTGCCCGAGGATATACAGTCTGTATTAAACCGGGAGCAGGCGAGAAACCGGGACAGACAGAATACAGAGGACGTGATTAGAGTGGAGCGAGACTGGTGAAGCACAGAACAGTACTATTCCTGATTTTATTCATCTCATTTCAGAGGCTGTGGGCTTCAGACCTGCAGGTTTTTCTGGACAGTTCTGAAAGTTATGTGGGCCTTCCCCTGCAGCTGACGATGCAGATCAGCAGCAGCAAAGCGGTTGACCGTCCGGATCTGGGGTCCATTCCCGGTTTTCAGATTACCAGTGCCGGAGAGTCCAGATTTGAGCAGCGCTCATTGGGCAGCGGCGGCAGCAGTCGGACGGTGACCATGGAATACAGCTGGCGGCTTCTTCCCCTGAAAACAGGAAACCTCAGTATCCCGTCATTTGAGATGGATCTGGAAGACGGAACATACAGAACAGAAGTCATACAAGTCCTGATCAGAGAACCCGGTCCGGTGGAAGGATATCACCTTTTTCTCAGTGCCGGGGGAGATACTGCTTTTCCGGATATTCCTGTCCGCCTTACCCTGAAATGGCTCTTTTCTTCCGAAGTGAGCCGACCGGATTTTACACTTCCCTTTCTGAATCAGACCAATCTCAGGGTGGAGGATCTTCCCCCGCCGCCATCGGGCAGTGCGGATATCTATAAATTTTCTGTGGAGGGACGTACCGTGTATGCTGTTCAGTCTGCAGAAATCTATGAAGGGGAGCAGTATGCTTCCCTCAGTATGGAGTGGAATATATACCCCGGGGAGGCAGGACCCCTGGAACTGGAGCCGGTCTTTCTCTCTTTTCAGCGCTCTGTACTGGACAGCCGGGGAAGAAAAACCTATGCCCCGGCGGTGATTCCCTCCAATGCTCTGGGTCTTGAAGTGAATGAACTGCCCCGGGCCTTGAGCCGTTTTCCGGGAGGTGTCCTTGTGGCTGAGGAAGACCTGGATATACGCATTGAACTGAATCAGACGAGAATATACCCCGGAGATCCTGTTGAAGCCTCAGTTCTTATAAGCGGACTGAGCAGCCCTGCCCTGACAGACTTTGCCGGATTATCTGTTCTGGATGAACTGAGAGGGAACATCCGGGTGGAACGAGGCAGTCTGATCAGTGAAGTGAAAGGAAAGACACTTGTTCTCAATGAAACCGTCCGAATTGAACAGGATACACTCAGTGAATTCCCGTCTTTAAAAATACCATACTACAGCCTTTCCGAAGGGAAGGTGAAAGAGGCTGTGAGTCCTGCTGTTCCATTGACTGTTCTTTCTCTGGAAGAGAATCCGGCGCTATTATTTTCCCCATCCGCTGAGCCGGAAGACTCCGGGGAGATATTCCCCGGGATGATCAGCTTAAGAGGCAACCGCAGTCTGGTGACACAAAAACTCTCGTTCTCTTTCCAGTCCCTGAAATGGTTCATACTCTTTTTCTTCACCGCATCGGCCGTTCTGCTTCTGCTGCCGCCCATGGCCGGTCTGTTCAGAACCTTCCGTTTCGGAAAAAGAGAAGCGGATATTCGAACAACTCTTAAACGGAGCATAGGGGATTATGAAAAAAAACCGGGCAGAGAAACGGGACAGATCCTGCTGGAGCATTTGACGGCCTGGCAGCCGGTGAGCACTCAGTCTGACGGTTGGTATCAGGAGCTGATGGGGCTATTGGAAAACAGTCTCTGGAATGCACATCAGGATGATTCAGCATCCGACAGGGAGCGGATATTAACCATTCTCAATGAGAACCTTGTCAGATCACTGCGCAAAAAGAAGGAAAGACCATGAAAAAAGTGATGTACCTGTTTCTGGTTCTTGTATTGCATTTACCTCTTTATGCCCGCACGGTAACGACGGGAAATGAGCTGTTCAGGCAGGCTCTCTCGGGAGAAGAGAGTTTTGATGCGGCTGCTGCCGATTATGTGCGTTTAATCAATGAAGGGGAAACAGATCTCTTTTCTCTTTACTATAATCTGGGAAACACACTGTACCTGGCGGATGATCCCGTTGCCGCTCTGGCTGCCTACGGAGCCGCCCTTAAGCTCAAGCCCTCGGATGAGGACTGTATTGCCAACAGAAATCTGGTCTTAGGAGAGCTGGAACTGGAAGCTCCCGTACCCGATGCCGCCGGTTCTTTCCTCCATGGACCTGTACTGCTGTTTGGTGTGAAGGCTGCAGGAGTCATCCTGTTGTTTCTGACGGTATCTGCCTTTGGGGCTGCCCTTCTTTTTCTGATAGTAAAAAAGCCGGTTTTCAGAACTATCTCGGTAATCCTTCTTGTCCTGTCCCTGCTTATGTCCGGCTCCCTGTTCAGCTGGAATCCAAATCCGGCTGTCATTGCACAGGACAACACCGCCCTCAGACGGGGAGACAGTCCCCTTTATGAGCCGTTGGCCGTTCTGCAAGCAGGAACCTCCATCCATATCATTGAAGAGCGGAAGGGCTGGTTTCGGGTCAAAACCGGGAAAACGGCGTCCTCTGTGAGTCAGACCGGCTGGATTCAGGATACCCAGATGATTGATATTCAGAAGCTTATTGATCGTTATCAGTAAATTAAGTATTTTAAATATATGATTTTCTTTTCCTGATAACAGGATGGAAAAAGTACAGATATAAGCAGGTGATGATATGAAACAGAATGTTGCCATACTGGGAGCCAGTCAGAAAGAGGAGCGTTACTCCAACAAAGCACTGCATATGCTTCTGGAACATGATCATGCAGTTTTTCCGGTTCATCCGACACTGGAAGACATTGACGGAAACAAGGTGTATCCCAGGCTGTCGGATATTGATCAGTCCATTGATACACTGACAGTTTATGTGGGACCAAAATGGATTGATCCTCTTATTGACGAGATCGTGTCTCTTCATCCGGGAAGAGTTATCCTGAATCCCGGTACAGAATCCGAAAATCTGAAGAATGCTCTGGACAAGGCGGACATACCCTGGCTGGAAGCCTGTACCCTGGTGCTTCTGAGAACCGGACAGTTTTCCTGACTTTCTCATTCGGTTTTCCGGAAAAAAATCCCCTGGACTGTTGATACAGCAGGGGATTTTTTTTGAGCTTATGAAAAGCGGTTCTTATTGGTCAGGGAGGGATGTAAACGCATCCTCAAGGATGGAAAAACTCAGAACTTCCGGGAGAATCTTAACCTCTTCTCCGGGAAGGTACACGAGATAAAGGGGCACTCCCGCACGGTTCTGGCTGTAAATCCATTCCATGGCCTCCTCATTGCTGACGGTAATATCCCCTTTAACAGTCCTGATGCCTTTGGATGCAAAAAGATCTTTGGCCCTGTCGGTATTCAGAACTGTTCGCTCATTGACCTTGCAGCTGGTGCACCATTCGGCAGAAAAGATAAGAAAAAGGGGCTCTCCCTCATCTATAATGCTGTTCACCTCATCAGGATCAAACTGTTCCCAGTAGGATGAGCTGTTAACAGTCACCCCGGATTCGGAATCATCGAAGACCAGCAGATACCGGGCAGATCCGAGAATCAGCAAAAGAGGAAGAATCCTGAAGATGCGGCGCCAGAGTTTCTTACGGCTCTGTCTGCTGCTCCATCCCCATATCCAGGCAGCCAGAGACAGAACCAGCAGGAACCACAGAACAGAACCGAATGGAGGTCCAATCTGTTTTATAAGAGTCGAAGAGAGGTAGATGACCGTTCCCATAAGGAGAAATGCCATAAACTCTCTGAACTTATCCATCCATTTGCCGGGTTTGGGAAGGATTCTGAAAAATCCGGGGAAAAATCCCAGAAGAAGAAAGGGGAGGGACAGTCCCAGGCCTGTGAGAGTCATGATCAGGAAGATGACCAGTGCCGACTGGGAAAAAGCGAAGCCCATGGCACTTCCCAGAAAGGGGGCTGTACAGGGGGTGGCAACAAATACGGCAAAAATCCCCGTAAAGAAGGAACCGGCATACCCTTTCTTCCTTGACAGGGAGTCTGCCTTGTTCATTCCTCCGGTGGGAGGCAGAAGAATAAATACTTCAAACAGGGAGAGGGCAAACAGAAAAATGACCGAGATCAGAACGGTCAGAAAAAGAGGACTCTGGAAGTGGAAACCCCATCCCAGAAGCTTTCCCGACTGCTGCAGCAGAATGATCACAAGAGACAAAGCCCAGAAGGAGACCAGAATTCCTGCGGTGTAGAGAAAACCGTGTTTGATCAGGACGGGCCGTTTCTCTCCGCTCTGGCTGATCAGGTTCATGGCTTTTACCGAGAGTAAGGGTAGTACACAGGGCATCAGATTCAGAAGAAAACCTCCTGCCAGTGCCATCAGAAGGAACAGCCAGAGAGTCCCCCCCTCCTGTGACTGTACAGGGTCGCCAGTTATATCCAGAGTCACCAGGAGCTCGGTACGACCTGGAAAATAACAGATACCCTCATCATCACAGAGCTGAAAATGGGCATTGATAATCATTTCACTGCTGCCCTGTGTCATAGTATCGGATACCAGGAGTTCCAGAACCAGTTCCGCAGAGTCGTAATATTGTATATCTCCATTACTGTCTACTTTCCCCTCGGGGAAAACAGTGGTTCCGAAAAGAATTCCCTTATCTCCTGTTCCCTCCAGATAAAACTGCTCCGGATTGTGAGTCTGATGATAGCCTGGAGGGAAGGTATACAATACCTTTACCGAGGCTGTTTCACCGGGTCTGTAGCTTTCTTTGTCCAGGGAAACTCTGATCTCCGGATCCGGCGGAGCCGATGCACCGGGCAGGGAAATCTGAGAAAAAACCGGTACTGTTAAAAAGAGGTAAAATAGACTTTTAAGTAATAGTGTTTTATTCATATATATGAATATAATTAACTCTGTATTGAAAATCAATATTGACCTATGGGCGTAAGGCTGTTAAATTAGGCTTTATTATTAATGAAAGAAGGTTAGAAAAAACGAAAAATGGCTGAAGAACTGTCATACATTCTGATCACCCCCTATACCATTGTTAAATCCAGAACGGGCGGTGTGCTCTCCAGACTCCTGTCGAGAGTTGATCTGGAGCTTGTGGGAACACAGATTTTTGCTCCCTCTCAGGAACTGGCTGAAGCATATGCGGCATCACTGTATAAACAGTCTGTCGATACGAATTCATCCAGTCCCAAACTTCTCAGCGACTTTGTCCTGAAAACATTCTCCCCATCCAACGGACGCAGACACCGGGTCATGATGCTGCTGTTCAAAGGAGAGGATGCCTGTAGAAAATTATCAGATATTGCAGGAGCTCTGTATCCTGAAAACAGAAGTATCGAGTCCATAACCGGTGAAACAATCCGTGACACCTACGCCGATCTTGTGAAAGATCAGGATGGAAACATTGTGTACTTTGAGCCCGCCGTTATGACTCCCCGGACTCAGGAAACGGCCACTCAGAATATGAAGATATTTGCCCCTTTTATCAGCAATGAACCGAATATTGTTGAGAATATGGCTTATCCTGCCAATGCCAAAATTGAAAGAACCCTGGTCATCATCAAACCGGATAACTGGAAATATGCCAGTTCCAGACCGGGAACCATTATCGATATGTTCAGCAGAACCGGTCTGCGTCTTATCGGCTGTAAAAAATATCAGATGACTGTTTCGGAAGCCCTTGAGTTTTACGGTCCTGTAAGGGATGCCCTTATTTCCAAACTGGGACCCATGTTCGGTGCCCGTGCCAAGGTCGTTCTGGAAAAAGAATTCGGTCTGCCCCTGTCTATCGATATGGATAAGATCCTCTCCGACAGTTTTGGAAAGGAATACGCTGTCGACCAGTTCAACAAGATCGTGGAGTTCATGTCCGGTACCAGACCCGATAAGTGTCCCGAAGAGGAAATGGATTCACCGGGTAAGGTGAAATGTATGGTTCTTATCTATGAAGGTGTAGATGCTGTACAGAAAATCCGTGATGTCCTCGGACCGACGGATCCCACTAAAGCCCCTGGAGGAACAATCCGCAGGGAGTTCGGCCATGATGTTATGGTGAATACAGCCCATGCTTCTGATTCTCCCGAGAATGCAGAAAGAGAAATGGGAATTGTCAGAATCCAGAACAACCGCTGCGGTAAAATCCTGAGAGAGCATATCGGGATGAGCCACGAGGATGTGGGCAGGTAATAATACCGGAAAAAAAACAGGGGCTGAAGTCAATTTCAGCCCCTGTCTATTTATAATCCTTCGTCAATTGTATAAATCATCTCTCCCTGCCGGGAGTCATCCCGATCACTCAGCCCAGAAAAGCATCATGAAGGGTCTGAATTGTACTGTCGGTTTTATCCTGGGGGACAACCACCGACAGATTGATATCTGAAGATCCCAGAGAAATCATTCTCACAGGAGTATCTTTCAGCGAGGCGAATACTTTTGATATAAAGCCTGAATCCTTCCACAGATCCTGACCGACCATGCAGATAATGCTCTTGTCCTGTTCAACAGAGACATTGGCTATTTCTGATATCTCCTCTGTTATGGTTTCCAGGGAATCTGCATTCTCTATGGTGATGGAAACAGATACTTCTGATGTGGAAATCAGATCAACAGGTGTCTTGTGTTTTTCAAAAATACCAAATATCCGGCTCAGGAATCCATAGGCATTCAGCATTTTCGAAGAGTTGATGTTGATCAGGGTAATTCCTTTTTTAGAGGCAATCGCCTTCAGTCCGGTACCGCTGAGTTTATGTTCAATGGTTGTGCCCGGATGGGAAGGATCTCCTGTATTTTTTACAAGAACAGGGATTTTATTGCCCACTGCAGGCTGAATTGTTGCCGGATGAACAACCTTGGCTCCGAAGTAGGCCAGCTCTCCCGCTTCTGCATAGGTAATGGAATCAATGGTTTTTACTCCTTTTACGAAGCGGGGGTCAGAACTCATAATCCCGTTGACATCGGTCCAGATCTGAATCTCTTCCGCACCGAGTGCCGCTCCGATGATGGCTGCAGAATAATCGCTCCCGCCGCGGCCCAGTGTGGTGGTGACGCCGTTTTCGGTTGCCGCAATAAAACCCTGGGTCACAATTAGTTTTCCTTTCTCCGGTTTTACCTTGTTCCGGATCAGGTCAAGGGTTTCTTCCATTCTGGGAGACGCGGAGTTGAAGTTTTCATCTGTGAGCATAAAGGTTCTGGCATCAAGGAGGGAGGCGTCCATATTCCGTTCCAGAGCTCTGTGGGTAATAATGGTAGTGGACAGTCGCTCTCCGAATGAGAGAAGGGCATCCCGGCTTCTGGGAGAACATTCTCTTAACAGGGACAATCCTTTTAAAAAGGCGATAAAATCCGAGAACAGTTCATTCAGTTTCTGTTCACATTCTTTAAGATTCTCAGCGCTGAGAAAGGAATAGGCTGCCTGAAGATGGATATTTTTCAGTTCTTCAAAAGGAGGGAAGGATTCTTCCATTCTTCCCGATTCTGCAAGGTCTATGAGCTCAAGAATGCAGTCTGTTGTTTTTCCCATAGCAGAAGACACCAGTACGGGAGCTTTATCCAGCTGGGATTCAGCTATACTGAGAGCTTTATCAATCCAGATATTATCCTGTACGGAGGTTCCGCCGAATTTCATTACTACCATGGTTTATTATCCTTTAAAACATTTAAACAGAGTCTTCTTCTTAAAACTCTGATTCTCCCTTATTCTGAAAAGGGTATAAATATGTATTATTTTTGCAAAATTATACATTTAATAGTAATTTGTCAATATCATAGAAATCGACTTTTCCTTTCTCTTTTGTTGTTTATATTGATACAGTGTATTTAATTATTTAATTCATAGTTCTGTAAATTTCTCTGTAAATAATGGAAAACCTTTTTTAATACCATAAAGATATTGAATCAAAATTATTAGAATAAAAGGTGTTTTCTAGCCATCCTGGACAGTAACTAAAGTTAGGATTGAGTATTCTAAGAAATGGTTTCAGAATGATGATAGTTGTTCTTATAAACCAATTCAAGCCGATTTACCATGGTAAGGAATAACTGCTCCTTGGATTAACCCCACAAAAAAATGTGATTGTTGGTTTTTAAAATAAGATGTATTCTGAAAACAATTAAAAATAAAAGGATAATCAATAATGAAAAAGTTTCTATTAATCATTTTTCTATTCTCTATCACTACCCTTATGTATTCTGAGGATACCCATAATATTTCAGTCGGTATCGATTTCCCACTTCTTTCTGAAACTGTAAGAAGTGATGGGATGACACAGAGTTCTACTCTAACAGGTTGGGGAATTTCATTTTCCGGTTATTCTTTTTGGAATGATATGAATGTTGGGCTCATGTCTAGTGGGAGTATCGATTTCCCGCAAAAGGTAAAAGACGATCTTGGAAATATTGCTTATACAGATATGTTTGATTTTAATATGATGTTGAATCTACTGTTCGGTGCTGGTTTTAGAAGTAATCCTGATAAAAATATTCAGTTCTATGGTGGAGCAGGAATTCATTTTATGAGTTATAACGCTTTTATTGATACCTATGCATACTTCTACTCATTAGAAGCATACAATTTAGGTCTTGGTGTTGATCTAAATGGAAAAATAGACCTTTCTGAGTCATTCTATTTACTGCTTGGAACATCCCTTTTCTATGATTTTTTTAATACAACAAAAGTTAGTGATGGTTATCATTATGTATATGGAGATTATGATTCCTACATTGGACTCTGGTTTATTCCTCGGTTAGAAATAGGCTTTCAATATTTTAGAAATTGAAATTCTTTTATAGTAGGATGATACTGCGGATAAACCAATTTCTGTCTACAAGGAGATAAATCTATAATAATGATCAATGTAATTATCGCACTATCAATTGTAGTCATTCTTACGTTTATTGATATTATTGTTTATACGAACTATTCAGATGAACCCAGTAGTCTGATTGAATCTAAAATGTTTGTCCTACAAAATCTGAAATCAGAAAGGATTCCAAGGTTTTATAAAATAGTTTCAGTAACTCTGTTACTAGCAATGATAATGTGGGTATTGTTTAATTTTATTATTAACTGACTGCTGATAACTAGCGTTCTGTCTACAAGGAGTAATGAACAATGAGAACAATATTACGTTGGTGTTTGTTGCCATTTGCCCTAATGCTCACAGTTCTACTTGGTATCATATTATATTTTTATTTCGAAAATACTTTTCTTTTACCTGAATATACATTTTCTGTTATTGCTATACTCTGGATTATCGAGAGTTATTTAATCTCTCCAAGCAAGAAAATGCTAGTAACAACAATGACTCTGATATTTGGAATCACAATTTCTGTATGGCTTACTGCTCCAGTATTTTATCCAGAGTATCATCCAAAGGCTTATGAAGTGACATATTTGCCTTTCATTACAATAATTAGCTCAGGTATATTTACTCAGTTGATTTTAGTCTTTATTCGTAAATTGAAGACACACGAGGGGAGAACAAATTGATATGATCTTTGTTCTTGTAATCGTTATTTTCATATTTCTCGGTATGGTCATACAGGTATCAGAAAGATCCAGGTTAGAAATAGGAGATTTATTGAGAAATGAAAATGATAGAGAACTATTCATTGAGCGATATTCAAATGTTCAGATTGATCTTCAAAGGATACGAATAGTTGGCAGATATAAAGGAGGAAATTCAACACAAAGGAAGGTACCAATTGATGGCCCAATTCCAGTCTCAACATGCTGGGTCACCATATCAGAAACTCTTCAGATAGTTAAAATTGGAAAATATAAAGATAAAATTCTTTTTTCAACAGGATATACTGAGGAGAATAAAACTACTCTTCAAGAACTCATTAGGAATCATGAAGAGCTGCATTTAGATCTGGATCATTAACTGAAAATGTATATTTATGATTTACTTAACACCCACCCCGAAAAACGCTTCTGATAAAGTCCTATTCCGTCCACAGCTCATCAGTTGTTTGCTTAACAAATAAATCATTATGATAATTCGATATCACGTAATATCCCATTGATTTTGGCTCGATGCATCTCAACTATGAGCTCTTTGGCGGTCAGCTGTGATAACCGATGCACTTCTACCTGGATCAACTCATATGCTCTCTTTGATAGATTTTTATAAATCCTGTCAGAAATACGATCATCAACATCAATCAATGAGACTGCGATGGTAAAAGCATCCAGGTTTTTCAGCATGGTAGTGATCTCAGAATCAGTCATGATTTCAACATTTTGAAAAGTAAGATCATATTCCCTCTTATGAAGTGGTGTTAATTTGATCGATCCATCAATTATTTCCAGTTCAAACTTATCTGTTGCATTGCATTGCTTCAGAACTGGTTGAGGGAGTCTTATCCCTTTAGAATTTCCTATTTGGATAATCGGTATAATCATAAAATCTCCTTGTATTCACTATGTAATTATATAGTATTTACTTTTGTTTTCAAAGGATAGATCCGATTAATTAAAAAACGCTCTACAGTGGCTTAATCCAAAGATATGGTGTACTGATGTCAATAAATCAGAGTAAAATGAATCAAGTATTTAATGTTCAAGTTACAAGCTTTTGGTATAATGATTTATCAATGAAAAAAGGGACTGCATCAGAATCGGGAAAATTATACGATAATATTTTCAAAGACCTCAATTTTTCATCGACTCTCGTATTGGGAGCCGTAGTTGTTGTTTTGTATCTGATCTCCCTGTATATGCCTGATCTCGGACGGTCCCTGATACTGGGCTGGGTCATTCTGAGTGCCTGGACCATCATGGTGTTTACCGGGAGAACCAATCATTTTTACGGTTCGGCTCTGCTGACCATGGCTTCTTATGTTTTTTTCTCCGCTGTGTCCCTGTATATCATGTATCTGGTGAGTTACGAACAGAGATTTTTCTTTGATCAGAATATGACCGTACAATTCTGGCTGGGTGCTTCTTTTGTTGAGACCCTGGGAATGGCTCTCATTCTTGTTCTGTACCTGAAAAGACTTCCTGTTTCTTTCGCAGTGCCCGTTTGTATTATTCTTTCACTCGGTACGATTGCTCTGATCGCAAGCGGATACTACCCGGCCTGTATCAGTGTGGATGGGGATTTCACGGCCTTTATGAAATTCTCTTCCATTACAGTGGCCGCATTATATTTGACGGGACTCTATTATCTGTTCCGGTCTATTCGGAAATCCTTCCAGTTTTCAGAATTACTGATGTCTCTGACTATGCTTTTATCCACCTTATCCACTCTGGTGTTTGTCTTTGGTAAGGGGGAATCCGTTTCTGTGATTGCCTATATTCTCAAGGCTCTGGCCTATCACAGCCTCTACAGAGGTGTTTTTCTGGAAGCCGTACTCAAACCCATAGAGACTCTGAAGAAAACTGAATCTGAACTGAGGCGGGAGGAGTTTTTCTACAGACAGACTCTGACAGCCGTCAATGAGGGAATGTTCCGTTATTATGCAGACCGGGGCATTCTGGAGGTCTCATCAGTATGGGAAGTTATGACAGGCCATTTCAGAAAGGATTATGAGAGCAGTCTGGATTACTTCAACCGTCAGTTTGCCGAGAAGGACAGAAAAGAGATTATCAGATCCATGAGAAAGGCGATTAAAGATGGATCAATCCTCAACGGAGAGTATCAGGTCTGCCGGAAAAACGGCGACACCATGTGGATTCTCATGCGTGCCCGCATGGGCTCTGATCAGGAAGGCAGACCCTGTCTGATCGGAATGATGAGCGATATTACCCACAGTAAGGCCATCGAAAAGGAACTGATCGAAGCCAAGGAGAAAGCGGAAGAGAGCAACAGGCTGAAGACCAGTTTCCTTGCCAATATTTCCCATGAGATCAGAACACCCCTGAATGTTATACTGGGCTTTACAGGCCTTCTTGTAAAGGATCTGCCCGAGGATGAGAACAGTGAGGAAAGGCAGAAGTTTGTTGAACTGATCAGGCAGAGTTCCAATCAGCTGATCACCATCATTTCCAATATTATTGATATTTCCAGAATACAGAATGAAAGCATTGATCTTCAGGTTCAGAAGCTTCCTGTCAGAGACTTTTTCCAGAATTTATACACCGTATACAGAAAACTGATGGATGACAGAGTGAAAAAGGAAATCCGCTTGAACTGGAGTTATCCCGACCATATGCCGGATTATATTTTTCTGAATACGGATATTGAACGCTTTCATCAGATCTGGCAGAATCTGCTGAACAATGCCATGAAGTTTATTGAATACGGACAGATCTCCTATGGAGTCCACTCCTTTGATCCGGAAGAGGGAAAAATCGTTTTTTTTGTTGAAGATACAGGTCCCGGTATTTCATCAGGAAAGGATCAGATTATTTTTGAACGCTTCAGACAGGGGGAAGAGGGCCTGGCCAGGCGCTACGGCGGCAGCGGACTGGGCCTGAGTATCTGCCGGGAACTTCTGCAGCAGATGAAAGGAGACATATACCTGGACAAAGAATACAGCGGAGGAGCCCGTTTTCTCTTTTCCCTCCCGGAGTACGGTAATGATTCCAACTGATTTTACAGGCCGATTTGCACTTGATGTGCATGAACGGATGCTGAGAGATATTGAAGAGGCTGAAGGCAATGAAGTTCTCTGGGTGGGATCAATCAATGAGGATAAAGTTGTCTCCTCTGTAAAAACCGCAGCCCGGGGACATGAAAGTGCTGTTCCTGCTGTTATGGAGCATATGGAGAAGGGAGATGTGGTCATCCACAACCACCCGTCAGGTGTTCTCAAGCCCAGTGATGCCGATTTATCCCAGGCCTCCCTGCTTGGGAACCAGGGAATCGGTTTTTATATTGTCAATAATTCTGTGGATGCCGTGTATGTGGTGGTGGAACCGGTACTGTACAGCCCGGATGTTCTTCTGGATACACATGATCTGTGTTCCATTCTGTCTCCCGGCGGACCACTTTCAGAAATAGATCCCCATTATGAGGAGCGACCTTCCCAGATAGAACTTCTGGAAACCATAACAAATGGTTTCAATGATGAGAAAATTGTTGTGGCCGAAGCGGGAACGGGAGTCGGCAAATCCTTCTCTTATCTGATTCCGGCACTCAAGTGGGCGGATGCCAATGAACAGAGAGTTGTTATTTCTACGGCGACCATCAATCTGCAGCAGCAGATCATGGAGAAGGATCTGCCTCTGGCACAGACACTCAGTGGTACGGATGTAAAGGCTGTTCTTGTGAAGGGGAGACGGAACTATCTGTGTAAAAACAGGCTGGCCGATGCCCTTGAGGAAAATTCTCTGTTCAGGGAGAAGAGCGATCTTCTGCTGCAGATAAAGGAATGGGGGGAGAGCAGTCCCACCGGAACAGTTTCGGAACTTCCCTTTCTGCCCCCCGATGAGCTCTGGTCCCGGGTCTGCAGTGATGCGGACAGCTGTTTCGGAGCCCGCTGCCGTTATTTTGAAAATTGTTTTGTCATGAAATCCAGAAGGGAAGCCGCTGCGGCAGGAGTCCTTGTGGTCAATCATCATATGTTTTTTGCCGATATGTCCCTCCGGATCAGCGGTCTGGGGTTTGACGGGACCGTTCTCCTTCCTCATTTTCACAAGGTTGTTTTTGATGAGGCTCATAATATTGAAAACAGTGCTACAAGCTATTTTTCCGAGGAATATAACAGAATCCAGCTGCTGAAATATCTGCAGAGACTGTTTCTGCAGAAAAAGGGCCGGTCCATCGGTGTGCTCATTCGTCTGGAAGCCATTCAGGAAGCACCCGAGGGGGTTCTGTTTTCCGAGCTGCTCCGGGATCTCAGATCCCAGGCGGAAATTCTGGATGCCCTGGCTTTTGATTTCTTTCCCGGAGAAACCTCTGTGAGACTCCAGGACAATAGCCATCCCGATTATCTGCGGAAAATCAGAGAGCCCCTTCTTCTCACCAGAGAAAAGCTGGCTCAGTTTATAGCCTACCTCAACAAATGGTACGATCTGATTCCTGAAGAAGAACAGGAGAATACTGTGGTTCTTGAGTTCAAGATGATACTCAGCAGGTTGAACGGATATTCGGTCTTTCTCAATAAGTTCAGCCAGTTTGATGCAGAAGATGATGAGGGTGTTTTCTGGATTGAAAAGAAGGTGAGAGATGGCAAATCCTATGTCCGTTTTCTCATTACACCCCTGGAGATCTCGGGCTGGATGAAATCAGGAATCTACGACTCCTACAGCTCCGCCGTTTTCACCTCGGCTACCCTGACCATGGATAACAGTTTCCGGTACTGGCAAAAGAGGATGGGGTTGGATTCCCAGCTCCCTGAGCGGGTTCAAAGCGGCCGTTTTGCCTCTCCCTTCCCCTATAAAGATAATGTTCTTCTAGGGCTGCCTGACGATATTCCCGAGCCCAATGCCCCTGAATACAGGGAGGTGTTGCGGGATTCAATCAAAAAACTGCTGGAGAGCAATGAAGGAAGGGCACTTGTTCTGTTTACATCCTACGAACTGCTGAAGTTCTGCTACGACGGGATTCTTGAGGACTGGTCTTTTCCGGAAGTGACCCTTCTCAGGCAGGGCAGTGAAGACAGAGGAAGGCTCTTAAAACACTTTACAGAGGATGTTCAAAGCGTTCTGTTTGCCACCGACTCCTTCTGGGAGGGAGTGGATACGCCGGGGGAATCTCTGAGGCTGGTGATTCTCTGCAAGCTTCCCTTCCGGGTACCCACAGACCCCGTTTATCAGGCCAGGCTTGAGGCTGTGGAGAAAAGGGGAGGCAATTCATTCCGGGAACTGTCTCTTCCTGAAGCGGTTATGAAATTCCGGCAGGGATTCGGACGGCTTATGAGACGGAAAACAGACCGGGGAGCCGTAATTATTCTGGACTCCCGTATTGTGAGTAAAAATTACGGTTCCGTCTTTCTCCGCTCTCTTCCCCAAACCATTGAGTCAAGGAAACGTTTTGTCTCTGTTCTGGAAGATATGGAGAATTTTATCTATGAAAATTGATATGTTGATTTTTATGGGTCAGTAGAGCTAATATAAAGTAATGGAAAACTAACAGTAATAGGAGTTAAAATGGCGGATCTTCGTACAAAATATATGGGGCTGGAATTAAAAAATCCCTTTATCGTTTCAAGTTCAGGTCTCACTGATTCAGTGGAAAAGGTAAAGAAAGCTGCGGAAGCAGGTGCGGGAGCTGTTGTTCTTAAATCTCTCTTCGAAGAGGATATTGCAAATGCAGCCGATAAGGACGGGTCAATGGATGCTTATGCGGTACACCCGGAAGCCATGGAGTACATTCATCACCTGGGAATGCTGCAGCAGCCCGACGCGTACCTGGAGCTGGTGGAAGAATCTGTCAAAGCAGTGGATATTCCTGTTATTGCCAGCCTGAACTGCTACAGCGATGAGTGGTGGCTGGATTATGCTCAGAGAATAGAGAAAATGGGCGCTCAGGGAATAGAACTGAATATTGCTCTTGTTCCCGTTTCTGTAAAAGAAAGCTCTGAAGAGATCGAAGCGAAAGTCATTGCCATTGTTAAAAAAGCAGTCGATGCTCTGAGCATTCCTGTCTCTGTAAAGATCGGCTCTTATTTCAGTTCCCTGCCTCAGCTGGTAAATAAAATCAGACAGGCCGGAGCCTCTGCGGTCGTTCTGTTCAACCGGTTTTACAGACCCGATATTGATATTGAAAAACTGGAGTTTAAGATGGGGAATCCCCTCTCCGGTGAAGATGAATACAATTCAGTTCTCAGGTGGACCGGAATCCTTTCTGATCTTGTGGAGTGTGATTTTTCAGCTACAACAGGCATACATGACTCTGCCTCAGCCATCAAGCTGATTCTGGCGGGTGCCGATACGGTTCAGATCTGTTCCGCACTGTATAAGAAAGGAGTGGGGGAGCTGACAAAAATGATTGCAGAAATGGAAGAGTGGATGGACAGAAAAGAGTTCGCTTCCATCTCTGATTTCCACAGCCTCCTGAGTCTGGAGGATGATGAAGAGAAGAAATTCTATCAGAGACTTCAGTATGTGAAAGCTTTGAAGGGAATTAAATAACTTAAAAAACCTGCGGGATAGACCTGCAGACATAAAAAAAGCTGCTTCAGTATGACTGAAAGCAGCTTTTTTTATGGGAAAGAAGAATTATTCTACAATCGCAATGATGTCCTGCATTTTGATAATCAGGTGGTCTACATCATCAATATTGATTGTTGTTCCGGCGTATTTGTCGTACATAACTTTATCGCCTTCTTTTACAGTGATCAGGTCCTTATCATCACCAATAGCTACAACAGTAGCAGTCTGTGTTTTTTCCTGAGCTGTTTCAGGAATATACAGACCTGATGCTGTTTTGGTTTCTGCCTCTACTACTTT
>JAQQAM010000099.1 GCA_028532905.1 Spirochaetales bacterium
GTGAGGGCGGTTGCATAATCGGCCTGATTCAGAATCTCCTGAAGGTAAAGCTCACCCTGGGGAACGCCCTGTTTTTTCATCTCTTTCGGGGTGGGGAAGGTCCCCAGGGGGACTGGATGCATTTCATCAGTATTGACAAGATACTTGAAACTGTAATAGAGCAGGGGGAATACAGGGTACAGCTGCATGGGCTGTGAATCAAAGCCGTAGCGGTTCTGTATGCGGCCTGTCAGAATTCCGGCACGGGAGGGGGCACAGACCGGTGAACTGGCAGAGGCATCGGTGAAACAGACTCCAGAAGCCGCCAGAGCCTCGATATGGGGAGTTTTGAATCCGCTGACATCATCATATAAAGCCAGATCATTCCGTCCCAGATCATCTGCCAGTATAATCAGAATATTGGGGGCATTCCTTCTTCGGGACAGGGCATTCAGGTAATCCTGTTTCCCCTTCAGAAGATTTGTATCTTCCCTTATCGCCCATTCCCGGCTGTAACGGGGAAACAGAAGCCACAGGGAGATCATACCGACAGTCACAAGAGTAAGAACTTTTTTTCTTTTCATCTTTAAAAGATTCCTGAAATACAATAGAGTCTGACACGATTATATCATTCTCACATAAAATGATTTGAACTTTTCCAAAAATAACTGGACTATTGCGCTACGGAGAGTAAAAATAGAGATATGGAAATAGCACTGCCTTTAGAAATCGTAAATAACATGCCCTGGGTCTGGCTGACTATCGCCGTGATTATGACTGTCATTGAAGGTCTCACCATGGGACTGACAACGGTCTGGCTGGCCATTGCAGCCATTATCTCAATGATTCTTGCTTTTTTTATCCCTTCGGTGACCCTGCAGATCACAGTATTTCTGTTCCTGTCTATCATTATGCTCCTTTTTACCCGTCCTGTTGCAGTAAAAAAACTGAAACTGGGACGGGAAAAAACCAATAGTGACAGAATGGTGGGGATGAAGGGGATTGTACAAGTCTCTGTTTCTCAGGATAATCCCGGTCAGATAAAAGTGGGCGGGCAGGTCTGGACGGCCCGGCCTGATAATAAGGAAGCCGAATATTCAGAGGGTGATCAGGTTGTTGTCCTCCGGATAGAAGGGGTTACCCTTATTGTCAGTGAAGCTCAGTAATATATTGGTCATAGAGACTGATTAATAATTAGCCGGAGCCCTCAGATGGTTTCGGCAGGAAGGAGTATTTTAATGAATTCATCATGGCTTTTAATTGCTTTTCTCGTCTTTCTTCTGATTCTTCTGATCAAGAATATCAGAATCGTCCCTCAGGCTCATTCCTATGTGCTGGAACGGCTGGGTGCCTATCAGAGTACCTGGGAGGTTGGGCTTCATGTAAAAATTCCTCTGGTGGACAAAGTGTCCAACAAGGTCTCCATGAAAGAGAACGTGATCGACTTTGATCCCCAGCCCGTCATTACCAAAGACAATGTCACCATGCAGATTGACACGGTTGTCTATTATCAGATTACAGATGCCAAGCTCTTCACCTATGGTGTGGACCGGCCCATTTCAGCTATTGAAAATCTGACAGCCACCACACTCAGAAACATCATCGGTGAGCTGGAACTGGATGAAACTCTGACTTCCAGAGACATTATCAATACCAGAATGCGGAGTATTCTGGATGAAGCCACAGACCCCTGGGGTATCAAGGTGAACCGTGTTGAAGTGAAGAATATTCTTCCCCCTGCTGACATTCAGGAAGCGATGGAGAAACAGATGAGAGCCGAGCGTGAAAGACGGGAAGCTATTCTCCGGGCGGAAGGTGAGAAAAAATCAGCGGTTCTTGTGGCAGAAGGTCAGAAAGAGTCCGCCATTCTGGAAGCGGAAGCTGAAAAACAGGCTGCTATCCTCCGGGCGGAAGCTGACAGGGAAGCGGCCATCAGAGTTGCCGAAGGGGAAGCGGAAGCAATCCTGAAAGTACAGCAGGCTACGGCAAAGGGTCTGACTATGCTGAAGGCTGCCCAGGTGGATGATGCTGTTGTACAGCTGAAAAGTCTGGAAGCTCTGGCTAAAGTGGCAGACGGCCAGTCCACAAAAATTATCATTCCCTCAGAAATTCAGAATCTGGCGGGCCTTGTGACTTCTCTGAAAGAAGTGACTAATTAACTGATACAGTCTTCAAAATCGTTTTGTATACCCGGGCAGAGGATGTCCGGGTTTTTTTTGCCCCGGGATGCACTTATCCCGGCGCCTGCCGGAAGAAGATGATTTACTAATTATCGACCTGATAGATCTTAACATACCAGGGTCTGGTGTACCGCAGAGAGGTAATCCTGATGCCGTAGCCCGGACTTTCCAGTTCTGCCAGAAGGGTGCAGTTCTGTTCCGTAAACTGCTCCAGCTGAGGAACCCAGTGGGCGGTGTTACCGTAGAGAACATTCCAGTAGGGGCGGTTTCTGTATATGTAGGAGAGCTCCTCAGTATACAGGATATACCGGATGTCCCGCTCATCTACGTATTGTGCCAGGCTGATATCTTCCTCTTTAAGAAAATGGAGATTTCTCCAGTCATACAGCTGCCCTTCGGGCACAAGAAAATCCATATGCAGGCCGGACAGGAGCCTCCCGTTTTCCGGAATGTATCTGTGGAGTTTTATCAGGTATTCATCAAAGCGTTCTGTCTCCTGATGCATATCAGAGGCGGAAAAAAAGAGGGCCGTTCCCAGAAACAGAATATACAGAGCGTACCGCAGTGTCCGGTGATCTTTCAGCCGGTTCAGAAAATCTGAGGCGGAAAGGAAGTAGAAGGGCAGCAGAAAACTGATGGAAGGCTGACTGTATTTGCCGATGATCAAAAGGCCTGTACAGTACCCGGCCCATCCCGGAATTGTATACCAGGCGGTCATTCTGAAAGATCTGCTGTCTGTTTTAAATGGAATCAGAGAGAGCAGCAGAAACAGGGGAAACAGAATCATCTGCATTCTGATATTGGGAGTATGATAGGTGCCGCTGACCTGCTGGTAGAGCTTGGAAAAAAATGCCGGAAACTTAAGAAGTTTTATGTCCGGCGTATCCAGAACTCCCAGGGGCGCTCCATAGCTTCTGTAGTCTCTGATAAAGTCCGGATTGAAATGAAAGCTGAGCATTACAAAAAGGGAGGCTGCCGCTGCTGTGGTCAGAACATATAAGATTGCTTCCTTCCACTCCCTTTTTTTTCCGGCAATACCGGCAAGAATGATCAGTCCCGCCATACAGGCCAGAATAAAGCTGTTGGGATGAAAACCCGCAGACAGACCTGTCAGCAGACCGGCAAAACTACCTTTTTTCCGGGAGCTGAGATCTTCCTGAGCCAGGATATTCAGAATCCCCAGGAGAATCAGAATCAGCAGTATTTCCTGTCTGCCCAGCCGGGATATATACAGAAACTGAACATCCAGGGACATCCAGACTACACAGATCATCGCGGTGAAGTGATTCTCCCGGGACAGGGAGAACTTGAGAATTAATCTGTACAGAAGGT
>JAQQAM010000100.1 GCA_028532905.1 Spirochaetales bacterium
GGGATATGATGACGGCAGCAGGCTGGACAAAATAGCCTTCTGGTGTATCGACCCCATAGACGGAACTCTTCCTTTCTCCGAGGATCAGGCAGGCTATGCCGTGTCTATCGGTCTGGTCAGCCGACAGGGAGAATCCCTTCTGGGAGTGGTGTATGATCCCCGGGAGGATGTGCTTTATACCGCCGTGACAGGCTTGGGCGCCTGGAGAAACTCCCGCCCCTGGTCCCTTCGGAACCGTCAGGAGAAAAAGCAGGAAAATAAGAAGGACACACTGACCTGGATTATGGACAGGGATCAGAAAAATCACAGCAGACAGAATGAGCTGACAGACCTTATTACTGAAAAAGCCCGGCACCAGGGACTTGCCGGCCCTGCCTCTTTTACTGAAGGGGGAGCCGTTCTGAATGCCTGCTGGACTCTTGAAAATCACCCGGCGCTGTACTTTAAAGTTCCCAAGGATAGAGAGGGAGGGGGCTGCTTCTGGGATTTTGCCGCCACCGTCTGTATTGTGCAGGAAGCAGGGGGCTGGGTGTCAGACTACAATGGAAATAAACTGAACCTGAATAAAGCGGATACCATCTATATGAACCGGGAAGGAGTTCTGTTTGCCAGCTCTCCCGAACTGGCACAGCACTTCCTGGGATTGTAGAGAAAGGGAATCAGTTTTTCAGTCTCAGAGGTTCTCTTTCCCGGCATTTCGCAGCCAGGCATAATCCACCACACCGGCCTTCCATTTTATAATGTTGCCACCGCTGTCAAAAACAATGGTAGTGGGGATGGAATTGATTTGAAACGCCCCGGCCGCTTCGCCTTTATGGTCCAGCAGAACGGGAAAGGAGAGGTTCTCCTTCTCAATGAAATCCAGAGCCTGATCCAGAGACTTTTCCGTACTGGTCATATTGACTGTCAGCAGACGGATATCACTCTCCTTGTACTCCTCATGGAAACGGATAAACTCTGGGATTTCCGCCCTGCAGGGCGGGCACCAACTGGCCCAGAAATTCACGATGGTCACAGGGGCGCCTCTCAGATCCAGGAGCCGCTCTTCTCCTTCCGGTGTAAGCAGGGTGATGTCTCCCGTTTCCGAGCCCCCTTCCCGATGCTCTGCGGCATACCCGGGGTCCGCACTTCCTGTACTGACTGTATTTTGTACGGGAATGTTGCTGATGATCATAACCAGTATGACGAAAAGGGTCACAGCCGAGGAGCTGAGTATGCCGCCGTTTATCAGTTCTTCTCTCTTGTATTTGCCTCTTTTGCTCAAAAAAACAATCACAGCAAGCATCAGAATACCGCCGGCTGCATGATTCAGAAGTCCTCCCGGAAGATAGAGCAAGGCCGTGGGAGCTGTCTGAACGGTAGACCAGTTTGTGACGATCAGACTGAGACGCCATCCGGCAACATAGAGGAGAAGGGCGTTAAAGAAGAAATCGGATGCTTTGCCCAGTGCCTTGCGGTCTCCCTTTCTGATTATAAGAAATTCCATATGAGCCGCCCCGGCAGAAGCGGCAAAGAGAAGCAGTATCAGGGGGACGTTAAAAGGTCCCAGTGTTATTGTTGAACTAATCATATATTGAATTATGTATATATTCGAATCAGTTGTCCAGTGGGTGTCGGAGTTCCCGGAGTCTTAATCCAGCTGTTTGTTTCTCATCCTCAGCCAGGCCAGGGACATTGTTATCACTATAAAAAGAAGAAGCACCCCTATCTGCAGTGGCATTTCCGCGATTCCCGCTCCCCTGAGAACAATACCCCTCATCAGCTCAATAAAGTGGGTCACCGGCAGAATCTTGGACAGGCCACGGGCAAAAGCCGGCATCCCTTCATAGGGAAAGACAAAGCCCGACAGAAGTATGGACGGAAGGAGGATGAAGATGGATACCTGAACCGCCTGAAACTGGGTTTTGACAAAAGAGGAGATCAACAGTCCCATTGAGAGGGTGGAGGAGATAAACATTAAAACCGCCAGAGCAATATCTGTGATTCTGCCGTTTACAGGCAGACGGAATACCAGAATCCCCAGGAGAAAAACAAGAATGGTCTGGAATATACCGATTCCGATGTAGGGAAGCAGTTTCCCTATGATAATCTCCATGGGCGATACGGGTGTGGTGATAAGCATCTCCATGCTGCCGTGTTCGGTTTCCCGGACCAGGGCAATGGCTGTAAACAGCATCAGGGTCATGGTCAGGATGATGCCGATCAGTCCGGGAATGACCTCTACGGCCGTCCGCTGCTCCGGATTGTAGAGAGGGAGAACCTGAATGGGAAGAGCTTCCTGATTCCGGTAATCAATGCTGTGTTCTCCCTGATAAAGAGGCAGAGACGCCAGGCTGGTGACAGCACCGGTCACAACCGAACTGCTTCCGTCGGTGAGTATCTGAAAGGAGGAGCGGTTGTCCTGGAGCCTTGAGGACAGGTCTTGGGGAATCAGAACGCCGGCTCTGACTTTCCCGCTTTGAATCAGCTGCCTCAGTTCTTCGGGAGTCCGGGTCTGAATCTGCAGGTCCAGAACCTGTCCGGCCTGGATATCCTGAATAATCTGTCTTGATTTTACAGATTCCGCCTGATCACACCAGGCTGCCGGAATATTTCTGACGTTGTAGTTGATGGCAAAGCCGAAAAGCAGAAGCTGCATGACCGGAATACCGAACACCATGGCTGCCGTCAGCCGGTCTCTCTGCAGCTGTTTCAGCTCCTTGTAGACCATGGCTCTGATTTTGTCAGTCCGGATCATAGGCGCCCCTCCTCCTGTATATGGTCCTGATGGGTGGCTTTCACAAACACATCTTCCAGGTTGGGTCTGGTCTGTTCCACCTTCCCCAGAAAGGGGAACGTACTGCTCAGCCAGGCTTCGGGATTCTTCCGGCCAGATGTGATCATGATTCTGAGGCTGTTGCCGATCTGTGTGCACCCTGGAATGTCGTTGTGGGAGACCAGTTCCTTTCTCCAGTGAATCAGTTCATCCGACCGGCCGTGAGCCAGAAAGACCTCTGCTCCCAGACCACTCATCAGTTTCCGGGGCTCTCCTTCAGCTCTGAGTCTGCCTTTCTGGATAATGGCCAGACGATGGCAGCGCTCAGCCTCATCCATATAATGGGTCGATACGAGAATGGACATGCCCTGTCCCACCAGTTCGAACAGATATTCCCAGAATTCCCTCCGGCTTTCCGGGTCAACCGCTGATGTAGGCTCATCCAGGATCAGAAGGCTGGGGTTGTGGATAATAGCAGCTGCCAGTGCCAGACGCTGTTTCTGCCCGCCGCTCATGGTTCCCGTCAGCTGGTCTCTGTTCTTCTCCAGATGAAACTGACGGCGCAGTTCCCGGATTCTGGATTCCCGAATCTTTTTGGGAAGCCCCTGAATGCTGGCTATGAAGCGGAGATTTTCATCCACGCTCAAATCCTGGTACAGAGAAAATTTCTGGGTCATGTATCCCAGCCGGGATTTGAGTTTTTCCGCCTGCCGGGGGATGGAATACCCCAGGGCCTCCACCTTTCCCGAACTGGGACTGAGGAGGCCGCAGATCAGCCTGATGCTGGTGGATTTTCCGCTTCCGTTGGGACCGAGAAATCCGTATATCTCTCCGGCGGGAATATTGAGGGACAGATGATCCACGGCTGTGAGGTCTCCGAATTTTCTGGTCAGCTTGTCTGTCCGGATACAGTAGTTCCTTCCTGCAGCATCGGTCATGGGGTATCTACCTCCAACAGCATCTGAACCGGGGTTCCGGGATTGGCTTTCAAATGCGCCGGCAATTCCAGATCCACTTTGGCAACATAACTCAGATGCCCCCGGTCGCTCTGATTCAGAGCAAAGTAGGGTGTATATACAGGTTCAGAGGCGATTCATCTGATTCTGCCGCTGATCAAACCGGAATATCCGTCCATTTTGAGCTGAACCGCATCACCCGGGGCAAGATGTCCGTGCCACTCTTCAGGAATATAAACTCTGGCATAGGGAAGGCGGGAGGCCAGTAGAACAGCCACTGTCTGTCCGGTTTTTGGTGTGGCCCCTTCTTCCAGGGGAAGGCTGTCGATGACTCCCTCCACCGGGGCTTTGATTGTCAGATCATCCAGGTCTATCTGTGCCTGTTCAAGCTGAGCGGCGGCAGTGTCAAGGGCGGCCTGAGCCATACGGATATCTTCAGCTCTGTTGCCTTCCCGCAGCAGCTTCAGGCGGGCGGCCAGCTCATTTCTGTTTCCCAGGGCCTGGATATAGGAGGATTCGGCACTGTCCAGTTCCATTTTACTGTTCAGGTTTTTCTGGTCCAGGGCTCTGGCTCTTTCCAGATTGGTGTATCTCTCTTTCAGAAGTCCTTCGGCCGCCGTGAGCAAGGCTTCCACCTGGTTTATCTCCTGGGGCCGGGGGCCGTTCTTCATCTTTTCCAGACTGGCCTGAGCCCTGTTGTATTCCGCCAGAGCGCCGTTGTACCGGGAGGCGGCTCTGCGGCTGTCCTGAGTGCTAACCGGATCTCCGGCTTTAACAAAATCTCCTTCTCTGACGTGTAAGGTCAGTATCTGTTCTGCCGAACGGGAAGGCAGTTCAATTCTGTCCCTCTCCAGTATTCCGGAGGCGGCAGGTTTTGAGTCTTCCGCTCTTTTCAGGATTCCCTGGGAAATCAAAAACAGGATAATAAGGGCGGCAGCAACCCGGGGAATTATTTTTTTGAATTGCTTTATCTTCATTTCAAGCTCTCTTCATCGGGAAGACGGACAGGAGTCCGGGGAATCCTTGATTCACCCAGGATCTGGGTCTCCACATTTATTATTACTTTTTTGACGGTATTCAGTGTTCTCTCCAATTCATCCAATGGAATATCCCGAGAGACAATTTTGAACCATTCCAGGTTCAGCATCATAATCTCTTTTGATATTGTTTCACCGTCTTTGCTCAGACGGATGGTATTACAGCGTCTGTCAGCCTGTTTTTCTTCTTTTTCCACATACCCCAAAGCTGTGAGCTTCCTGATATTGCGGGTGGTCAGTGCCGGATCAACACGAAGCAGGGTACTCAGCTCTTTCTGGGTCAGGGGTCCGTTCTGGATTATCTCGACAAGACAGGCAAAGAGGCTGCTGGTCAGGTTCAGGGGCTTCAGGCGGCTGTTCAGAAACTCCTGGCGGGCTGTCATCATTCTGCCTATTAGATAGTTCACATTATCCATCATGATAAAAGGTATAGATTAAAATAGTTGACATGTCAATTGATTTGTCAATTAATTTGGGGATAAACTTTCTGTTGATGCCCTTTCCCATAGACAGTAAAATTGCTGTATGAGCGAGATATTCAAAAAGCCGGAAGAACGCCGCTTTTTTATGGAATCCCGGGGGATTTCCTATTTGAGCCGCAGCCTCTACAAGGATGTTCCTGCCTTCCTGAAAGATCAGACTACATCCCCCTATTATCTGGATAACCGGGAAGAGTTCGATACCCTGAGTTCCGATTACGGTCAGAAACTGAAAGACGCCTGGATGGCGGATGTTTCCATCCGGAGGGTTTCCGAAGATGTGGGCTACGGCCTGTTCGCTGAATCAGATCTGGGTCCCGGAGATCTGCTGGCCGAGTATGCCGGTGTCGTGCAGCCCGGGGAGGACCTTGTTGCGGATCCGGAGCAGGCAGAATCGCCGGCAGAGGGATACGAGACTGATTATACCTGGGATTACCCCGATGCCTGGTATGAAGATCTGCTGTTTGAGGTCAATGCCGGAAAAATGGGAAATGAACTCCGCTATATCAACCACAGTTTTGAGGCGAATCTGGCGGTTGAACACTGTCTGGTGGATAACCGCTGGGTCATCTTTTTTGTGGCTCAGCAGTTTATCCCCTCCGGTACGCAGCTGACTGTGGATTATGGTGAAGAATATTGGTCCGGCGGCTTCCGGGAGCTTGTTCTTTTCTGATATATTATTCCCATGTTGATATATAACCCCGATGCAAAAATAAGCTTTCAGAGATACGGGATTCAGATCCCCTCTCTGGACAGCAGGAAAACGAATACCATGAAAGCCCTCAGAGAAGATCCCGAACTGGGGCCGAGAGAAGGGGAGTGGCTTATTTCCGATTTTCCCCGGATTCTGGGACGGGAGGATCTTGAACGGGCTCACACATCCGAGTATACCGGCAGCCTCTACGGAGAGGGGCTTGAAGCTGCTCTTCTGGCAGCCTATGAACTTGTGGATGAGAAGGGCAACTATAACCGGTATGAACCGGAGAATGCTGAAAAGCTTCTGGCCGGAATTGTTGAAGATGTGATGAATATCGTCTCTGGCTCCTATGCGGTGATCCCGGAAGCCCTTAAATCCGGGTTTGCCTATTTTCTGGGGGGAGGGATGCACCACGCCCATCCCGGATTCGGTCACGGATTCTGTCTGGTCAACGATATCTGTATTGCCCTGCTCAGAGCCAGAGAGGAGGGGCTCTTTCACAAAGCCTGGATCGTGGATATTGATGCCCACAGAGGAGACGGTACTGCCGAGATTATGGCAGACCATGATGATATTACAGCCTTAAGTATACATATGGCAAAGGGATGGCCTCTGGACAGTCCTCAATACAGAGAGGACGGTTCACTGAATCCCTCCTGGTTCCCCGGTGACCGGGATATTCTCATTGAATCGGGAGAAGAGGCACTTTACACAGACCGGCTCATGGATGCCCTGAAAGAGATGGAGAAGGAAGGAACACCGGATCTTGTCTTTGTTGTGGGGGGAGTTGATCCCTATGAGAAGGACGAACTGCCGTCCACATCGGTTCTGAATATGACAAAGGAGCAGATGCTGGAACGGGATCAGAGGCTCTACAGCTTTCTGGAAGAGCGCTCCATCCCCTCAGCCTGGGTGGCTGCCGGAGGATACGGCGCTTCCTCCTGGGAGATTCATACTCAGTTTCTCAAATGGGTATTAAAGAAACGTCTGTCCTGATTTTATGATTCAGGGGATTCCTGTATCACCGCCATGGGGTATTTCCTCTGAAACGCAGCCATCCTGTTCTGCCTTTTCTCCATAAACCGGCGCCCTTCGGGGCTGTGGGGAAAGCGGAGTCTGTGGGTCATCATGTTTTTCAAAGATGCGGCATCCTCAAGGTAGTTGATAAGCCTCTCATGGCCGGTACTTTCACAGAACCGTTCCATAATATACCGGACAGCCTGCTGTGAGGGATGGGCCAGATCATCGGCATACCATCTGTAATCTCTCAGTTCATCCAGAAGAATCTCATAGGAAGGGAAGTAGGAGGAATTGTCGTCTTTTTGCAGGAATTCCTCGATCCCGCAGCGCAAAACCGCTTTACTCAGGGAATTTTCCGCCGCATCGTCCCTCAGGTGCCGGACCGGACTGAGGCTGATGATCATTTTTATTCCGGAGTTGACGTTTCTGACCTTCTCAGCCAGATCTGTGAGGGCTCGGCTTACGGCATCGGGAGACAGGATGGTCCGTTTGAAATCGGCAGCCGGTCTTTTATGACAGTTATTCACAATTTTTTCCGCAGCAATATCCTCATAGACATAGGCCGTACCCAGAGTGAGAACAAGACAGGAGGATTCTTTTAACAGTTCTCTGTGTCTGACCAGTTCCCCGTTCAGGATGGCCAGAAGATCCTCCTTGTTCTCCCTGCCCCTGGTACTGTTGAACAGGGAGTGCTGCCAGAGGGCACCTGACTGTATCAGTTCATTGTTCTGTATGACATATTCCTCTGTCAGCAGTGAGAAGCAGTCTCTCAAAGACAGGGGATTATAGGTGCTGCCGAAGGGGGAGAGAACAGAGGGCAGGTAATGATCCTGCCAGTAGGAATAGAGGTTTTCTGCAAAACAGGAGCCGCCGAAGTAGAGCAGGTCTTCCGGGACAATTCTGTGAACCGTCTCTTTTATGACGACTCTGCTGAAGCCTCTGCTGTAGAACTCTTCCTGTGCCCGGCTTGTTCCTCTTCTCACAGGTTCAGAATCCATTTGGATACTTCAAAGAAGATGGTCAGTCCGCAGACATCGATTACAGTGGACATGAGAGGACCGGCGGCGACTGTGGGATCAAATCCCATTCTGTGGATGACCAGGGGAACCAGAGCTCCCAGTACAGTGGCGAACATAACCACGGCACACAAGGACAGGGCTATGGCCACTGCCTGGAGAAGTTCTATTCCCGGAGGGGTGAAATAAGCCCTTGTCAGAATCACCAGTCCTGTGGTCACACCGATGAGCAGCCCCACCAGCAGTTCCTTGAGCATGACTTTGCCTATATCCCGGAAGTGGAGTTCTCCGGTGGCAAGACCGCGGATCATCAGTGTGGAGGACTGGGTTCCCGAATTACCGCCGGTCTGAGTGATAACCGGAATAAAGAGGGTGAGAAAAGCCGCTGTCATGATCATGCCCTGGTACAGATGCAGTACATTTGTGGTGATGGTTCCCGCCACCAGCAGGATAATCAGCCAGGGAATCCTTTTTTTGACAAGCCCCCAGATTGAGGTTTCCAGGTAGCTCTGGGTATCTCCCCCCATGGCTCCCATCTTGTAGATATCCTCAGTCTGTTCCTCCCGGATAACGTCAATCACATCATCAAAGGTGATAATACCCAGAAGGCGGTTGAACCGGTCAACAACCGGAAGGGCCAGAAGACCGTGATTGTCCAGAACTCTGGCCGACTCTTCCTGGTCCGTATCGTCATGTACATAAATGACCTTCCGGATCATTATGTCTTCTATTCTGTCATTGTCTCTGGCCCGGAGGATGTCTTTCAATGAGACAACACCGCTGAGCCTTTTCAGTTTGTCCACAACATAGATGTAGTAGATCGTTTCCATCTCATCCATGGAGGACCGGATAAAGTTCAGAGCCTGGGCGACTGTAATGCCTCCCAGAATGGCGGCATACCGGGGAGTCATAAGCCCCGCCGCATCATCTTCGTCAAACCGGAGGAGAAAGGTCGTTTCCTGACGGGTCTCTTCACTGAGCTGCTCCCAGACCGCTGACCGCAGTTCCGGGCTCAGAGACTGGATGAGGTCTACCAGGTCATCCGGTTCCATGTCGTTCAAAAGAGATTTAGTGACCCCTTCCGACAGTTCCCGGATCAGATGTTCCTGTTCATAGTTCTGAAGTTCAGAGATGAGATCGCCCCTTTTATCCTGATGGATCATCAGGAACATCCGGAGATTCTCATCATCTGTAAAATTATCCCAGATCTCTGCTATCTCGGCACCGCTGAGTTCATCCAGAATCTGCCGGAGCTGATCATTATCGGCATTGAGGGGATCCAGATACTCTTTCAGGTTGTCAATCAGATTCTGCATCTCCATCCTCCTCCCATTCTCCCACTTTCAGAACTTCCGGTTCCAGGAGAAATCCGGTCTGTCTGTATACCTTGTCCTGAACCAGTTTGATCAGGTCGCTGATTTCGCCGGCGGTAGCATCATTTTCATTGATCAGAATATTGCCGTGCCATTCGGAAACCGCAGCTCCTCCGATCCGGGTTCCCTTGAGTCCCGCTTCTTCAATCAGCTTGCCGGAAGGAGCACCGAAGGCTCTGTTGTTTTTGAAGGTGGACCCCCCGCAGGGAGCTCTGAAGTGCCCCTTCTCATCCCGGTCCCTTCGAATCTCAAGCATTCTGGTCCACAGATCTTCCGATTTGCCCTGTTTAAGAGAGAACTCAGCAGAGAGTATAATACAGTTTCTGTTCTGAAAGGGAGACTTTTTATATTCCCAGTCCTCTTCCCGGAAGGGTATATACTCTTTGTTCAGTTCTGCATTCAGGATTGTGGCTCCTCTGAGTACAACGGCAATTTCACTGTCATAACAGCGGGCGTTCATCCACAGAGCCCCTCCCACAGAACCGGGCATGGCATAGATAAACTCCAGCCCCTCCAGACCCTGATCTGCCGCATAGGCTGCTGCATCGGAAACGGCCATACCTGCACCCACAGTCAGCACATGTTCTTTCAGGCTCACATCATCCAGATTCTCCATGGAGATGACCATGCCCCTGATCCCTTTGTCGGAAACCAGTACATTGGCACCTCCCCCCAGAATGAACCAGGGAATGTTCATCTCTTTCAGTTCCCTGAGCAGCTGAATCAGATCCTCTTCATCAGCGGGAACGGCAAAAAGATCCGCACATCCCCCGCAGCGGAAGCTGGTATGCTTATTCAGGGGCTCCTCTTCACGGATAATTCCCCTGATGTTGATTTTTCTATTTAAATTGATTAATTTGTACACAATCATAATGATAAATGTACTGCCCCTTGATGGCAACACAGTGAGGTGTATTTGTGAAAGTGAAACTGGTAAATTCCGATGGACGACAGCTGGAAGATTTTGTTCCTCTGAAAGAGGGAGAGGTCGGCCTGTACTGCTGCGGTCCCACTGTGTACAACTACGCTCACATTGGAAATATGAGAGCCTACACCTATGAGGATATTCTTAAAAGAACTCTGGAGTATGCCGGATACAAAGTCAATCACGTTATGAATGTCACCGATGTGGGCCATCTGACGGGTGACGGAGACGACGGCGAAGACAAGATGATCAAGAGTGCCCGGGAGCAGGGGATGACGGTCTGGGATATTGCCGAGCATTTTACGGATGCCTTCTTCAAAGATTCCGAGCGTCTGAATATTGTCCGCCCGGGTAAGGTCTGCAAGGCCACAGATCATATTCAGGATATGATCGATATGGTGAAGACCCTGGAGGATAAGGGGTATACCTATGTAGCCGGGGGCAATGTCTATTTTGATACAGCTAAATTCCCCGAATACGGCAGACTGGCCAATCTGGAGAATCAGGATCTGCAGCACGGCGCCAGGGTGGCGGTGGATACTAATAAAAGAAACTACACAGACTTCGTTCTCTGGTTCACCAACAGTAAATTTGAAGATCAGGCCATGACCTGGGAATCTCCCTGGGGTGTCGGTTATCCCGGCTGGCACATCGAGTGTTCCGCCATGAGTACAAAATATCTGGGACCCCATTTTGATATTCACTGCGGCGGTGTGGACCATATTCCTGTTCATCATACCAATGAAATAGCCCAGTCGGAGGCGGCCAACGGCTGCAAATGGGTCAACTACTGGCTTCATAATGAGTTTATCCTGATGAAGAGCGGTAAAATGTCCAAATCCAAGGGCGGATTCATCACCCTTCAGGATCTGGTGGACAAGGGCTATGATCCTCTTGATTACCGGTATTTCCTTCTGGGCGGTCATTACCGCTCCCAGCTGGTTTTCTCCTGGGAATCACTGGATGCTTCCCGTTCCGCCAGAGAATCGCTGATGCGGAAAATTGCGGCCCTGAAAAAGGACGGTTCACCAGGAAGTACGAAAGATCTGTCTGATGCAGGGCAGAAGGTTCTGAATGACTTTCAGGATCATATGGCCGCCGACCTGAATACCCCCAGAGCCCTGGCGGATATCTGGAGTCTTCTTAAAAACAAGGAACTGAGCCCCTCGGATAAGCTGACCCTGATTATGGATATGGACCGGATTCTGGGACTGAAGCTGGATGAAGAGGCTGCCGATGAAGAGAATGAAACTCTGGATGCCGCTATTGATGCTCTGATTGCCGAACGGCAGGAAGCACGTAAAAACAAGGATTTTGCCCGGTCCGATGAGATCCGGGATCAGCTCCTGGAACAGGGAATCCAGATTATCGATTCACCCGACGGACCCAAATGGAAAAAAAATTGATTTTTCATGTAACAGCTTTCGTATTATCATGTTTTAATGTTGAGAGGGTAGGACCGGGTGTCTAAAGAATTTGAGCTTGCATATAAAGAGTTTTACCCTGTCCTGATACGTGTAGCCTACAGGATTACCGGCAGT
>JAQQAM010000101.1 GCA_028532905.1 Spirochaetales bacterium
CTCGTCGATTTTCCCGATCCTATTATTTTGACAACAAATGACTTTCTGTAGTAAATTGAAAGGGCGTCCGGAATGGACCGTTGGAGGCTTTCTTGAATTTTCACTGGACATTTATCATAGATCTCGGAATTATCTCTCTGGCCCTTCTTATGGGAACACTGATCCGTTCCAAGGTCAGGTTTTTTCAGAGATTTCTGATTCCCAACTCCCTGACCGCCGGCTTCATCCTGCTGGTGTTTTACAACTGGATTGGCCCTTTGTGGGGCTGGACGACCGTATCCCTTGAAAATATGGTTTTCCATTTTCTGAACATCTCTTTTATTGCCATGATTCTCAGGGTCGGTAAAAAGGTTAAATCCGATAAAAAGGCTGTCTTTTCCATGGCCACTTCCCTTGTGGCCCAGTACGGCCTGCAGTGCTTTATCGGTACCATACTGACACTGATTATGATTCATACCATTTTTCCCTCTCTCTTCCCGGGATTCGGCCTCTTCGCCACCCTGGGGTTCTCTCTGGGGCCCGGTCAGGCCTTTGCCATCGGCAGCGGCTGGGAAGACATGGGCTTTGAAGGACTGGCTTCGGTGGGACTGACTTTCGGAGCCCTGGGATTTCTTCTGGCCTGCTTCGGCGGAATCTTTCTCATCAACTTCGGCCTCAAAAAGAAGTGGATCTACCCCGAGAATATTTCGGGTCTGGAAAAGGCTACCGTGAGAGCGGGTGTGGTAAAAAGAGGAGAGAATGCTCCTGATGATAAAGTTCAGAACAAAACCTCTTCCGAAGCCATTGATCCCCTTTCCTTCAATGCTGCTTTTATTCTGGGAACCTATCTTCTGAGCTACCTGCTTCTCAGGCTGCTGAACTGGCTGCTGGCTTTTGCCGGTCCCCTGGGGTCTGAGCTGGCGGTGAATCTCTGGGGAATCATGTTTATTTTCTCTGCGGTCACAGCCATGATTGTGAAACGCTTTATTCAAATCCTGAATCTGGAATATGTTATTGATGACCAGAGAATGACCCGTGTGGCGGGTTTCTCCGTCGATTTCATGGTGGCTGCCTCTGTGGGTGCCATCTCTGTGGCTGTGCTCAAAGATTACTGGATTCCCATCCTTGTGGTGGCCGGTATCAGCGGATTCATTACCATTGTGACCCATATCTGGCTTTCCAGCCGTATTTTTGAGGATCACAGCTTCTACAGAGCCATTCTGATTTACGGCTGTGTCACAGGAACCCTCCCCACGGGACTGGCCCTGCTGAGGATCATTGACCCCGAGTTTGAAACTCCTGCCTCTAAAGACTACATGTATGCCTCGGGTATGGTTTTTCTGATGGTAATCCCCATTATCATAACAGCCAATATGCCCGCATACGGTGCCCTGAAGGGCTCCCTGAGTCAGACCTATATCGTGCTGGGTATATACGGATTTTATGTGGCCCTCTGTTTTGTTCTGTATCTGATCCTCTCAGGCAAGAACCGGTTCAACAGACCCGCTGATCTCTGGCTCCATCAGAAACATCTGAAGGTCAAAAACAAGTAAGTTAAGAGCGTAGACTATAATTCAGCCCGGAAAATGAGATCCCTTGAGGACATTACTTTCCGGGCTATACAATTATTTCATTTTCAGAAAATAGCTGTGCACCTCTGGGGATTCTGTCAGTTCGGGGTGAAAACTGGCTGCCAGAATATTATTCTGTCTGACCAGAACAGGACTGTCTTCATATCTGATCAGACAACGGCATTCCGGACCGGTTTCTTCAATACGGGGAGCCCGGATAAAGATTCCCGGTATACTTCTGTAATCCCAGTTCAGATCCGTTTCAAAACTCTCTGTCTGTCTGCCGTAGGCGTTCCTCCTGACAGTACAGTCCAGGAGCCCCAGGGTTTCCTGACAAGACCAGGCCACCCCTGAAGAGAGAAGAATCAGACCGGCACAGGTTCCGAATACCGGCATACCTCCCTGAATCCTGCGAATCAGTTCAGTCCGGAGGTCTCCGGCACTCAGAAGCCGGTTCATCACCGTGCTTTCCCCCCCGGGAAGTATGAGCCGGCTGCAGTGATCCAGCCGGGCAGCCGTTTTAACGGCTATACCCCTGCAGCCCAGTGTCTCCAGCATCCTGATATGGGCATCAAATCCGCCCTGCAGAGCCAGAACTCCTGTTGTCTCTGACATTCTGGTCACCAGCCTCTCACAGCCAGGCGCTGGTCGCTGCACAGTTCATCCATGGCAATCCCTGTTAGGGGAGCCCCCAGGTTCCGGCTTAAGCCGACAAGACGGGCAGGATCATCGTAGTAGGTCACAGCCTCCACTATGGCTTTGGCTCTTTTCGCAGGCTCACCGGATTTAAATATTCCCGATCCCACAAAGACCGCCTGGGCCCCCAGCTCCATCATCAGAGCGGCATCCGCAGGTGTGGCCACACCTCCTGCCGAAAAGAGGGGCACCGGCAGCAACCCGGTCACAGCAATTTCCTTCACCAGCTCGTAGGGGGCTCCCATGTCTCTGGCTTCCGTCATCAGGCACTCGGGAGGCAGTGCTTGTATCCGGGCGATATCCTCCCGCAGAGTCCGCAGATGACGGACGGCTTCGATCACATCCCCGGTTCCCGCTTCTCCCTTGCTGCGGATCATGGCTGCTCCCTCTCCAATTCGCCTGAGGGCCTCCCCCAGATTGCGGCAGCCGCAGACAAAGGGCACAGAGAAGGGTTCCTTCAATATGTGATACCGGTCATCTGCCGGGGTGAGAACTTCCGACTCATCAATAAAATCCACTTTCATGGCTTCCAGAATACGGGCCTCTGTGATGTGGCCGATCCGGCATTTTGCCATTACAGGGATGGAAACGGCTTTCTGAATCTCTTCAATCAGATGGGGATCGGACATGCGGGCCACCCCGCCATCCTTTCGGATATCCGCAGGAACCCGTTCCAGGGCCATAACCGCACTGGCTCCCGCCTCTTCGGCTATCTGTGCCTGTTCCCTTGTGACCACATCCATGATCACTCCGCCCTTCAGCATTTCTGCCAGGCCCACCTTACTCTTCCACGTTGCGGTCTGTCTGTCAGACCAGGTCTGTTCGCTCATAGCGACCTCCAGCCTTATCAATCGAGGTTCAGATTTCTGATTTCATCAAGACCGAGGAGGACAAGTTCGGGAATAATATTGTTAAACAGTTTTTGTTTTTCAAAGAGCTCAGCATGACTGCCTGTGGCGATGATCCGCAGCTCTTCATCAGGAAAACACTCTTTTTTCATCCTATAGCACAGCTCTTTGAGCATGCCCAGTGTTCCGAAATAGAGCCCTCCCTGTATGGCACTCACCGTATCTCTGCCGCAGACTCTGCGGGCCTGCCTTATTTCCACTTCCGGAAGACGGGCTGTACGCCCGGCCAGAGCCTCCATGGAGATATCCAGCCCGGGAACAAGGGTTCCCCCCAGATATTCACATTTTCTGCTGACAGCGCAGAGGCTGGTGGCTGTACCGAAATCGGCAATCAGAAGATTTTCTCCCGGAAAGCGTTTGACAGCGGCTACCGCATTGGCAATAAGATCGGCACCCAGTTCATGATGATTGGTGTACTTCACCTGCAGACCGCTCTTCACACCGGCTCTGAGGCTTAATGCCTCCAGCTTGAAATAGATCCGGCTGCATTCTTCCAGCACCGGATTCAGTTCCGGTACAACAGAGCAGTACACATAGCCCTCTATCTCTTCGGGGCTGACCTTCTGAAAATCGAGCCACTGCATCAGGTAGAGACCCAGCTCATCGGCACAGAGATGGTTTGTTGAGTTTTTTTGAAAGGTTGCCAGCACTTTACCCTTTTGCAGAATGCCGCCAAACAAGCGGGAGCTTCCTGCATCTATGGCCAGTACAATGGCATCATTTGAATTGTTCAGCACCTGTCCTCCACAGAATCAAGTCTGATTGATAAATATTGTTTTTTGCCCGGTACCGTTTCCGTAAAAAGGAAATCGACCCGGATCTGATTTTTAGTCTAGTGTTCTTTGGCAAAGGGGTCAAGAATGAAATCGATAAGTCTTCAGGCATAAAAAAACCGGGGCATTCACCCCGGTTCTTTTATCAGGTCATCCGCCTGCAGCCGTACAGCCGCCGGCGGATCTGAGGCCTTAACGGCCTGATGAATCATACAGATAACGGAAATAATCCATATCTGTGGTCAGTGTCTTATTCAGGTCGGGGAGGGTGGTCTTGTAGGACTCCATGGACTTCCAGAAGTTGTAGAAATCCGAATCCTGACCGAACACATCTCCGTAGATCTTTGTAGCCTGTGCATCAGCACGACCCTTGATCTCTTCAGATTCCGCATAGGCACCGGAAAGAATAGACTTCTTCTCTCTGTCCAGTTTACCCATCCACTCGGCTTTCTGACCCTCTCCGTAGGAGCGGTAGGCCTGGGCAATCTGATTACGCTCTGTGATCATTCTGGCATAAACAGACTGGGTCAGGTCATCAGAATAACGGATCTGACGGACAACAACATCGATCAGTTCAATACCGTACTGAGGAACTGTGAGCTCGGCTCTGTCCAGAATCCTGTCGGATATTTCTTCACGCCCCAGTCTGATTCTGGGGAAACTGGTTCCTGTGGTAAAGGAAAAGTTGGGACCGTTGCCTTCTTCATCCGTCACCTGCTGGGCCTCCTGGCTGGCAGCGGATGAGTTTCTGATCTGATCCGAGCTTCTGACAGATTCCGCCAGAGGATTCTGAGCTATAATGGTACGAACCGCAGAATCGATCACATCATCCAGACGGGCATAAGCCTGATTCATGGATGTGACAGATTCGTAGAATTTGGCAGGATCGCTGATTTTCCAGCGGGCCGTTGTGTCTACCCAGATAAACTGGTTTTCTGATGTGGGGAGTCTCTGAGGATCTCCGTCCCAGCTTAAGATTCTGGCAGAGTAGCGGGAAATGTTATCCACAAAGGGAACTCTGAATTTGATACCGGCTTCAGTCTGAACATCCACGATCTTACCGAAACGGGTTACAACAGCCTGTTCACCTTCGGGAACAATGTAAAAGGGACCCAGAAAGGCAATCAGAAAGACCAGTACCAGAAGGGAAATAAGCAGCTTCACTGATTTGTTCACTGTACACCTCCTGTGCTGCCTACAGCTTTGAAGGGAACAAAGTTCTGCAGGTTCTTGTCAACAATATCCACGGATGATCCTTTGCCGAAAACCTCTTCGATCATCTCGTAGTAGAGACGGTCCCGGGTAATAGCAGGACTCTTTTCATATTCTTCCAGAACAGCGGCAAAACGGGCTGTATCACCAGTGGCTCTGTTCACACGTTCTGTGGCATATCCCTCGGCAACCTGAATCAGCTGCTGGGCCTGTCCTGTGGCCTTGGGAATTTCTGTATTATAAGCTTCCTTACCTTCGTTGATCAGACGGTTCATATCCTGAATCGCCTTGTTGACGTCTTCAAAGGCATCCTGTACTTCTCCTGCGGGAGGAACAATATTCTGCAGTTTGACAGTGGTCACCTGAATACCCATACCGTAGGAATCCAGAGTTTTCTGAATCATCTGAATCCCTGCATCTTCAATATTGGTACGCTCAGATCCGATAACGTTCAGAATCGCTCTGTCACCCACCAGCTGGTTGATGGCCGACTGGGACACATCCCGGATGGTTTTTTCCTTGTTGTTCACATTGAACAGCCAGGCTTTGGGGTCAACAATCCTGTACTGAATAATCCAGGATACATCGACAATGTTAAGGTCTCCTGTGAGCATAATGGACTCGTGGGAGTAGTCTTTCTGTGAATAAATAGTTGTGATACCGGCGCTGTCGGTTCTAAAACCGAACTGCATGGTCTGAATCACCTTGGTGGGGACCTTATAGACCCTCTCTATTCCCAGGGGAATCTTGTACTGCAGACCGGGACCTGTGGTTCTGCTGTAGCGACCCAGAGTCAGCACAACGGCCTCTTCTGTCTGATCAACCACATAGACACCGCTTAAAATACTGAATGCGGCAATAACAACAATCAATATAATCCAGATGAACTTCGGTTTCATGGGGAACTTGATCACTCCCTTTTCCGGAGAGACATCTCTTTCAGGCATGGCTCATCTCCTTACAGTTTCCGGCAGGCCCTCGAGCCTGACCGCTTTTATTCCTCATCCAATCCTAATTCTCAGACAAGGTACCCCTTAAACTTAAGGAACCCGGACCGATCGGTCAAGGATAATCGCTTTTTCGGTGATCTGTATTCAGGGGCGCATCCCGCCTGCCGGCAGGAGCACGCTATCCGCTGCAATGCCTTTTTCTGCAGCTCTGTTCCGGCTTGCTCCGCGCCGCCGGGATCTGCAGCGGCATTTCCGCTCCTATCCCTTGCGCATCAGATATAATACAGCAGGGTTTCCAGAATCCGCTCCAGCATAAACACCACAAAGACTCCCGAATGAACCTCCCGGCCGCAGCGGTCAAAGGCGTCGTAATACTCCTGCTGGTGATCCCGGATGGCGCTTTCTATATGGACTTCCAGAAAAAGATCATCGAAACCGCTCAGAAACAGGGTGTGCCAGAGCCGCCCCAGACGGCCGTTGCCGTCGGCAAATGGGTGTATGTATTCAAACTCATAATGAAAAATGCAGCTTTTGATCAGATCCGGATAGTCCAGCTGCCTGAGAAAACCGAAGAGCTCGGTCATCAGTGCCGGAACCATACCTGCGGGGGGGGCTACATGCAGAATGGCCCCGCTCCGGGAAATGCCGTTGGCTCCTTTCCTGTACTCCCCGGGGCGGCTCAGCAGATCATTCATCAGTATCCAGTGGGCCTCTTTCAGATTCTCCGGACATAAAGGCGACCAGCGTTCCATGCTTTCATAGGCCATTACCGTATTGAGAATCTCAGTGATGTCTTTCTCAGGAACGTCCGCCTCCCGGTCTGACAGAATGGCTTTTATCTGTTCCAGGCTCAGAGTGCTCCCTTCAATCTCAAGAGAGGCCTGAATAATCTCCAGTTTATCCCTGAATTCCAGATGATGGGGGCCGTGATGCGCCTGTTTCTCCCTGATAATCTGCAAAGCCTGTTCAATTTCCCTAACCAGTTCCAGAATGTCATCCGTCAGAGGAGGGGGAGTGAAGTTGGCGGTACAGTATAAGTCTGCAGCCATAGTGTAAAGGATAAGCCATTCCCGCCAGGGATAGTAGCGGAAATGCCCCCGGTTGTTCAGGCGGAGGGGACGGAGCCTGATAAAAACAGTCGGATCAGGGTATTGCAGCGGATAGCTGCCGGTCTCGTTCCTCGGCAGAGCTTGCGGTACGAACCTGATCCGGCCCTGCCGAAAGGGCAGGGGGCGGCTCCCGGATGATCAGGTGAGAGTTTGAAAGAACTTTTCGTGTCAGAAATCATATATCATTCATCCATTCTTCACTCCCCTGGTGATAATAGGGCCTGAGGTTATATGAAAAGAAAAGTACTTACTGTTCTATTGTATTGTGTACTGCTACTGCCTCTGCAGGCGTTCAATCTGAGTGAACTGTCTCTCGAAGAACTGGATCCTGATCAGGAGCAGGAGTTATATGAATTTTTTGAGAATCTGACAGTTGGAGAGTTGCAGTCTTTAATGGATGCAGGACTGGATATAAACGGGCATTCCAGGGATGGACTTAGTTTTGTAGCCCTGTTGCTGTGGAAAAATGGATCATCTGAGGTACTGGAAAGGGCATTGAAGGCAGGCGGAAACCCGGAGTTTTATGGTGACGGGTATTCTCTGCTGGATATTATTTTTGAGGGATCATCTGAAGCGGATAATCCTTATACAGCTGCTGCATTACTGATTCGCTATGGGCATCCTCTGGACACAAAAAGTTTCAGAGATCTTTTCAGGCTGGCTCTCTATGCGGAAGAGCTTGAATCTTTTAAGAACCTTCTTGATTCCATAGATGCCTGGAGTTTTTTACAGGATGATGGTTACAACCTTTTATGCACAGCCCATTTTTCTCCCGAGGGTTTGACTTTCCTCCTGCAGAACGGGGTGGATGTAAATGCCCGATCGGTAGAGGGGAATACGATCCTCCACTATTCTTATCTGTATTATGATGACCATTTTGATTCTGTTCAGACTCTGATTTGTCAGGGAGCCGATCTGAATGCAGTGAATCAGGCAGGAGCTGTGCCACTGACTGAAGCAATGCGATTTGACAGCTGGGAGCGAATCACACGGTTACTGATTGAATCCGGTGCAGATCTGAATTTTATTAACAGAGCAGGGCAGTCCATTCTGGATGTTGCCCGGATTCAAAGACGCAGCAGGGATTTTTTGCAGTTGTTGCAGGATCATGGCGCGGTGGTTCCGGAACTAAATCACGGCTTCTGATCACAGCCTGGAGGCAGGTTGAATGGAGGGATGTACAGCAATACAGCCCGTCGGGTTGACAATATGCAGGGCTGATTCTATGATACTTTGTGGTATAAATCATATCATCTGAAGAAAAACAAATCTGATTGAATAAATCATTGTCCTATAAGAGGTTTGCCCCATGAAAAAGAGACTCGTAACATCCGCATTGCCCTATGTAAATAACATTCCCCACCTGGGAAATCTTATACAGGTTCTGTCAGCAGACGTTTTTGCCCGTTTCTGCCGGCAGTACGGTTATGAAACCATGTATGTCTGCGGTACCGATGAATACGGTACGGCCACAGAAACCAAGGCTCTGGAAGAGGGGGTCACCCCCAGAGAGCTGTGCGACCGTTTTCACAAGGTGCACAGCGATATCTACAAGTGGTTCAACATTGAGTTCGACTACTTCGGAAGAACCTCCACTCCCCAGCAGACCGAAATTGTGCAGCACCTGTTCAAAAAGGTGGATGAAGCGGGTCTGATCAATGAGAAGACCATTGAGCAGCTCTATTGTAACAGCTGCGAACGCTTCCTGGCCGACCGGTATGTACACGGCGTGTGCCCCCATTGTGAATCCACCAATGCCCGGGGAGACCAGTGTGAAGACTGCGGTAAGCTCCTGGAACCCACAGAGCTGATTGAACCCCGCTGCGGTACCTGCGGCGCCACCCCCGAGGTGAAAAGCACAGACCACCTCTATATTGATCTTCCCGGGGTTCTTCCCAAGCTGGAAGCCTGGATGGAAGAGGCCTCCATTGACGGATTCTGGGCCAAAAACGCCATACAGATGACCAAGAGCTGGATCAGGGACGGCCTCAAGGAGAGAGCCATTACCCGTGACCTGAAATGGGGTATCCCCGTTCCCAAAGAGGGATATGAAGACAAGGTCTTCTACGTCTGGTTTGATGCGCCCATCGGTTACATCTCCATTTCCGCCTGCCACACTCCTGACTGGAAAGACTGGTGGCAGAATCCCGACAATGTGAAACTCTTCCAGTTTATCGGAAAGGACAATATCCCCTTCCACACTGTTATTTTCCCCTCAACCCTGCTGGGAAGCGGTGAGAACTGGACCATGCTCCACCATATGTCCTCCAGTGAGTACCTGAATTACGAAAACACCAAGTTCTCCAAGAGCAAGGGGATCGGCGTGTTCGGAACCGACTGTCAGGATACAGGAATCCCTGCTGATGTATGGCGTTTCTACATTTTTTACAACAGACCCGAGAAATCGGATACCCAGTTTACCTGGGCCGACTTCCAGGAGAAGGTCAACTCCGAGCTCATCGGAAACCTGGGGAACCTGGTGAACAGAACCCTCACCTTTACCAACCGTTTCTTCGACGGCAAAATCCCCGAAGGCAAGGTGGATGAGGAACTCTGGAAAGAGGTGAAAGAGCGGGAAGCGGTGATCACCGAAAAACTAAACCGCGCCGAGCTGCGGGATGCCTTCAAGGAGATGCTCCAGCTCTCCAGCCTGGGGAACAAAGCCTTTCAGGAGGGTGAACCCTGGAGAACCAGAAACGAAGATCCCGATGCGGCTGCCAGCCTGCTGATGAACCTGCTGTACCTGGTCAGAGACCTGGCCATTCTGGTTCATCCCTATATTCCCGAAACCTCCGACCGCATTGCTGCCCAGCTGGGGCTGGCCGATCTGCAGTGGGAACACCTGTGTGAAATGAGCGGTATCGGAACCATCGGCAAGCCGGAAATTCTGTTCAAAAAACTGGAAGACGACTTTATCGAAGAGCAGAGAATCCGTTTTGCCGGTTCTCAGGCCGACCGGGCTGCCGCCGAAGAGGCCGCCGGCCCCGAGGCTGATTTCAGAAATACCATCGACCTGAGGGTCGCTAAAATAGTCAAAGCCGAACAGCATCCGGATGCGGAAAAACTTTATGTGATCACCCTGGATGCGGGAGAAGAAGAGAACAGAACCATCTGTTCCGGTCTGGTGGGGCACTACAGCATCGAAGATCTGGAAGGCAGAAACATTATTCTGGCCTTTAACCTGAAGCCTGCCAAGCTTCGCGGAATTAAATCAAACGGTATGCTGCTGGCTGCCGAGAACAAGGAACATATGGAAGTCCTTTTCCCTGTGAACGGTCAGCCCGGCGACAGAGTCCTTCTGGAGGGAGACTCGGAGTCTCAGAAACCGGCGGGCAAGAAGATCAAGATCGATAAGTTCTTTGAAGTGCCCATCGTGGTGAAGGACCACTCTGTTATGGTCGGTGAAACCGCCCTTTGTATCAAAGGTCAGCCTGTGAAGGCTGAAAAGGTTGTTGACGGAGAGGTCGGCTGATCCTTGGCTCCTGTCATAGCCGAGCGGATTGAACTCGGGGATCTGAATCCCCGGGAAGAATACAACGGATTTCTCCAGACCCCTTTCTGGGCCCGCCAGAAGGAGAGATTCGGCTGGAAGGCCGAGGCGGTACGCTGGAAGCGGGGAGAAGAGAAGGGAACCCTTCTGATTCTGATCCGCAGCCTGCCCGGCGGACTGGCCCTGGCCTATGTGCCCGGCGGCCCCGATGCGGCAGCAGGCAGGGAGAACCGGGAAGACTTTCTGGTGGACCTCTCCCGGGAACTGCGGGGTATCCTGCCCCTGGGCTGTTTTTTTATCCGCTACGATCTGCCAGAGTTCTCATCCGGTGAACAGGCCGCACCTGCCTATCCCGAGAGTCTGAAAAAGGCGCCTCTGGATATTCAGCCCCCCGATACGGTGGTGCTGGACCTGAGGAGCGGTTATGAAGCTCTTCTGCCGGGAATGCATAAAAAACACCGCTATAATATCCGTCTGGCTGCCAAAAAAGGCGTTACTGTGAAAAAGGCAGGCCGGGAGAAGCTCGCCGACTGGTATGAGCTGTACCGGATTACGTCCGAACGGGATAAGATAGCCATTCATCCATATAAATACTACGAACGTCTCTTTGAGCTGGTGGATGCCGAGAAGGAGCCCGAGCTGGTTCTTTATCTGGCTTATGCCGAAGGGGCGCTGCTGGCGGGGATTATCGTGCTGTTTAACGGTAAGGAAGTCGTATATTTGTACGGTGCCTCATCCAATGAAAAGAGGAACCTGATGCCCGCTTATGCTCTCCAGTCGGCAGCCATTCAGGATGCCTGCAAAGCCGGAGCAGAGGCTTATGATCTTTTCGGCTGTCCTCCTTCAGCCGATCCGGAGCACCCCATGGCCGGTCTGTACCGCTTTAAAACAGGCTTCGGCGGGGAACTCCGTCACAGACCGGGGGCCTGGGACTATCCCTACAGCAGATTGTTTTATCTGCTCTACCGGGGGATGGAAGCCGGAAGGCGCTGGTATTACAAGGTGTGGAAGAAGCGCTGATTCTCATTTAGAAAAATTTTGATTTCTCGATCTTCAGTTTTTAAAATAGAAACTGAGGTATATATGAAAACACTGAAAGTAAGCGTGGATATTAAAGCATCCAGAGATCAAATCTGGAAAATCATCACAGATATTGAGGGATCTGTAGACCGGATTCGGGGAATTGATAAGGTTGAAATACTGGAAAAACCAGCCGATTCCTTTGTTGGACTGAAGTGGCGGGAAACCAGAACTATGTTCGGCCAGACGGCCACAGAGGTTATGTGGATTACCGATGCTGTGGAACATACAAGTTACAGCACCAGGGCAGAGAGTCACGGGGCCGTATATACAACCCGTTTTGATCTGACCGAGGAAGAGGGTTATGTTACTTTATCCATGACCTTCGGAGCCGAACTGATAAAAACCATGACCAAAATCGTATCGGCTCTGACGGGGTGGATGTTTGCAGGCGCCACAAAGAAGGCTCTCCTGGAAGATCTTGAGGATATTAAAAAAGCGGCTGAAGCTACTTGATTACAGTTGATCCTGTTTCCTGTATCTTTGAATAGATAACGGATCTGTTTTTCCCTTTTTTCTTTGCTTCATACATGGCCTGGTCCGCCCGGCGGATCAGGTCGGCAGCATTTCCGGGCCATTGCATGAACTCAACAATTCCTGTACTCAGAGACAACTGATCAGCCCCCTTCCAGTTTTCCAGACTTTCCTTAATGTCCTTTTTAAAATGGGCATTTATATTATTGGCTATATGAAGGGCATCTTTTGATCCGCAATCCTCCAGAAGAATAAGAAATTCATCCCCTCCGTACCGGGCACAGATATCCGTCTGTCGGGAACAGGACCAGAGCGTTTTTCCTAAATGCTGAATGACCTTGTCTCCCCATTCATGTCCCATTTGGTCATTCACTGACTTGAACCCGTCTACATCAATAAACATCAGACAGTCATAGACTTCTCTTCTTTTACTCAAGGCTGTTCTCTGTTCCAGGGTCTTAAGGAAATATTCCCGGGAATACAGTGTGGAGAGTTTGTCATAGATCAGGCTTTCACTGATTTTTCTATTTTCTTCCATTACCTGAATCAGTTTTCTGTGCTTTTTTTCCAGGTACCGGCTGCTGTTCAGTGCCAGGCTGAATACCAGGATAAAGGGCCCCAGAGAGTATTTCTTGTCTGTAAGGCCCAGGTAGGCTCCGAATATCCCGTCAATGGTTGCCTCCACCATCCAGATACACAGTGCAATAAGAATAGGGGTTATCAGATGGAGTTTCTCTTTATCCCGCATTAAACCCAGGATAAATCTGATAAGAAGCAGAAAATCAAGAACAAGCATGGTGATCAGAATAAAGGGAAACAGAGGACCCTTGATAACAGAGCTGTGCGTTTTCTCTGGATTCAGGATCTCTGTAAATACAGCATCCGAAGGGGAATACAAAATGAAAATCAGAAGACAGGCAGTCAGGGCGAGAAAGCCGGTAAGTTTCCTGTTATAGCGATCCAGAATTTCTGAACTGAGAACATAACTGGTGAATATGATCAGGGCTCCCCCTGAGTAGCAGATCCTTGTCCAGAACAGAACAGACGGGGCATCCAATGCTGAAGAATAGAATGAATAGCCTGCAAGGTAGAGGGACATGGACAACAGGAAGGCAGAGAGCACCAGATGATACCTCTCCTTTTTATAGAAAAAAAAGGTTGTCAGATAGTATAAGGAGAATGTAAGTGAAATGATTAAACCGATCATACTTGATATAGAATCTGTATGTATTTTTATAAACATATTTAGTCCTGGTGTATATTACCCTGCTTTTCAGGTTTCTGCAATTTTTATGAAATGGAAAGAAGAGAGAAATGGAAAGAAGAGAGGTCAGACTGTTTAAAAAAGGACAACACCAGATAATAAACTCAGTTTATAATACTCAATAGAAACCCAGTTTTGTGGATAGGCCGAACCTTGTGCAAAGGGCGGCAGGAGGAAAGACACCCATGTCAGTAAAAAGAAAAACCCCCGTTGGATCTGATCTTGAAATAGCCCAGTCTGCCCAAATCCAGCCCATACGGGATATTGCTGCCAAATACGGGATACCGAAAGACAAGCTTATTCCCTACGGAGATGACAAGGGGAAGATAAAACTGGATACCCTCAAGGTTCTTACCGGGCAGCCGGAAGGAAAATACATCGATGTTACAGCCATTACACCCACACCCCTGGGAGAGGGGAAAACCACAACCACCATCGGTCTGACCGAAGGTCTGGCATACCTCGGACATAAAGCCGTCTGTGCCATACGGCAGCCCTCCATGGGACCCACTTTCGGAATCAAGGGGGGAGCTGCCGGGGGCGGATACTCTCAGATTGTTCCCATGGAGGAGTTCAACCTCCATATGACCGGGGATATTCATGCCGTTACAGCCGCCCACAATCTGGGTGCCGCCGCTGTGGATGCCCGGATCTATCATGAAAGCCGCTGGAGCGATGCCTTTCTGGAAAAACAGGGGCTGAAGCGGATCAGTCCCGATATGTACAATGTCCTGTGGCGCCGGGTTGTGGATATCAATGACAGAACCCTGAGGAATGTAATGGTCGGCATGGGGGGCAAGGGAGACGGTCCCCTCAGACAGAGCGGCTTTGACATCACCGTAGCCAGTGAGCTGATGGCTATTCTCTCCCTCTCCAGGGATCTGAAGGATATGAGAAAACGGATCGGCCGGGTGGTTATGGCCATGGACAAGAAAGGAAATCCCCTGACTGCCGAAGATTTCGGTGTGGCCGGAGCCATGACGGTTCTTCTCAAGGATGCTCTGATGCCGAATTTGATGCAGACCATGGAAGAACAGGCGGCTCTTGTTCATACTGGGCCCTTTGCCAATATAGCCCACGGCAACTCCTCGGTTATTGCCGATAAGATGGGAATCCGTATGGGAGACTATCTGGTAACTGAATCAGGATTCGGTGCGGATGTGGGGATGGAGAAGTTCTTTCATATTAAATGCCGCAACAGCGGTATGAAGCCCAATGCCGTGGTCCTGGTGGCCACCGTCAGGGCACTGAAAATGCATGGCGGCGGTCCCAAAGTGATTCCCGGCAAGCCTCTTGATCCGGTATACAGGGAAAAGAATCAGGACCTTCTGAAGGCCGGCTGTGAGAATCTGAAAGCCCATGTCAGAACAGCGGCCAAATTCGGAGTACCTGTTGTGGTTGCCATTAATGCCTTCCCCACGGATGATCCGGAAGAGTGGGAGCTGATCAGAAGAGAAGCCCTGGGAGTCGGCGCGGATGATGCGGTTGTCTCCCGGCACTGGGAAATGGGCGGGGAAGGAGCTGCCGATCTGGCAAAGGCTGTTGTAAAAGCCTGTGATGCGCCTGCCCGTTTTCACCCGCTGTACGAACTGAAAACACCGGTAAAAGAAAAAATAGGCATACTGGCCAAAGAGGTCTATCATGCGGCACGGGTGGAGTACTCCCAGGAGGCAGACAGGAAAATCCAGGCCTATACGGATATGGGCTTTGGTAATCTTCCCATTTGCATGGCCAAGACTCAGTATTCCCTTTCCCATAATCCGGAATGGAAGAATGTCCCTCCGGCGGGATATGTTTTTCCCATTGAAGACATCCGTCTGTCTGCCGGGGCGGGTTTTCTGTATCCCCTGGCCGGAAATATTCTGACCATGCCGGGACTGGGCAGCAAACCTGCCTTTATGGGCATTGATATTGACACAAAGACCGGGCGGATCAAGGGGCTGTTTTAAAAGTTTTTATTGCCGGGGTTCCGTACTGTTGTCATACTCAGGTGTGGCTGAATTACTTCTGAACCCCATCGTCCCAGCTGCTGTGGTGTAGCTCACCCTCGGTTTCCATCCCCTTGAAACTCTGCTGTTTCAGGGCTTCATAGGCCACTATGGCAACGGCATTGGAGAGATTCAGGGAGCGCATTTCGGGCTTCATGGGGATGCGGATGGATGTCTCCGGATTTTTCAGTAGTATTTCTTCGGGTATTCCTGCGGACTCTTTACCGAATATCAGGTAGGAGCCGGAGGGGTAGTGTACATCGGCGTAGGTCTGTTTCGCTTTGGTGGTGCAGTAGAAAAAGGGACCTTCCGGGTTCTGTTCGAAAAAATCCTCCAGACTGGAATAGACGAAAAGGGACAGTTTGGACCAGTAATCCAGTCCGGCCCTGCGGACGGCCTTTTCATCCACAGAAAACCCCAGGGGTTCGATCAGATGGAGGGCCGCACCGCTGGCGGCGCAGGTTCTGGCAATATTTCCAGTATTCTGGGGGATTTCCGGCTCCAGAAGTACTATATTCAGGCTCATTTCTTAAATCCTTCACTCAGTTCTTTATCCGTTCAGTACAACAGAAAC
>JAQQAM010000102.1 GCA_028532905.1 Spirochaetales bacterium
AGGTTATATGGAAAAAACGACTCCATATACCGGAGCCGTCGATATCGGCAGCTTCATACAGTTCTCCGGGAATGGTCTGCAGACCCGCCAGGTAGACGACCATGTACCATCCGGTCATACGCCATGTGGTTCCGATAACGACACAGGTCAGGGACCAGTCCAGAGAGCCCAGCATATTATTAGCCAGGACTTCAATATCCAGAGTTTTTCCCAGAGCCGCTATGGGCTCGCTGAAAATAAAAGAAAAAACATACCCTACTACAAGGGGAGCCAGCATGGCCGGAAGAAAGAGACAGGCCCGGAGAAAGTTCCTGGCTTTTATTTCCTGATTCAGTCCGACGGCGAAGGCCAGAGCCAGAACATTCAGGAGAAGCATAGACCAGAAAGCGTAGAAAAAGGTGTTTTTCAGGGGGACAATAACACCTGTATCCTTTACCAGGGTTATATAATTCTGGATTCCGATAAAATTATGATCCCTTGATATTCCGTTCCAGTCGGTCAGGCTGTAATAAAAACCTCCCAGGAGGGGTCCGATTTGAAACAGAAGATAGAGAATCATTGCAGGCGCAACCATCCCTATCGAAATCAGAAGATCTCTGTTGTTCTTAGTGTTCATTTTAGTTCCAATATTCCTGTTGCAGCAGTCAGCCGACTGAGAGGAATGATTATTTTATTTGTGGTTTTATATACTTTGTATACAGGGACAATCCTGCAGTTCCGGTACAGTTCGGAACTGCAGGATATGAGTCATTATTCTATGTCTGTATAGTTGTCAAGAAAGTCTGAAACGTAGGAAGGATTGGCCTTCATCAGTCTCTGGTGTTCCTTTTCGATAGTATCACAGACAATCTGTGCTTCTTTTCCGGCAAACCAGTTCTGAGTTTCAGTTTTCATCATTTCCTTAATTCCGGGAATCCACTGACGGGAGAGCATGGGGACACTGTCCATACCGGAAGAAAGTGCCTCAATCATCAGGGTCAGTGCCGGGTCAAGTTCTACCTGAGTTCCCTGGATAGTGGGCATAAAAGAGGTGGCCTTGGAGAAAACAGCATGCTGCTCAGGTGTAGCCATGAACTTAAGAAAGTCCATACACAGTTCAGGATCTTTAGCCTGTGAGGTAATGGAGAAGGCGTTATCAAAGCTTGTGATGGCTTTCATATCTGCAGGATCATCGGCAAAAGGAGGAGCGATGAAGGAAATGTTCATTTCAGGGTCAATTCTTCTGAAGTTTGTGAGGCTGGCACTGGTATCAATGTAAAAAGCAGCTTCACCGAGAACGAATTTTCTGATGGCTCCGTTTTTATCAGTTCCCAGGGCATCTTTGTTGACAAAGGGTTTCAGTTTGGCATAGGCGTTGAATGTCTTGCTGAACTCAGGACCGTTCCATCCTGTTTTCCCCCTCAGTACATTGGCATACCAGTTGGGATCTTCTCCGTATACGTTCTGATAAACATACTGGAAAACGAAGGCGGTTACAGGAGACTCTTCTTTGGCTCCGATGGCCAGGGGGCGCTCGATGCCGGCGGCCTGAAGGGATTCACACAACTCGATAAACTCGCCCAGACTCTGGGGCATAGTATCCAGGCTGATGTTTTTTTCATTGAGAACATCCATGTTCACGAAAATCCCGGAGGTGGAAACCTGTGTGGGGAAAGCGTAGAACTCGCCGTCTCTCCAAAGCAGTGACTGATCTCCCAGGATCAGGGCGTCCTGAATTCCGCTTTCTGTCAAAGGAATGATATATCCGTTTTTTGCATATTCTCCAATATTGGATTTAACCTGAGTACAGATCATATCAGGCAGGTCGTTAGCTGCAATTTTTGCTGTTAAAACAGTGTCTTTGTTATTTGTATCTGTGGCGATGATGGTTTCCAGTTTTACACCGGGATGAATCTTCTGATACTCGGCCATAACCGCTTCCATACCTGCTGCCTCAAAGGGCTCGGCCAGAACAGTGATGGTTCCGCTCTTTCCTGAACCGTCAGCAGGAGCTGCTCCTGCTTCGGCTGAACCGTTTGAAAAAATCAGTGATGCCGGCAGCAACAGCAGGAGGCTGGCCAGCAGAATTTTTTTAGAAATACTCATTTATATTTCCTCCTTGGTTTGTTTGTATAATCAGTATAAAAATAGCGAAAAGGAAAATGTTTTTAATTTTTGTGTACAATCTTTTGGCATTTGATGTTTTTTTCCACAAAACCGAAGAAGGTCTGCCCGGCAGAAGACAATACTGCCTGTACCGCTGTTTTCTACATTTCGTTTCGATATTCTCTGGGAGTCAATCCTGTGAGTCTTTTAAAGGTTTTACTGAAGTACTGCTGGTCTGAATACCCGCAGAGTTTAGCGATAACTCCCACTTTATTCTCTGTTTCCCGGAGGAGTTTTTTGGCATTTTCAATTCTGGTATTGTTCAGAAATTCCTGAAACGTTACTCCTGCAATCAAGTGGAACTGACTGCTGAAAAAACTGGTATTAATGTTGTTCTGAGTACAGAATAATTCCAGAGTAAACGGTTGGTCACAATGTTCTTTTATAATATTCTGAAGTTTGGTCACAAGATGAAAAGTTCTGCTGTCGTTGGTTTCTTCTTCAGCTTGTTCTATGGCTCTCAAGCAAATACTCTTCAAATAATCCGTCATTTCACGGATGGAATTGAAATGGTAGGGATTCCGGGTGGAGCTATAGAGGGTGGGGCTGAACTTTAACGTCGAGATCAGGGTATCCATAATGAAATTGAACAATATCTGCAGGCTGTGATAGGACACGGGGAGAGTATTTTCCAGTGATTCATTGAGACGGTCCATGAAATTAACAAGGGCGTGTACAGACTGTGTACTGATAAGCAGGAGGAACTGGGTTTTTTCCTCTTTAGTCAGATTGAATTCTTTTTCAATGTTGTCGCAATCCTGAAACTCTATTATTTCCCTGTCGGGAAAGACAATTCTGTGATGCATGGCTTTCAGGCTCTGTTCATGACAGAGCAGAGGATCTGTTCCGGATGCACTGATCCCGAAAGTGAAATTATCCATACCCTTTTCTGCCAGATCTTTACTGATTGCATTGATGAGAGACAGTATTTTCCGCTGACGACCGTTTCTGTTTTCCTGTTTCTCAGAAAAGGCAAAGAGCAAACCGATCTGCCTGAGTCTGTCTTTGTACACGGCAATATCCTTTCCCACTTGAAAAGGAGAAACCTGTATTGTATCCATAACCGAATGAAAGATATTCTCATTGGGAACAGGTATAAATAAGCGGACAGACCAGAAACAGCCGTAGTGCCTAAGATTGAAGTAGGGGGATAAATCTTCATTTGTCAGGAACCTGCTGTTCTGGAGAAGTGCCGACAGACGGCTGGAGCTTTCTTCCATAAGGGCTTTGCTCTGTATTGTTTTATCATCCTTTTCCTGTTTGATCTGCTGTATACCCTTTTTGAGTGAGGATAGCAGATTCTCTGTGTTGATCGGTTTGACCAGATAGTCGATAACCCCTATGGCCAAAGCTTCCCGGGCAAAGTCGAATTCACTGTAGCCGCTGATAATTATGGTTTTTAATCCTGGATTTGTTTCCTGCATCTTTCTGGCCAGCTCCAGTCCATTAGGATTACCCATTTTTATATCTGTGATGAGAATATCCGGATTGTCTATTTGCAGCGCTTCATTGGCATTCCGTGCCTCCAGTATTTCACTGAAGGAATACGGAGATTTTTTCAGTTTGGTGACTATACTTTTTCTGATGAGGTTTTCATCATCGGCAACCAGAATTTTATACATTCTCAGGGACCTCAGCTGTCAGCGGGATGGTATAACAGACTTCAGTGTACTCATCCTGTTGAGAGTCAATCTGTAATCCATAAGATTCTCCAAACCTGGTCTTTAGCCGTTTATCCACATTCCTCAGGCCGATATGAGTACCCGATGTGATGACATCCTCTGCATCTGTTCCGCAGGTTTTGAGTGTACTTTGTAAGTTGTGCAGTTCCATCAGGCTCATTCCTTTCCCGTTATCCCGAAGTTTGATAGTGAGCATATTACAATTCAGGCGACTTGATAAGCTTATCAGCAGGGGCTGCAGGTTCTCCCTCTGACCATGAATTATACAATTCTCAATGACCGGCTGGATAATGAACTTGGGAATCATCAGACCATTGGTTTCATTGTCAATCTGAAAGTGATAATGCAGGGAGTCTTCAAAGCGCATCTGCTGAATTTTCAAATAATCCCTGACTGAGTCCAGCTCCTCCTCCAGTGAGACGAAATCATTACTCTTCAGGTTGTAGCGGAGCAGTTTCCCCAGCAGATGAGAAATTTCACTTACATCAGGTACATCATTGATTTCTCCCATAGCTTCTATGGTCTGAAGTGTGTTGTACAAGAAATGAGGACTGATCTGCAGTTTCAGAATCTGGAGTTGTGCCTTATGAAAGAGGATCTCATTGGCATACACTGTGTTTATCAGCCTGTCTATTTCCCTGGTCATGGCATTGAAATCAGAGAAAATAATATCGATGTCGGAAAACCCGGTTGTTTCCTTTATTGTATGGCTGTAATCGCCGCTGCGCACCTTATCAAGATTGCTTAACAGGATAGTCAGAGGATGAAGGGTTCGCCGGAGAATGCGCAGAAGGATATACACCGATCCGATTATGAGAAGCATCGGCCACAGAAGAGCCAGGAGTTTGCTTCTGAAGGCTGCCGTCATATAGTCTTTGACAGGAAGGCCAATGGTTGCTGTCCATCCGCTGTAGGTACTACTCGTACTGGAACTGATGTAATTTCCAGAATCCTTATCAAAGTCTGAAGTGTTTTTTGAAATGAGTTCATTGGCATCACTGAGGATAATTTTGCTGTAGCTTCCCGGAATTGATTCTGATTCCAGCCAGTCTGCGAATCTACTGGCGCTGACGAAAATAGCAATATACCCTCCGATGGTTCCTGTTTGAGGATTCAGCATGGATCTGATACTGATTACGGGATCAGAAAGCTGTACAAATCGGAACGTGTGATTCTCTGGAGGCAGAATGGATTGAGGGCTCGGCGGATTGTCTCTGATGGAAGGAGCATTCCGGTAAAGGTTGTTCGAATCATTCTTCATGGGATATGTGGAGGCCAGTAATTCTCCGTCTTTTCCAAAATAGGCAATGGTAAAAAACTCCCTTGTGGTTGTGGACATATAGGCTGAGTACATCAGGAAATTGTAACTTTCCTTCCGGGAGAAATAGTCCTGTGTTTCATCCTGTAAAATGTAAATAGCATCTCTTACTTCCTGGGAATTCAGAAGGATAATGGATGCTCTGTCCATATTGTTCAGAATGAGATCGGTATTTTCGATGACACTGCTGCTGAGAGTCTTTGTCAGATTCTTCATCTGTTTTCTACTGAGTTCATATGTATTGTTCAATACTACCAGAGTGTATGAAAAAATGGAGATCACAGACGTAAGAACAAAGATCAAAGTGATTCGGGAGACCAGTGACGTTTTTTTCTGCATGACAGGGATCTTAGCATACTCGTCAGAAAAACACCCATAACCCACGATTATTTTCTGAGGAGACTGTGAATGCTACCGCTCCAGTCCCGGCTGTGGCTTCAGGCCTGGAGAGTCTTCCACAAGATGAACTTGGTCATAGCCGTCTGTTTAAAGGAATCACTCACAGTGTCAAAATTTACAATATTCACTTTCCAGGGAATGATGCTCTCCTCCGTCTGATCCAGAATGGCATATTTCAAATCACTGAGGTCTTGTTCTTCCAGACCGGTAATGCCAACATCAAAATCGGAGGCATAATGGTCCGTTCCTTCCGCCCGGGAGCCAAACAGGAATATCCCGCATTTCAGATCTCCCGCCGCCGGAGGATGGCTACTAAGTAAGAATGCCGTCTAATAACGGATCAAGAGCATGGTCTCCTGGAGATCGCTTCCGTCTGTTTTGCAGCTTTTCAGCGTTTTTTCATCCATATCCAGCCTGTATATTCTCCCCTCTTCCATTGTGAGATCAATCTCGCCCGACTGATATTGTGAAACGGCAAAGCGGATATCGTAATCTCCCGGCACAAAGCGGATCAGTCTGTACCAGTTGCTCATATACTGTTGGTCAGCAAAATAGAACATTTTATAGAATCCGGTCTTATTGACCCGTTTGATTTCCACGTCGCCGATGAAATACGAGGCCTGACTGTGTTCAATTTCTTCACTGCCCTTCATAATTAAGGCCGGGTGGACTGTATCCACGTCCTCTATGGGGGTGAGTGGTTTGGTGCTGATACAGCCGGTCAGGACAATCGTAATACAAGCACTCAGAATGATTTGTTTCCAGTGTTTCATAAGGACTCCCTTTGTGTAGATAAATTGATTACAGGGGAGTTTTATCTGGTGATTGAAAGTTTGCTTCTTTTTTATTGGCCAACGCGAAATTTAATGACCGGCCGGAGCAGAGGGGACGGCGCCCCCTCTGAATCAGGCGCTGAGCTCTGAAGACTCCCGGTCGCTGTTCTGCCGACGTTTGCTTAAGGATTTCAGGTTCCGGGCATTCAGTTCGCCCACTTCCCTTATTTCCGCACCGGTGTGCCCCAGGGCATCCACTTTGTCCAGAGCCTGTTCAACAGAGTTCAGAACTGTTTCTACCGCTGTTTTCTGGATGTTGATTTTGCCGTATATCTCATCCACCATGGAGCTCACCGAGGTGATGCCTGTTTTCACTTCTGTTGTGGCTGTCAGGGACTGAACCGTTCCCTCATTGATCTGTGAGGTTCCCGCTGCCAGTTCCGAAATCCCTTTGAGAATTTCATCTATCCCCATCACCACCGATTGTATTTCATCTTTTATGGAGTGGAAGGAATTGGCAACCGACTGGTTCTGGCGTACCGCATCTTCAATGGAGAGGGATATGTCCTTGAGTATTCCTGAGATACTCTTGGCGTTGACGCTTGTATTCTCGGAAAGCTTTCTGACTTCGTCGGCTACAACGGCAAATCCCTTCCCTGCATTTCCCGCGTGGGCGGCTTCGATGGCGGCATTCATGGCCAGCAGTCCGGTCTGGGCCGAGATCTTACCGATCACGCCGTTTACATCCTCCAGGGATGAGACCAGTTCCTTCAGATTGGTCATGGATTCGGATGAGGCTTTGAGGATCTGTTCGGTGTTCCCGGTGTTGCGGGTCAGCTGCTCCAGATTGTCTTTTCTCCGGGAGGCGATTCCCGAGATGCTCTCTATGGCATTGGACATTTCCGTCACAGCGGCAGAGGTCTCTTCCACAATGGCGGATTGATTCTCGCTGGCACTGGAGGCTTCATTGGATGAGCTGTTGACCTGCTTTCCGGTGTCCAGGAGTTTTGCAGAGGAGCTCATCAGATTGGTCATCTCGCTGTGCATATCCTGGAACATGCTTCTCAGACTGTCCGTCGCTCCGGTCAGCTGTTCGGCAGAGACCACCAGTCTGTTGCCTGTATCAAAATCCTTCTGAAGATCCGAAACAATCCGGCCCAGGGCGGCTGCCTTCTCTTCACTTTTACGGGCTTCCTCAGAAACCCTGTCCAGAAGACGGGAGCGTCTTTTATTGGAGCTGATGACGATAACTCCTGAGAACAGTATGAGGAACAGGGGAATCAGCAGGTCGGCCCAGGGGACAGGTTCTCCTGTGACAGCATATCCGGGCATAGTTAAAAAGAAAAAATAGTAGAGAATAGAAACAGAGGCTATTGCCGTTCCCACGATGGCATGAGTTGTCCGGGTGGTAATCATGAGAGTGATGAACAGAATAAATGCTTCCAGAAAAGCCAGCTGGTAGATATCTGCCAGAAAATTATAAACCTCCGTATATTCGGATGTATTTCTGCTTATCACCAGCATTGCCAGCGCTGCCGACAGGAAGGCTATGGTTCCGATTCCCGCGGCTTCATCCCGTCCGGAGCGGATGACCAAAAGAATAAGGAGGCAGACAAGAGCCATGCCCAGCAAGTAAATCTGCTCACTAGGATTGGGAACCGTAGGAGTAATTGCCAGAGCGATGATAACAAGGCTCATCAGGATATAAACCAGTGCCGCCATTTGCTGACGTTTCTGAGGGTCACCGGCGGTGTATCGTTTTAAAAAGATTTTATTAATTATATTTTTCATGGAGATCATTTTATGAACTGATATTCCTGCCTGTCAATTGAATATCGTTTTTATCGTAAGAAAATATGAGCTTGGGCTCATAATTGAATGTTCTGGCCAGATCTGCCCCGGTGGTCTTAGGTATACTCCTTTCTTAAATGACCTGAGACAGGTTAGTATCAGACTATGGATAAATTGGATCTGCACAGCATCGTCCCCGACGGGACAACAGAGGATTCCCTGCTGGAATATATGGTTATTGCGGCACGGTACAGGGGCCAGTGGGTCATTGTCCGTCTGAAAGGGCGGGAGGACTGGTGTTTTCCCGGCGGGCACCGGGAGGCCGGAGAAACAATGGATGAGGCCGCCAGGCGGGAACTTTATGAAGAAACGGGAGCCCGGGAGTATACGATGAGCCGGATTGCCCAGTATTCAGTGGATCATGGCAGCAGGATCAGCTGGGGCAGTATTTATGAAGCGGAAATTAAATCCTTTGATTCCCTGCCGGCTGAGTATGAAATTGAGGAAGTGTCATTTGCCGATGACTTCCCTCTGGAGAACACCCGGTTTCCTGGGATAATGCCCGATCTGATGGAGTGGCTGAGTCAAAGGCTTATTTCATCAGAGTAATCTTTCCGCCGGATCGCAGTGATATGCCCCGGAGCCTCCCGGCGGCGGTGACAGAGCCGGATTCATGAGGTGCCGGAGAAGGGCATTTAGCGGAGAGCCGGTTCCGGGCCTGAGCCCGGCGGCCGGAGAGAAAAAGGTCAGATGATATGAGACCAGTTTTTCCGGGCGGGGTAGCGGTAGTATCTGCTGTCTGAGTATCCCAGGGTGAAGATCAGACCGATCTGTCTATCTTTGGGTATGCCGATGCGGGATCTTTGTTTTCTGCTGAACAGAGCCACCTGGGCAAAACCGATCATGCAGGACCCGATATTCCGGCTGTGGGCGGCGAGCATCATGTTTTCACCGGCGATGCCACAGTCGGTCAGACCGAAACGTTTGCCCTTTTTGGGGTAGGTGAGAATCACAACTGCCGGTGCCTGGTAAAAGAGGGGATCGGCTTTCCCTTCCAGGGTTTTCTGCAGAAGCCTGTGGAAGCCGGTGACCACCTCTTTGTCGGCATAGCGCTTCAGACCGGCCAGTTTCATCAATGCCCGCCCCGCGGGATTTAATCCGATTCTGGTAAACTTCAGCAGAATCCGGGCAATGGATGAGGCAAGAGCGGCCACTTCTCCCCCCTGAAAAATCAGAGCATCGCAGTGCTGGGAGTTGGTAGCTGTGGCAGACTTTTCACCTGCCAGGATAATGGCCTTTAGATCCTCATTGGTAAGGGGTGCCTTTTTGTAGCTGCGCACCGAGCGTTTACTCTGGATCAGATGGTCGGCTGCTTCCTCTTTCGTCAGGCTCTTCAGATCCGCGGGGTAGGCCGGGAGTTCGGAGCCGTCCACTCTCACCGCATTGACAGGACACACCATGCCGCAGTGGCTGCACTCTATACAGCCTTCATTGATGATTCTGGCTGCGTTTTCTTCTTTTCTAATTGTTTTTGACGGGCACTCTGTACTGCAGATGCCGCAGTTGGTGCATGTTTCGGGGATTATTGTGAATTGCATGGGGATGAGTCTATGCGAAAGATAACTTGATATTCAATGTCTCTATGTCGAAAAAATGAATAAAACAGGTTGTTCACTTCCAGGCTGTCTTCATTTTTTTATTGTTCATATGAATTCCAAATTGAATTATGGTATATTGAACGTGAGGTATTGCATTTGATTAAGCGTCTCCACCGATTATCAGTAGTATTTGTCCTCCTTATGATTCTCTCTCCAGTGATTTTCGGGCAGAGTACAAGTCTTATGCCCCCAGACGGGTGGTTAAAAGTTGCTTCCTCTACAACATATGGATCATTGGATTCCTATCAACTAGTTGTTTTTGAGATACCAGCCACAACGACAGGAGATCTTTATTTTGGAGTGAGATCTCCAGCTTGTGTAGGAACGTATCAGGAAGATCAGAGGAATCAAATTCCTGGTTTAGATCCCCAAAATAATACATTTTATCTAGTCGGTGAGGAAGCATATAGTAATTCGACTACCAGACAGCTGACTTTCGCTAATGATGCCGAAGCTATTGGTACAGGTGCCAGTGCTGAAGAAACTCTTGTTGTTGCTGACGGAGTTGCCAATGGAGATGGATGGTGGTATTTTCCGGCTGTTTCGATGAGTGTTGGAGAGACTATCGGATCAAAAACCTATTTTAAAGTTATTGCCTCTATTCCTACAGGAGCATCAGCTCCCTACAAAAATGGTTTCCAATTTGATGTATTCGATGCAGCAGGGGGTAATGGTGAGGCTACTCCCTCCGGGAATAGTATCTCGGGTGCAACATCCTTTGCCTATTCAATCAATTACGATATGGAGAATGATCTTAAAAACGGGAACGAAATTTATTTTTATCCTTTTGTTCCCAACTCGGTGACAACCGGTAATTATATAGTCTTCTCAAATCATGATGGTGATAATGGTGGAACCAGTTATACATCCTGGTTCGGTGGTCCCGATTCAGCTGGTGTTCCCTTATCAACCCCTTCCAATACTTTCCGGAATGACAGTTATCAAGTCGATATGGACAGCAAAAAAAACCAAACCTGGACAGATCGAATTGTCAGTACACTAGGCGCAAATAACACAACTGAGTTTTACTACTGGTACGGTTATGGAAATAACTATTCCAATGATACTGTGGCCATGCCGGCATCAACAAATGATATGCTGAAAATTTATTCCGTTGATTTTTCGAATTATGGTAATACCCCAAATGCTGTGATTGTGGATGTGGGTGACGGTTCAGCTCCCATCGGAGGAACTCAGAGGGTCTATTTTCAGATAAAAGATAATCTGGGTAATGATCATCTGGAGTCCATGACTCTGACATTAGGTCTTACAGGAGGTTCTACTGTTTCAGACTCTTCGGATGGCGTAGCAGATCTTTCATTAACGACCAATAATGACGGGTTTGGTTGGATTGATATCACCAATGGAGCTCAAGTACTTGAGACGGTGTCAGTCAATTGGACAATTGGCGGTGGTTTTGACAACAACGGAAGTGCGTCGGGAGATGTTCAGTTTTCCAATTTTATTTGGGATGGTAGCACTGACAATGACTGGTTTGACGGTACCAACTGGGCTGGCGGTACAGTTCCCGGTCCAACCGATAATCCGACCATTCCCGTTGTTGGGACTGTCTACCCCATTCTTACAAGAGCTGTTTCCGGTGGTGTTGACGGTATAAATAACCTGACAATACAGGCTGGTGCTTCTCTCGATCTGGGAGGATTTTTACTTGAGGTAGGTGGAGATCTCGGTCATTCTGGTTCAATAACCAATTCCGGAGCTGGAGCCAATATCACTGTTGCTGGAACAGCCGATCTCGGAGGGAGTATCAACACTTCTGGCGGTGATATCAGTTTTGGGGATGCAGTGAGTCTCACCGGACACTCCTCTCTTGTATCAGGGGGAGGGTTTATAAGTTTTGCCTCAACTATAAATGATGACGGATTTGGTCCCTGGGATTTAACACTGAGTTCTGGTACCGGCAATATCACAGTTACCGGTGCCATCGGTACAGCAAATCCAATTGATGATTTGAGTATTAGTAGCGCTGCAGATGTCACGTTCTCTGGAAATGTAAGTGCTGGTACAGTGTCTCAGACCGCAGGTTCCGGAACCACTCAGTTTGTAAGCAGCCTCAGTACCAGCGGTTCTGGCGGTATTGATCTGAATGGGACAGCTTTTACTTTTGGAACAGGAATCACTACAACTGGTGCAGGTTCAGTGAACATCACCAATTCAGGCGTGTTGACCATCCCACCAACTTCCACTGTCAGCAGTGATGCTGGCTTCAACGTTGATGGTAACGGAGCTATAAGTCTGGCAGCTGATATTACAACAAATGCTGCGGATCTGCTCTTTTCTGGAACTGGCACCCTGACAATCGCTGATAATGGTGCCGGATCAGATGTAGTCTTAAACAGCGGTGGTGGAGTCATTAGTTTTGCCGGAGATGTTACTGGAAATGGTTTGCTTGAGCTAGCTGCTGGGGCTGGGAATGTCAATTTTACTTCTACAGTGGGAAGCGGTGGTGCTCTAAGCGGTCTTCTTGTGAACACAAGCGGTGCTCTTTCTTTTTCTTCAACCATAGCCTTTGATGACGAAGGTTTGGACTTGAATATGGCCACCGGCAGTTTTTCCGGTACAGTAACAGGGACTACCAATGGGAATGTAACTCTAACAAATACAGGTTTGCTGACTCTTGGGGGATCTGCGGATTTTAATATTGACGGTGTATTTTCACAGGATGGTTCCGGAGATGTTCAATCGGCTGCTGATATAGCAACCACCGGCAATAATATTAGTTTTACTTCGGCGCTGACACTGACAGGCAACTCTGCATATTCAACAGGAGCCGGAGCTGGTAATATTGCTTTCGGCAACACAGTCAATACAGACAACAATCCCTGGACTCTGGATCTGACGGCTGGGACCGGGGATGTGACTTTTACAGGCGTTGTGGGAACAGCCGACGGGAGTACGACCCGTCCTTCGACTCTTACCATAGTTTCAGCCGGTACGGTCAATCAGAACAATCATGTCTTCCTGTCCGGAGATCTTGTTCTTACGGCAGGAACCTGGAGTGTGGGAGCTTTTACCCTGGACTTTGACGGCAGTCTGAGCGGCGCTGGAAATCTGACCAGTACAGATGTCACAGTGATCAATGTGGGAACAAACTTTGGTCTGAGTGGAACTTTTATCCCTGGTAGCTCAGTTGTAACTTTTGATGAAGCCGCAGCATCATCGGCAGGTGCTTATACCTTCTATGATTTATCTATTAACAAGGCGGGAGCTGCCAACACGGTGGATAGTACGGGCATCTGGATTGTCACCAACAGTTTTACCATGACCCAGGGAGACTGGACGGCGGGAGCCTTCACTCATCAGATAGCAGGGAATTGGAATTCTTCATCGGCTAACTTTACCTGGGATGAAACAGGGAACACCATCAATCTTACCTCCACCAATCCTGGCATCATCACCGGTGGTGGAGCAGCAGATCCTTTTAACAATCTAAGCCTTGATGACGGTGGGGTTCTGAGTGCGAGTGATGTAAATGTGACCGGTACCCTGCTGATCACAGCGGGAACGGTGAATCCGGCGGCCCGTATCCTGACAGTGGGAGACCTGGATCATCAGAATGCCCTGGCCAGTATCACAGGAACAACGGGTTCGGTGCTTGTGACAGACGGAACGCTTGGCAGCGGGATCAGTATGGATGGCGGAGTGATCTCCTTTAGCGGCGGAGCGGTGAGTCTGACGGGTACGACGAGTTTGACAACGACTCCCACAGGGGGAGCGATTACCCTGGACAGCACCTTTTCCGGCGGGTTTGATCTGGTTGTTGATGCCGGTGGAGCTGCAGTCAATATCACTGCGGGTCTGGGAGATTCGGGAGCGGCTCTGACACCACTGACGGTAGTGTCACTGACAGGTTCGGTGATTAATCTGGGTGCCAATATTGAGACAGCCGACAGCAATCTGAGCTTCAATAGCCCGGTTGTTCTGACCGCCAACAGCGGTTTGAACTCGGGAGGCGGAGTCGGAAATATCGTGTTCAGCGATACCCTGAATACAGATAACAATCCCTGGACGCTGGATCTGACGGCTGGAACCGGTTCTCTAACATTTTCAGGGATTGTGGGAACCTCAGCTGTCAGTACTGCCAGACCTTCAGATCTGACGGTTTCAGCTGGTGGAGGAACCGGCCAGAATAACAGTATTTTCATAAGTGGTGATCTAACAAACAGCACTGGGAACTGGATAACTAATGGTAATGTTCTGAATCTTTCAGGTACTTATACCAATACAGGAACCGTTACAGCCGGAGCATCCTCAATCACTGTAGGTGATAACTGGAACAACACAGGGGGAACTTTTACAGCCGGTACTTCTTCCGTAACTCTCGGGGGGGATGCTGCCGGAGGCCATACCATAACCAATGCCGGCGGTGCCAACGGCTTTTATGACCTGACCATCATAGCGGATACCTACAGCTCTGCTGCTGCAATGGATGTGGGAAGAAATCTTGTTGTCTCCGGCGGCAGTCTGACCCATACAGCAGGCGTTCTGAATGTGACCGGTACGGCTGATCTGACAGGGGGAAGCCTGACAGTGAATACGACCGGCTCCCTGTCTGTAGGCGGCATTATGACCATCAGCAATGCAGCCTCCACATATGACGGAACAGGAGCGGGAACCCTTGGTTCGGACTTCAACCTGACGGCGGGAACGGCTGACGGCTCAGGTGATCTTGGTATCGCTGGAGATGTGAATCTGTCCGGCACAGCGACTCTGCAGGGAACCGGCAGAACCCTGACGGTTAGTGGCAACTGGAACCAGAGTGCAGCTACCAGTACGTTTACAGCCACTAGTGGAACAGTCTCTCTGACAGCAGCCAATCCATCCATAACGGCTGTGGACAGTTTTTATGATTTGACTATTGCAGCAGCTGCTTCACAGAGCAGCAATGTTACAGTTTCCAATATCCTTACAACAGGTACAGGCAATTTTGCGACAGGTACAAATGACCTGACAGTCAGTGATCTGATTCATCAGAATGGCGGTACCATAAGCGGAACAACAGGAAATGTTGCTCTAAACGACGGTACTCTGGCCAACAATATTACCAAAACCGGAGGGGCTATCGATATCTCCGGAGGAACTCTGATAGATTTGACAGGTCCGGTGCAGCTGGATGCCGGCGGCGGAACCATCAACATAGCAACAGATTTTTCAGGAGCTCAGACTCTGACTATATCGGCCGGTACCAGTACGATCAGTTCTAATCTTGGAACCACAGTCGATCTGGCCAGCCTGACTGCCACTGGTACCGTACTGATGACATCTCTGGTGGATACTAGCGGAAATATTCTCTTTAATAACAATGTTGTTTTGAACGGCGGCAACAGTACACTGACTAGCTCCGCTGGTAATATCACTTTCAGCGGGACTATCGAAGATGATGTTGCCGCAGCTGTCCGGAATCTGACTTTAAACAGCGGCGGTCTGATTACTATGACAGGCACTGTCGGAAACACAAGACCAATCGGAACACTCTCTGTTACTGCTGCCGCCACCGGTGTTACGGCAGGCAGCAGTATTGATGCCGACTCCATGACCATCACCAACGGCAGTGCTGTCGATCTTAATGGTACAGTCACTGTACCAAACGGTTTCAGCAGTACCGGTAGTACTTTTGATAATACTGGTGCCAGCATCACAACTACGGATTCTCTCATAACAATTAATCACACAGGTCTGGTCACTCTGGGATCAAGTCTCTCCAGCGGTAACGGTAACACCGCAATCAGTTCAGGAGTGTCCATCAGTCTGGATGCAGATATTTCGACTGTTGACGGAACTATTAACATTAACGATCCATTGAATCTGACAGATACTCTCGGTCTCGCCCCCAATCTGATTTCCATTGCATCATCCGGTGACGGCAGTATCACATTCAATTCGGATATTACCGGTATAAATGATACGGATCTGACAGTCTCCTCAGCGGGTGCTGGAAATATTACATTCAATGCTGATGTCAATGGATTGACTGGTATGGATCTGTCAGTCTCATCAGCAACCGGGGATATTCAGTTCATTAATGCTGCTATTGGAAGCGGCGTGGGAGAAACTATCGGAGATATTACAATCTCCGGAAACAATGTAGCTTTATACTCTGTGGGAACAACAGCTCAGGCCGGTTCCGATAACACACTGACTGTGAATGCAGCCGGACTGATTGAACTGACCGGTGCGGATTACAACACAGGAAATAACCAGCGGTTCAATACTACAGCTGGTGAAATCCTCTTCAGTTTGAACGGAGGAGCTCCTGGAGCCGGTGAAATGAATGCGGGGGCAGGAGACATACAGTTCGGAGATATCAGTCTGGGTGATGTCTATCTGGATTATGATTCTGCATTTACTCTGACCCTCCAGTCAAATGTAACTGTCAGCAAATTTGTCTTCTACAGCGGCACTCTGGATCTGAACGGTAATCGGTTATACACCACCAACAACGGCGGGGGAGACTTTGTGGTCTTCGGATCGGGGTTCGATCCTAATGATCCGGACTGGCCCGTGGCAGATAACCGTTTTGATTATGATGACCGTTTTAACGGTCTTCTACCCCATGATCCTTTACTTGGGAATTATGATGCCGTCTTTTCTCCTCTGGATGCCAGCCAGATAGAAAGCGGTGCCAACTTCTATGTCAATGGAACAGACCTTACCGGAACGGCAAACTGGTATCTGAATGTTCAGGATAATAATGCGGCAATTCCAACATTCAATTTGGGTACAGACTCTACCAATTGGGGTTCTCCCTACAATGTTTATTTTAACGGAACCGTATCCTATTCTCTGCTCAATGATGCGGCAGCGCCGGATCCCATTGTTACTAATGGGACAGTGGCGGCCCCGGTATTTGTCGCGGCTAATAACTCGGGTCATGGTGTTACCGATGGAACAAATAATACTCCCTATTTCAGTGGAACGAATGCAACATCCAATGATGCGAAAGGATGGGTTCTGAATTCTACTGGACCTGAGCGGCTTGAGATAGCCAGCATAGAAACGGTCTGGGATAATTATTTACGTCTTACATTCACACAGATGGTAGAGAATACAAACAATCAGATTCAGGCTGCAATATCAGCAACTTCCGGAAGACTGGATGATCTTAAGATGAATATTGACGGGGGAGGCGCCGGTGCCCCTTCCATCACAGATGCTTATGTTTCCATAGATCTGGATGATCCTGTGGGCGGTATGGCTCCCGTATCAACCACAGGAGCTGGAGATCTTCTTTCTTTTTACGTACTTGTGGATGATACCTGGAATACCGATGCCACTGGGCTTTCCGCTGGGGCTGTCGCTCAGAGTACGGATTCTGCTGGTTCAGATAAAGCAATTATCCCGGATTTCGGGCTGTTTAAATCCATGCTTTATAATGCCGGCAGCCAGGCTCCTGTGAGGGACTATCAGGCCGGTATCGGCGGTCACTTCACGGCCACAACAGATGAATGTCCTCCTCTTGTTGTTGCAGTAAAAACCGATAACCACGGTGCTACAGCTGACGGATATGATTATCATAATTATATGCATATCCGGTTCTCGGAAGCAGTAGAGTTTACAGAAGACGGCGGAGCAACCCTTGTCGGTTTTGGAGCAACACCAACGACCGTGCGCAGCAATGCGTATGATCTGGACGGCGGCAGTACAAAATATCTCGGACATATTCCCAATATCACAAGTTCGGCAGTCACCATACCGGGAATTCTGGATTACGATGGCTCTGTTGAAACAGGCAGTACAGAATCCCGTGGTTACTTTACCGGTTCCAATGATGGAACAGATCAGGTAAATGTCCTGGACAGATCGAATGACTATGAGCTGCAGATCAGTATCGCCTCTTTTCATAATGGAACCACCTGGCCCGGCTATATTGGCGAATCCGGAATGGATATGACTCAGCCTAATACATTTACAGGCCTTGTGACCCCCAATGTTCGGGATGCCTCCGGGAATACGGGAGCTGTCAATACAGGATTCGTCAATACCGATCTTCCCGATGTGGGCTGGGTCGGCGGTACCGGGTGGGATGTTGATCCTCCCAGGGTGGCTCCCTATAAGATTGCCGGTATTACTGAAGTGATTCCCCTGGCCAATGCCAGCAATAAACTGTATAGATTTGAATACCATATTCTTGATGATTATTATCAGAACTCAGGTTCCTGGGACAGCGATATCAGTCACCCTGATAGCTCCAAAGGGATCAGGGACAGTGTTTTCACTACTTACGGCGATCCCGATGCCTTTGTCTTTGAGGCATCCGGAATTACACCCCTTGTTCCCCATTCAAACTCTTTCAGTACCAATGTGAATAATGATGTTTTCGGCAATGTGGATATTCTGCCTCCAGATGATCCTTATTTTTCGATCGATGTGAATCCAGCAGCCCACTCCTGGGATATACTCACGAAAATCTGGACCGGATATAATGAAACAACAGGTTTAATGACAGACCTGGCGGGAAACAGGCTGAGAAGTTTTACTCAGATTCGTGCCGTTGAGAGTATACCTCCGGAAATCGACCTTACTCTGACAGCCCCCGGTTATGACTGGATTTATGTTCAGTTCTCTGAAAAAGTTTACGGAGACGCGGGAGCAGCCACCAGCATTGATGAAAATGATTTCTACTATTCCGGCGGTTCCATGAGTATCGTTTCAGTAGAAGCGTATCCCGGCGGCGAAGCAAACAGGGACTTTATTTTCAGATTGTCCGATTCCCTGGTAAGAAATGATATTTTCACAGGACGGATTGTTGTTAAACCATTATCCGTATTTGATGAAGAGGGTAACCCGTACAGAGACAAATTCATTCGGAGAATTTCAGACCTGGGTATCGATATTGTTGAGCCGGTCTGGGCTTCCGATGGTATTCATGACGAGGATATTCAATCCGGAACATCCATGAGAGTATTCGACGGTACCGGCCGTCTCATGGACCGGGATATTCTGATGCAGGTCAGGATTAATGCATCAGCTGTACAGAACCTCTCCATGAGAATGTATTTTGATGCCAATGTCTCAGATTCCAGAGTCTATGGAAGCGGTAATCTCTGGCTGCCCCAGTATCATCCCATTCTCTCTCCTGTGGGGAACTTTGCAGCACGGTATGTAAACACGGCCAATTCACCGGGTAACGGACTTCACGATTTTGTCATTCCGTCTACAGACAGGGATATGGAAGTGGGGAATACTATGGAGTTCATCTTTATGATAGACGACCTGCCCTGTGTCCGGCTGCAGAATTCATCTGATCTGTTCAGCTTTGAACCCTGGAAGTTCTCTATCAGCGATATCAGAAAACAGCGGGGCGGCGTGACCATTCTCAATAACGTGGTCAATCCCAATAACGGAGATAAGGCTGTTCTTATGTATGAAGTTGAAAATCCCGGAGTTGTCACCGCACAGATTTTTACACTGAACGGTAATCTTGTTAAAATCCTCCACAGAGGACGTCAGGCTGCCGGTTCCTACCAGTATGTCTGGGACGGCAGAAACAATGCCGGTAATGTGGTGGCCCGGGGAATCTACTTCGTAAGAGTTGTAGGTCCGGATATGGATGAGATCAGAAAAATAATGATTGTTAAATAATTCAGTTCCAGGGAGTAGAGGAGTATTCCAGTTTTGGTTCGGAAATATATATGGCTCCCGGTGAGAGTCTGTTCCAGCCGCTGTCTGTGGAGCCCGGGTTTGAAGGAGCTATTGTAAGCTCCATGACAGAGGCATAGCTGTTGGATTCATCCGGCAGCTGTACTGTATCATCTGTTTCAAAAACTAGTTGAACCCATTCACTGCTCCAGCTTCCGTCATGTACTGCTCCGTCTCTCTGGGAATAGAGGTCGAACAGTTTCGAATCTTTGTAATAGACTCTGTACTCTTCAAAATTACTGTTGTTCACCGTATCGTATCCGGTAATTCCCAGTTCCACACGGTCTGCATGATACATGTTTATCTCAGGCAGAGCCGCCTGTTTTACCCAGACAGAAAACCGGTAGTATCCGGCAATCAGAGGGAGGTCTTCCCGGTGATCTGTAGGGAGCTTCAGACGCAGGCGTAAATCAAAATCTCCATAGGAATCTCTCATGACAGTAAAATTGTCAAAGTAACCTGACTGAGAACCGGAAGTGGCAAAGGTCAGGCTGTCCTCCACCGGACTGGTGCCTGTATTGATGGCTGTAAAAATATTCGGCCCCTCAGGACTGGTGGTTGAGGGGTCCAAAGGAGGATAAGTATTTAGATATATTGAGTTGGGATCCTCTTCCACGCCGTCCTGGCCTCCAAAGGCAGTAAAAGAGTAGGAATCCAGAGAACCGCCGTTTGTGGCATCCCAATTGGGCTCGAAGAAGATATTTAATTCATTTGAGCTCGTTCTGTAATCCATGGAAAACAGGTAGCTCTTACCGCCGACATAGGTGCTGGGATTTATAAAATTGGAGGGGATACGGAAGGTCAGTCTGAAATCATTGGCCATTACAAACTTGACGGTTCTGTTATCAATGACTTCATTGACTCCAGTATCGATAACAGAAATTTCTGTGGGGGCAACAATAACAGGATTTTCAATATTATTAATTTCATCATATACAAACCAGGGGTCCCAGTCAGGTGATGCCGTCGTATCCTCAAAATCCCCGTTCTCCAGAAGATTCTTAATCTCCAGCCTGTAAACAGGTCCCCCCTCGGGGCCGCCTGTGCTACTGATCAGGCTGTAGTCCATATAATCATTTGCGGTTGTGCCGGATTCAAAAGAATAGTCGGGCATAAGCTGCCAGTTGTCACTGGAGAGGCTGGTGGTGCTGAGAAAGCTCTGATCATCATACTCGGTAAAGAGCTGTTCCTTGCAGCTGAATGTACAAAGCAGGGCTGCGGATATACCCAGTGCCCCGATAATTCTTTTCATACCTATAACATATATCTGAAACTGAGAATTCTCAAGTTGAGGGCGCACAAGATTCACAACCATTCCCGCAGTTCCGTAAAATTAACATTAATCCAATGCTGTTCCCGTATGGTGAGCGCCGCTTTTTCCACCCTTTTGCGGATGTCATCCATATCCCGGGTCAAAAGACTCTTCTGCTGTAACAGGAAATTCAGCTCAATATTGATCTCCCGTCCCACAACCACCATGCGCAGTTTGTATTCAGCATCCAGCTCCCGGGCAATTTGCTCAGCCTCATCCAGGATGGGCTGCCGGTGTTCATCATCCGCTTCAATCCAGATAAACTCCCGAAAGGCCGAAACAAAGCTTTTCACCGGGAAAATCAGGAAAATGGACGACATGAGCAGCACCAGAGCGGGGTCGGCATAGGGACTGAGCCAGCCGAAGGGTGTCATAAGAGAGATATAGGACAGGGCAAACCCGATCAGAACACCTAGGCTCAGGAGGGTGTCTCCCAGCCACTGGTTGTATTCGGCATCCAGCAGTCCTGAATCAAGCTGCCGGTTCACTCCCCGGAGCACAAGAGTCACAGCTCCGCAGCCCAGGGTATTGATCACCGCATAAACCAGAGCCATTCCGGGGTCAACAACCCGGCCACCTCCAATGATATCAGACACGGCATTCACCGAAGAGATCAGACACATACCAATGAGCATGACCGATTTGAATATAATCAGAAGGGGTTCAAAATGGGCCTTGCCGAAGGGGTAACGGTCATCTTCCTTGTAGTTTTGAATCTCTTTTAAAACCATCAGAGACAAAGCCGTCAGACCCAGGCTGATCAGGGAGTAAATCCCGTCAAATATAATCATCCCCGAATTGGTATACAGGCCCCAGACCGTCCCGAAGAGTGCGAAGAACAGGGTTGCGGCCAGGGATATGTAGAGTAACTTTCTTTCTGTCATGATTTGTCCTCTGATTCTGTCCTGCTCTCTGTCCAATACAGACAGAGTCATGATACAGTTAGTGTATGGATACGGATCTTCCCCTGATGTCAGCGATTATACCTGTCTATAACCGCCCGAACCAATGCCTTGAGGCAGTGAAATCGGTTCTGGCACAGAGTTACAGACCCCTTGAACTTATTATCGGTGATGATGGTTCTGAAGATAATACCCTGGATGTCATCAGAGCCTATTTAAAGGATTATGACGGTGATATCTCTGTTCAGGTTCTGGAACTGGATCACTCCGGCTACCCCGGGGCCGTCAGAAACAGCTGCGCCGAAAAAGCCGGCGGCCGGTTTCTCGCTTTTCTGGATTCCGACGATTTGTGGCGGCCCGATAAGCTGCTGCATCAGTATGACGCTCTACGCAAAAACACTCCCGACTGTCTCATTTCCCACACCAGGGAGGAGTGGAACCGTGAGGGCAGAATCATCTCCCAGGCGGGGATGGATCATAAACGGGAGGGGTTTCTCTTTCCCGATGCCCTGAAAAAGTGTATTATCGGCCCCTCCACTGTGATGATCGAAGCCGATCTCTACAGAAGGACCCGGGGATTCCGCCGGGATCTGGAAATTGCCGAAGATTATGAATACTGGCTCCGTCTGACAGCTGAACAAACTGTGGCTTTTCTGGATGAACCCCTTACCATTAAGCGGGCCGGCCATGGGGACCAGCTGTCGGAAAAATACGGGCAGATTGAAATCTTCAGAATCAGGGGACTGAAAGACCTGGTGGATCAGGAGTTCTTCTCCCCCGAGCTTCAGAAACCCGCCGCCAGAGAGCTGTCCAGAAAGTGCAGCGTTTACGGCAGGGGCTGTCTGAAACGGGGCAAGAGTGAAGAGGGGCAGGAGTACCTGGATCTGGCCGGATACTACGAAGTAATAGCCCAGTCCTGAAGAACCGGGCTCCCAATCAACAAATCCAAATCAAGAAGAAAGAAAGGAAACAAGACATATGGGATCAGCCAAAAAAAAGCAGCGCAGAATGGACAATCAGATCCTGGGGCAGTTTTTTATTGAAAGCCAGGCCGGACGGGCCCGGCTCAAGGATGTGGAAGAGGTAAAGGATATTCTTCTGAAACTGGGAGAACCTTTTACAGGAATCATCACCGACAGGGAGCTGTTCTACTTCTTTCTGATCTTTTCCTGGAACCTTTCCTTTGCTCCGGAGGAGAAAGTCGCCGAAGAACTGGACAACTTTCTGAAGCCCTATGAACAGCTGGGGGAAGGGTTTCATAAAGCCTCCCGGGAGCTGATCCTCTCCATTGCTCAGAGGAAGAAGCAGCTGTTTCCCCAGGAGCATTACACATTCGGCTCCCTTGCTCCCGGAGAAAACTGATCCTCCACGGCAGACCTAGAGAGAGGCAGCCTCTTCCTTGATAATGGCCTTGAGTTCAGGGTCCTGCATGGCATAGCGAAGGGTGGCTCTCAGGAATCCCGAGGGCTCCCCTGTGTCCAGGCGCTCCCCTTCGGTCTCTTTGTAAACCACTTTACCCTGATCCATCAGTTTCTGCAGAGCGTACAGGTGGTAGTATTCTCCCCCTGTGTGCTGTTCCCAGCCCTCTTCCAGATATTTGAAAAACTCAGGAGTGTACAGATAGCGACCAATGGAGACTTCCTGACTGGGTTCGGTTCCCGGAGCCGGTTTTTCGGTCATCCCCTTTACATGGAGCCCGTCTTCTGCCAGATCCAGCACACCGTAGCGTTCCAGGTGGGGAGGATTGTGAATGGTGGCCATTACAGAACATCCGGTTTCTTTGTAACTGTCAATCAGCTGGGCGGTCAGAGGTTTATCACCCATATGGATATCATCGGGGTAGGCGACGACCACAGGTTCATCTCCCACAAGGGGAGCCGCCTGCAGCAGGGCATGGCCTGTCCCCTTCATCTCCATCTGCCGGATAAAGGCAAAGCGGGCGTCTCCGGGAGCAATGGATTCAAGCTTTGCATCCGCCCCTTCTGAGGAGAAAACGGATTCCAGTTCCACCTCCCTGTCAAAAAAATCTTCCAGAACTTTTTTTCTGCGGGAAGATATGACGATAATATCTTTAATGCCTGATTGGATAAACTCTTCGATTATAAAGGAAATGGAAGGTTTATTAATCAGGGGAAGCATCTCTTTGGGGATCGTTTTTGTTACGGGAAGAAATCTTGTTCCGTAACCTGCGGCGACAATGATACCTTTCATGGTGTACACTCCTGAAGGGAAATGAAATTTATGTGCATTATGGTCTGAGGAGGATAGAAAGATCAACAGAAGATTCAGATACATCTCTATGCTTGTTCTCTTTCTCATGACTCTCTCGGCCTGTTCCGTTCTGGATCCGACACGTCTCACACTGGAAAATGACCGTCAGGCCATAATGGAAGAAATCCTGAGGCGGAACCGGATCTATACCGTCCGGGACAATGACGAGGATATTCTCATTGATCTGCTTCAGGAGCCGGACCCCCAGATCCGCCAGGCAGTGGTCAGGCTGATGGGGCAGAATCCATCCCAGAAAATTTACGATGCCCTTCTGGGAGCCGTGACAGATGAAGACGAGAATGTCTCATCCGAGGCAGAAGCCATAATTCTGGAGCAGTGGGAGGAATCCTATAAAGCCGTCATAAGAGGTTTGAACTCTCCCGAATCCAGGGTTCTGTACACATCCATTGATCTGATCCGCAAAAAGGAGAGCCAGGATGTTTCTGTTTACCTGCTCACCCTGTTCAGCGATCCCAGGCCAACGGTGCGGGCCAGTGCCTCCCGGGGCTTTGTCGCCCTCAATGAATATGAACACCCCTGGTTTCAGTCCCTGCTGAAAAGCCCCCGGCCCATCGTCCGGCAGACCGCCGTAGAAACCCTGCCCCGTTTCGGCAATCCGGAAATCATTCCTTCCCTGATCGTTTTTATTCTTGATCCAGTACCGGAAATCAGGACCGCCGCCATCTTCGGCATCTCCGAATTTGACAGAAAAGCCCTGCCCGCCCTTCATGAAACAATGAGATTCACAGCCAACCGGGAACTGAGGCTCAATGTGCTGGAGCTTATAGACGGTATTCTTGAGCCCGAGAGCATACCCGTTCTGGTAGAACTCCTCAGTGATGATGACCCACTGATTGCGGCCAAATCGGCAGAGATCCTCTTCCGCCAGGGAACAGAAAGCATACCGGCATTGATGAAGGGGATGCCCTCCATGGAGAGAGAGGCTCTCCTGCTCAGTTTCGATATTATCGGCAGACTCAAAGATCTGGACGGGCTTGCCGGTCTGGTAGAATATTTTGATCATGACGATGATGCCGTCCGGCAGTCGGCTGTGGAAACGGTCCGCTCTTATGCGGGCATTGCCTTTCCTTTTCTGATCGAGTCTCTGGAACACGAACGGGAACAGATCCGCTATCAGTCCCTTCTCCTGCTGGTGGAGCAGAGGGCCTCACTGCTGGTTTATGATGATAAGATCTCTGACTACCCGGTTAACCGGATATTCTATCTCTTTGAAACACTTGATGAACAGACCATCGACTCCTATCTGGATGAAGTAAAACTGCCTTCCAGAAGCCGTAATGCGCTGGTCAACCTGTATGAAATCGAACTCAGTACCAGACGCTACCAGGAAATAAGAGGAATCAGAGACAGAAATGTGTATCCCTATCTGTATTTCTTCAGAGAGTGGGAAGAAGCTCTTATCTCCGCAGAGTTGAGCCGACAGAGCTCTTTTACCTATATGCACTACTACTTTGACAGCGGGGAAGAGGGCTGGCTCAAAGAATCCAAGCAGCTCAGAGATACAGCCTCATTGTTTGAGCGTGCCGCAGCATCCGCCAGGGATTCTGCCTTACGGAATGCCCAAAACACCAGTACAGAAGATATTTCCCTGGTTGACAGTTATCTGGATAACCGGAAACAGCTCTCCGAAAGCTGGCGGGCTCTGACCTCGGATATCAAGAGTCTGGCACTTCTTGTTTTTCTCAGATATTCACTGGACATTGAGACAGTTGTCAGAGATTACGATTATTTCAGAACCCTGCCCCGGAATGACATACCCTCACCCTGAAATTCTATGGAATAAGCCGGAAGAAGGGATTTAAGCCCAGGATTCTTTCAGAATACTGAAGATGTTTGAAATGTGTTCGGGCTCTGTAAAGTGTTTCCGAAGCAGCTCTTCAGTCTTCTCTTCCCGGGGGAGTTTATATCTGTGGATGAAGGCGGAATCGGTAATGAACTCCGACGGGTCCAGAGACTCTTCCCACTCTGAAAACATCCTGAAATACAGGTACAGCTGGGAGCCGGGAAATTTCCCCTTGGCAACGGTGTCGAGTATGGCCTGAAAAGATCTGCTATCGACCTTCTGAATCCCCTGGGAGAAGGTGTTGTACGCAATTGATTGAACACTCACTTTTCAGAATATATCATTGATTTTTTTCAATGAATAGTGACTCCTTGTCTTTTTTAGGAAGGATTTACATATATTTTACAATGGAAACGATTCCTCTTGTGGCCGCCGTCCTGCCGGCCGGACCCGCTCTCCGCTCAAAGGGCCCACCGGGGGGAATGTCTCCGGCTTGCTCCGCGCCGCCGGTTCCCCCCTGGCCCTAACCGCTGCGATCGGTCGGGAGGGCTTGCCGGTTTTTCAGCTGAAAAAATCATTTTTATATAGCAGGAAATCAACTTAATAGGCAAAAACACATCCAATCCTGTTAACTTTAGTGTCAAATCGGAATTTCTTTTTGATCCCATAAAGGAATATCCATTAACGTCGATAGTATAAAAAAAGTAATTAAAAAAAATTTCGGAGTTAGAATGAGAAAAATGTTTGTATGTCCCTCAGAATTTCTAATCTAAAGTAATCTCTTTATTTCTGCTATTGGTATTGGTTTTGAGCAATAATATCCTTGATATTCCTGACAACCAAGCTCTATAATGAACTGACGCTGGATCTCCGTTTCCACACCTTCTACAATTATTTTCATATTAAGCTCATGAGCTAGTTTAGCTATAGCTCTCAGGATTGAACCATCATCATTTTCTGGATAATCCTTAATGAAAAGTCTATCAACCTTCAGTTTGTCTGTATCTAGTTTTTTTAAGTATCCTAATGATGAATATCCTGTACCAAAATCATCGATAGCAACTGTAATATCATTATGATGTAGCACTTCAATGATATTGTTGGTAAACTCTAAGTCATCAGACAATACTGTCTCAGTAATTTCAAATGATATATTTTTCAACGGGAAGTCTTCGGTTTGGATTAGTGATACTAGTTCCCTTATGATTTCTATGTCAATAAACTCTTGAGATGATAGGTTTATAGAAATTCTAAAGTCTGATGATAGTTCTGATAGTAAATCTTTACATTCTAGAATGACTTTTTTTAATATATACTTTCCTAGTTTTTTAATCTGAGAATTGTCTTCTTCCATTATAGGAACAAATATGGATGGAGACACTGGTCCTAATGTAGAGCTTGACCATCTTACTAGTGCTTCAAGTCCTATGATTGAATTTGTCCTAGCATTGTTTTGAGGTTGGTATACAACATGAAATTCATTATTCTCAAAAGCATTTTCTATTTGGCTTCTTATTCTATAATATTGATTCATCTCTTCAAAAACATTATGATCAAAAAGTAGATACTTGCTGTTTTTTACTCTTGATATTGCTTCAAGAGCTATATTTGCCTTATGTATTAAATCGTTTACATCTTCCCCATGTTCAGGAGCTAATGAAATACCTGAAATGTAGTCAATTGAATTCATATTGTCAGTAAACTTAACAGAACTAACAGCTCGATCAATTCGCTCCATTACACTTTCTATTGATTCATCTCCGATTTTCATAGCAATAAAGAACGTATGAGATGAAGGAGCAATGATTGCACTATTTCGTCTCAATTCATTTTTAACTCTTAATGTTATATTACTGATAAGAGTATTTTCCTCTTGTTCAGTTAAAACACTTTTTAAAACAGAAAATTCTCTAATTCTTAATGCAATTACAATAATTTTCTCATTATTTCCTTGCTCTATTCTACTAAGAATAGGCTTAATTTCATCAAGTGT